>NZ_JALNUZ010000005.1:0-249567 GCF_026541005.1 Pantoea sp. GM_Pan_4
ATTTAGTGTGCTGATATGGCTCAGTTGGTAGAGCGCACCCTTGGTAAGGGTGAGGTCCCCAGTTCGACTCTGGGTATCAGCACCAGTTATGGCATGAGTTCGGTTTAAAAGAATTTGCCTGGCGGCAACAGCGCGGTGGTCCCACCTGACCCCATGCCGAACTCAGAAGTGAAACGCCGTAGCGCCGATGGTAGTGTGGGGTCTCCCCATGCGAGAGTAGGGAACTGCCAGGCATCAAACACGAAAGCCCTGAACATTTGTTCAGGGCTTTTTTGTTTTCCGCGATGACCTTTATCTCAATAAAAACGCTCAATAAAATCCACAGGCATAAAAAAAGCCCCTGCCAGGCTGGCAAGGGCTGAATGATGCGGCTAATCGGGTTCGCTTAGTGGATAACCTGCGACAGAAACGCCCGGGTCCGCTCGGATTTCGGATTCGCAAAGAACTCTTCCGGCGGCGCCATCTCCACGATTTCACCGCGATCCATGAAGATCACCCGATCGGCAACCGTACGCGCAAAGCCCATCTCATGCGTCACACACAGCATCGTCATCCCGTCTTCCGCCAGACCGATCATGGTATCCAGCACCTCTTTAACCATCTCAGGATCGAGCGCGGAGGTGGGCTCATCGAATAACATAATCTTCGGCTTCATACACAGCGAACGGGCGATGGCCACACGCTGCTGCTGCCCGCCAGAGAGCTGCCCGGGAAACTTATGGGCATGCTCAGCAATGCGCACGCGCTGCAGATAGTGCATCGCCAGCTCTTCGGCCTCTTTCTTTGGCATCTTGCGTACCCATATTGGTGCCAGCGTGCAGTTCTGCAGGACGGTCAGATGCGGGAAAAGATTGAAGTGCTGAAATACCATGCCGACTTCAGTGCGCACGCGTTCAATATTGCGTACGTCATCATTCAGGTGAATACCATCCACGACAATCCGTCCCTGCTGATGCTCTTCCAGATGGTTGATGCAGCGAATGGTAGTGGATTTACCGGAACCGGAAGGGCCGCACAATACGATACGCTCGCGCGGTTTCACCTGCAGGTTGATATCTTTCAGTACGTGGAATTGCCCGTACCATTTATTCACGTTTTCGAGCGTAATCATCATGGCGTTGGCCGCCGTTGTCATAGTTTGTGTCATGTAAAACCTCAGTGCGATTTACGCCCGGTGTGAAAGCGCTTTTCCAGATACTGGCTATAGCGCGACATGCTAAAACAGAAAATCCAGTAGACCAGTGCAGCGAAAACATAGCCCTCGGTCGACATACCCAGCCACGTAGGGTCGACGGTTGCCTGCTGCACGCTACTGAACAGATCGAACAGGCCGATGATGATCACCAGGCTGGTATCTTTAAACAGCGCGATGATGGTATTCACCAGACCAGGAATGGTCAGCTTGAGCGCCTGCGGTAAAATCACCAGCGCCTGGGTTTTCCAGTAGCTAAGCGCCAGCGACTCGGCTGCTTCGTACTGGCCTTTCGGCAATGCCTGCAGCCCGCCGCGCACCACTTCCGCGACATACGCCGACTGGAACAGGATCACGCCAACCAGTGCTCGCACCAGTTTATCGATGGTGGTGCCCTCCGCCATAAACAGCGGCAGCATCACTGAAGACATGAACAGCACGGTAATCAGCGGTACGCCACGCCAGAACTCAATGAAAATCACCGACAGGGTACGCACCACCGGCATTTTAGAGCGACGACCCAGCGCCAGCAGAATGCCGAGCGGCAGCGCCCCGGCAATGCCGACAGATGCGATAATCAGCGTCAGCGTCAGGCCGCCCCACTGGCGCGTTTCCACGCGGTCCAGCCCGAAATAGCCGCCATACAGCAGCAGCCAGACGACGACCGGATAGATCACCGCCCAGCAGGCGATATAGCGGCCGCGGCGCGGCATGGATTTGATAAACATCGGCACAATCGACAGCAGGCCAATCACCAGCGCCAGATTGATGCGCCAGCGCAGCTCATGCGGATAGAGCCCGTACATGAACTGGCCAAAGCGTGCGTGGATAAAGACCCAGCAGGCGCCCGCTTTCGTACAGTCCGCACGGGTTTCGCCAATCCAGTTAGCCTGGAAGATCAACCAGTTCAGCGCCGGCGGGATAACGCTCCAGATAATCCACAGGCTGAGTAACGTGAGCAGCGTATTCAGCCAGCTGGAGAACAGGTTTTTACGCGCCCAGAGCCAGGCTTTACCCAGTGGATTGCCCGACACCGGCGGCGTTTCGTGTGTGGTCACAGACATAATGGTTCCGTTCTCTTAACGCTCAACCAGCGCAATTTTGCGGTTATAGAGGTTCATCAGCAGCGAAATGAGCAGACTGATAATCAGATAAACCGCCATGGTGATGGCAATGGTTTCAATTGCCTGGCCGGTCTGATTCAGTACGGTGCCGGCAAACAGCGACACCATATCCGGATAGCCGATCGCGGCCGCCAGCGAGGAGTTTTTTACGATGTTAAGGTACTGGCTGGTGAGCGGCGGGATAATCACGCGCATCGCCTGCGGAATGATCACCTGACGCAGCGTAACCGGGTTGGGCAGCCCGAGCGAACGTGCCGCTTCGCTCTGACCATGCGGTACTGACTGAATCCCGGCGCGAATCACCTCAGCAATAAAGGAAGAGGTGTAGATCGACAGTGCCAGCGTCAGCGCTGCCAGTTCCGGAATCATGGCAAAGCCACCGCGGAAGTTGAAACCGCGCAGCTCGGGCACATCCCAGTGCGTGGCGGCACCAAACAGCGTATGGGCGATCAGCGGCAGCAGCACAATTAAACCGGCCGCAGCGGGCCAGGTGCGGCGCAGCTGACCGGTTTTCAGCTGATGCTTGCGGTTAAAGCGGAACAGCGCGGCGCTGGCGGCGATGGCAATCGCCAGCGCGATCAGGAATGGCCAGGTGCCGGGTGCATACTCCGGCCACGGTATATACAAACCGCGGTTGCTGACAAAAGCCAGATCGAACGCGTTCAGCGCCTGACGCGGGCCCGGCAGATTGCGCAGCACGGCAAAGTACCAGAAGAAGATTTGCAGCAGCGGCGGGATATTACGGAACGTCTCGATATAAATGGTCGACAGCTTGCGCAGCAGCCAGTTATCCGACAGGCGCGCCAGACCGATGGCGAAGCCGAGGATGGAGGCGAAGACAATACAGAGCGCGGAGACCAGCAGGGTGTTGGTTAACCCGACCATAAACACGCGCGCGTAGGTATCGCCTTCGCTGTAATCGATCAGATGCTGGACGATGCCGAAACCGGCATTGCGCTCAAGAAAGCCAAAGCCGGAGGTGATACCGCGATTGGCAAGGTTGATCACCGTGTTGTGGATCAGATAACCCACCACAGCAAACACCGCCACAATCGCGACAATCTGGTAAAGCCAGGCGCGAACCGTAGGATTACCGAACGAAAAATCCCTTTTCACGGTTGGGCGTTGCGACATGTTAAAACCTCAGTGAAGAATACGCGTGGGCACCGCAGGATGCGGTGCCCGACTGGCAGGAGACAATTAACGCACTGGTGGAGCGTACTGGATGCCGCCCTGGTTCCAGAGCGCATTCTGGCCGCGTGCAATTTTCAGCGCGCTGTCTTTACCAACGTTACGATCGAACACTTCCTGATAGTTGCCAACCTGCTTGATGATGTTGTACGCCCACTTGTTGTCGAGCTTCAGGTCTTTACCGAAATCACCCTCTGCGCCCAGCAGGTGTGCCATATCTGGCGTGGTTGGCTTCGCCGCCATCTCATCAACGTTCTTCGAGCTGATGCCCATCTCTTCCGCATTCAGCATGGCGAACAGCGACCATTTCACGATGGTGAACCAGTCATCATCACCGCGACGCACGACCGGGCCCAGCGGCTCTTTCGAAATCACTTCTGGCAGTACGATAAAGTCATCCGGCTTGCCCAGCTTGATGCGCAGCGCATACAGCTGTGACTGGTCAGAAGAGAGGGTATCGCAGCGGCCGCTATCCAGCGCTTTAGCGGACTCATCAGAGCGGTCGAAGGTGACCGGCGTATACTGCATTTTGTTAGCTTTAAAGTAGTCGGCCACGTTCAGCTCGGTATCGGTACCGGCCTGGATACACACGGTGGCACCATCCAGCTCTTTGGCGCTTTTCAGACCGGCTTTCTTATGGGTCAGGAAGCCGATGCCGTCATAATAGTTTACGCCGGCGAACAGGAAGCCCATGCCGCCATCACGTGATGAGGTCCAGGTGGTGTTACGCGACAGGATATCCACCTCGCCTGACTGCAGCGCAGTGAAGCGCTCTTTGGCGGTCAGCGGGGTGTATTTTACTTTGCTGGCATCGCCGAAGACCGCAGCGGCAGCGGCGCGGCACACGTCAACATCGATACCGGTGAATTTGCCGCTGGCGTCAGCGTAGGAGAACCCTGGCAGACCATCGCTGATACCGCACTGTATAAACCCTTTCTTCTTAATGGCGTCCAGCGTGGTGCCTGCGTGCGCCTGCTGGGTCATGGCGAACAGCGAGGCGGCAGCAATCAGGGTGGAAAGCATCATCTTTTTCATAAAGCATCCTGTGTGGCGAGATCGTGTGTTGTTATGTTTGCGCGCACTTTACTGTGCGCTTATTTCTTTCTGTGGCGTTTAGCCATCCACGACACTGCAAAGCTGATGCCAGGTTTGCAGAATCCTGAATTCACTGGAAAGATCTTTTAATAAACGGACGTATCCGGAAAGTTGTCGCTACTATCGCGCACCAAAAGGCAGCATGACGAGTCGCCACGATCACAAATAGTGCAAAAAGTTTCACTATATGGAAGCAGTGTGAGCTAACGCTCATGAACAGGTGTACGGCAAAGTGGAATTACCGCTGAAGCGGTTCAGGATCACAAACAAAGCGGGCTGAGGGGCGAGCGGGAGGTTTTTTTCTGCGCAAAAACAGGGCAGGGCAGCGGCCCTGAGAGAGATGAGCTATCACGCCGGCGATTGCAACTATCGTTACCATTTTGACGATAATCGTTTCACGCGGTGTTAACGCACAAATAGCAGCAACAAAAACGCCAGCCCAAAGGCTGGCGTTATCGCAGCAAGGAACCAGAACGCTTAGTTCATGCCGTATTTTTTCAGCTTCTTACGCAGCGTACCGCGGTTGATGCCCATCATCAGGGCAGCGCGGGTCTGGTTGCCACGGGTATACTGCATCACCATGTCCAACAGAGGCTGCTCGACTTCAGCCAGTACCAGCTCATACAGGTCACTTACATCCTGACCGTTCAGTTGAGCAAAATAGTTCTTCAGTGCCTGTTTAACCGAATCACGCAGAGGCTTTTGCGTCACCTGATCCTGTGAGTTAACGGTAGAAACGGTCAGTACGTCAGAATTTACGCGTTGTTCGAACATAGTTCTTTCAGCTCTTTATTTCGTTTACGCAAGATTTTCGAAGTATGCCTCCAACGCCTCCAGCTGTTCGCTGGCATCCTCTATGGCGTTGAATGTGCGCCGAAACTGGTCGTCAGGGGCACTTTCCTGCAAATACCAGGAAACGTGTTTTCGGGCAATACGGTATCCCTTGCGCTGACCGTAAAAGTCGTGCAGCTCCCGTATGTGTCCAATCAGCATATGCTTCACTTCAGCCAGCGGCTTCGGTGCCAGCAGCTCCCCTGTGTCCAGATAATGCTGGATTTCCCGGAAGATCCACGGTCTTCCCTGAGCAGCGCGTCCCACCATCAGAGCATCGGCTCCGGTGTAGTCGAGCACTGCCCTGGCTTTGTGCGGGTCAGTAATGTCACCATTCGCGATAATCGGAATAGCGACGCTCTGCTTAACTGTCCGAATGCTGTCGTATTCAGCTTGCCCTTCAAACAAACAGGCGCGCGTGCGGCCATGAATGGTCAGGGCCTGAATACCACAGCGTTCAGCCAATTGGGCAATCTCTACACAATTACGATTTTCTTTGTCCCAGCCGGTGCGAATCTTCAGCGTAACCGGTACATCGACTGCGTTCACCACCGCACGGAGGATTGACTCCACCAGCTGCGGATGCTGCAGCAGCGCTGAACCTGCCATCTTACGATTCACTTTTTTAGCCGGGCAGCCCATGTTGATGTCGATAACCTGTGCACCGGACGCAACATTAATGCGCGCGGCGGCGGCCATCTCATCGGGATCGCAACCCGCAATTTGCACGGCGCGAATACCGGGCTCGTCACTATGCACCATACGCAAACGCGATTTGTCACTGGCCCAGACTTCCGGGTTCGATGACAGCATCTCGGAGACAGTCATACCGGCGCCGTTGTCATAACACAGGGTGCGAAATGGCTTGTCGGAAACTCCGGCCATAGGCGCAGCGATGAGTCGATTACGTAGCTGGTGATGTCCAATGCGCATGAAAAAGAAGTGACCCTAACTGTTCGCAAGGCGGCGTATATTACGCATTTTTTCCGGAAGATGAAAGGCCAAACTTTGAACAATTCGCCGTTTAAGATCAGGGAAATGGGGCTTAGCAGCGGGGTATTGATCATTACTTGTTTAAATTCAGTGTATTACAAAAATACGCTGAAATTGTGAGCAAAAGTTTTTCCAAAAATATGCGCTGAATCACAACATAAAAACCGCCACTTCCGCGAATCGGCAAGAGAAATGGCGGTGATTTGATTGAAAAGTGAACGGTTTATTTACGTTTAGTGAGTATTTCGTTACTCAACCACCAGCCGGCCATTGAGCGGCTGCACCGGGCGGCTGTTACCGTGTTCACCCAGCACCGCGCTAAACGCCTGCAGCTGCTGTGCGGAAGCCGTTACCGGTTGCTTCATCACCAGCCAGCGCACGCCTTCACTGCACGGTGGCGTGGTGAGTGAACCGCTGAAGCGGTAGTAACGGCGATCGGCGGGTAGCAGTGGCGTAATATCGACATCCTGCTGCAGCGTAGCCGGCTGATTGACCTGCGCCGGCAGCGTATCCAGCAGCGTCGTCAGCACCGGATTTGCCGCACCGGCTTCGAACATTACCCCGATTACCGCCAGCTGCTGTTGCTCGTCACTGAATACAAAGTGGCCCTCAAGCGGATAGCGTTTGCCGTCGATCAGGTTTTCGCTCGGGGTGTGGAAGTGAAACTGCTTCAGCGTGAAGGTCTCGCCGTCCAGCGTCAGCGTATCGCCCTGCTGCAGGTTGATCTGCACGGTGTGGCCGTTATTAACAATGGCGGCCTGGCGCGCCTGCAGTTCCAGCGTCAGCGCCGGCAGACTGGCATGCAGCGCCTGGCGAATATCAATCGGTGACTGATTCACGCCCTGCTTGCAGACGTGAAAATCAGGGGACAGGTCGCCCCACTGCTGTGGCTGTGCGTAATCCCAGGCGGCAGCCTGAACGTGAGCAAAAGGCGCTGCTGCCAGCAGCAGAGCGATCAGTGTGTGTTTGCTTTTCATCATCATTTATTCACTAAGCGATATATCAATGTTATGTGCCGCGCACGGCACGGTTAACAGGGATAGCGCTATCGCCTGGTGCAGCAGTCTACTGATTTCAATGTAAAGAAACGGCAGGAAAACGGGGCTGGCGGGGATTTGAGACAGGTCTCAGGCGGGGGAAATCGGGCCAGCAGTTGCTGGCCCATTCGTCGGTTAGCGGCGCACGCCAGTGATGCGACACCACTCCTCTTTTTCCGCCACGGCGTCCAGCGCAAAGCGCTCCGCATAGGCTTCACACACGCTTTCCGCCTGGCTGGCCAGCACGCCGGACAGACCGAGATGGCCGCCGGCTTTCGGCAGCACGCCAATCAGCGGCGCCAGTTCACGCAGCGGACCGGCGAGGATATTGGCGACCACCACATCCGCCTGCAGGTTTTCCGGCTGCTGGTGCGGCAGATACAGCGACAGGCGGTCGGCCACGCCGTTGCGCTCCGCGTTATCGCGGCTGGCCTGGATCGCCTGCGGATCGATATCAATGCCGATCGCCTGAGCTGCGCCGAGTTTCAGCGCGGCGATGGCCAGAATGCCGGAGCCACAGCCGAAATCGATCACCGTTTTGCCCTGCAGATCGAGACCATCCAGCCAGCTCAGACACAGCGACGTGGTGGGATGGGTGCCGGTACCAAAGGCCAGACCGGGATCAAGCATCACGTTAACCGCATCCGGATCCGGCACGTCGCGCCAGCTGGGGCAGATCCACAGGCGTTCACCGAAGCGCATCGGATGGAAGTTATCCATCCATTCGCGCTCCCAGTCTTTATCCTCGATTTGTTCGATCTTATGGCGGAAACCCGATCCCAGCAGCGGATGCTGGCTCAGTTCGGCCACTACGTCGTCCATGGCGGTTTCCGCGTCGAACAGGCCAGTCACATCGGTATCGCCCCACAGGCGGGTTTCACCGGGCAGCGGCTCATACACCGGGTTGTCGTGCGTGTCCTGAAAGGTGACCGACACCGCACCGGCGTCCATCAGCGCATCACTGAGGGTTTCGGCGTGCTCGCCGGTGCTGTTAATTTTGATTTGAATCCATGGCATAGCGTTTCTCTTTTATTCCAGGGCAGCATCGCGAGCATCAGGCGCGCTGCCGAACAGATTACCCACCAGGAAGGCCAGCAGGCTTAATGTCAACGATGGCACGATAGGGTGAAAGCCCCACAGTTCGATTTTCAGGCTGGCAAGCAGCGTATAGCATCCGGCCCCCACCACCATGCCACTGATGGCGCCCGCCGCATTGGCGCGCTCCCAGTACAGTCCCAGCACCAGCGGCCACAGAAAGACCGCTTCAAGGCCACCGAACGCCAGCAGGTTGAGCCAGATAATCATATCTGGCGGATTCCAGGCCGCCAGCAGCAGCAGCAGACCGAGCACAAAGGTGATGGTGCCGGAGAGCAGCCGCAGACGCGCCTCGTTCTCGCTGTGCTGCGGCGCGATACGCAGGTAAAGATCTTTGATCAGCGTAGCGGACGATTGCAGCAGCTGCGCATTAATCGTCGACATGATCGCCGCCATTGGCGCCGCGAGGAACACGCCAGCCGCCATCGGTGGCAGCACGGTGATCATCAGCGTCGGGATCACGCGATCCGGAATTGCCAGATTCGGCAGTACCGCGCGGCCGAGTGCGCCGGCCAGATGCATGCCGAGCATCAGGATCACCACCACGATGGTGCCAAGGATGATACCGCGGTGTAGCGCTTTGCTGTCTTTGTAGGAAATACAGCGCACGGCGGTATGCGGCAGCCCAATCACGCCAAAGCACACCAGCACGGCAAACGAGCTGAGGAAGGTCGGATTGATGACGTTGCCGACGCCTTCCGGTGACACCAGCTGCGGATCAATGCTGCGCAGTTTGGTGACCGCCGTTGCCAGTCCACCTGCCTGATGGATGACGGCAAACAGTAGCAGGAAGGTGCCAATCAGCATCACCAGCCCTTGCATGGCATCGTTGAGCACGCTGGCGCGAAAGCCGCCAAACGCGGTATACAGTGCGATGGTGCCGCCAAAAATCAGCAGCCCGGTGTCATAAGGAATACCGGCGGCCGTCTCCAGCAGGCGCGCGCCGCCGATGAACTGTACCGTCATGGCACCAATAAACGCCACCAGCAGGCTGATACTGGCCAGCCAGATGAGCAGCGGGCTGCGGTAGCGGCCATACAGCATGTCATTGAGCGTCACCGCGTTGTAGCGTCGTGCCAGAATCGCGAATTTTTTGCCCAGCACGCCGAGCGACAGCCAGACCGCCGGCACCTGGATCATCGCCAGCAGTACCCAGCCCAGGCCGTATTTATACGCCGCGCCCGGCCCGCCAATAAATGAGCTGGCGCTGATGTAAGTGGTGGTGATGGTCATCGCCAGCACAAAACCGCCCATCGAGCGACTGCCGAGGAAATACTCACTCAGGAAGTTGCCGTGGCGCTGTTTGCGCATGGCAAACACCGACAGCCCGGCAATCAGCACCAGATAGGCCAGCAGTGGCAGAATGATTTCAGTTTCCATCGTGGTCCTCCAGAGACATATCGCGGAACACCACGCGCACCATCAGCCAGCACAGGCCAATGAATAGCACGGGCGCGAACACGCAGGAGAACTCAAACCAGCGCGGTAAACCGGTGAAACCGCTTTGTGTGCCGCCGAGCCATGCGGACACGCCCCAGACGGCGAGGTACGCCAGCGTCAGGTACAGCGACCAGCGCGCCTCTTTGTTAGCTTGCAAAAAACGCCCATCCATCATGCAACCTCAAAGGCAACAAAAATGAAAAAGGCCGGTTTAACCGGCCTCTGCATTGCTCTGCGCTGCGCTTACTTCTCGTGCAGGCCGAGTTTTTTCTCCAGATAGTGGATGTTAGTACCACCCTGCTGGAAGTTTTCGTCGGTCATGATGCGCATCTGCAGATCGACGTTAGTCTTGATGCCGTCGATGATCAGTTCCGCCAGCGCATTTTTCATGCGCGCGATAGCCACGTCACGGTTTTCGCCGTAGGTGATCAGCTTACCAATCATTGAGTCGTAATACGGCGGCACGCTGTAGCCGGCATAGATGTGCGATTCCCAGCGCACGCCAAAACCGCCTGGCGCGTGGAAACGGGTGATCTTGCCCGGGCTCGGCAGGAAGGTGTTCGGGTCTTCGGCGTTGATACGGCACTCGACCGCATGACCGCGCACCACCACATCTTCCTGTTTGATTGACAGCGGCTGACCGGCAGCAATACGCAGCTGCTCTTTGATCAGGTCGACGCCGGTGATCATCTCGGTGACCGGATGTTCCACCTGAATACGGGTGTTCATCTCGATGAAGTAGAACTCACCGTTTTCATACAGGAACTCGAACGTACCGGCACCGCGATAGCCGATCTCCACGCAGGCGTTAGAGCAGCGCTCGCCGATGTAGCGACGCAGTTCTGGCGTGATGCCCGGTGCTGGCGCTTCTTCGACCACTTTCTGGTGGCGGCGCTGCATGGAGCAGTCACGTTCGGCCAGATAGATGGCGTTGCCCTGACCGTCGGCCAGAACCTGAATCTCGATGTGGCGTGGATTCTCGAGGAATTTCTCCATGTACACCATGTCGTTGTTGAAAGCCGCTTTGGCTTCCGCTTTCGTCATGTTGATGGACTGCTCAAGATCCTTGTCGCTGCGCACAACGCGCATACCGCGACCGCCGCCGCCGCCAGAGGCTTTGATGATCACCGGGTAGCCGATGCGCTTGGCGATGGCACGGTTTTTCTCCATGTCGTCGGTCAGCGAACCGTCGGAGCCTGGTACGGTCGGTACGCCGGCTTTTTTCATCGCGTTGATCGCTGACACTTTGTCGCCCATCAGGCGAATGGTGTCGGCTTTCGGACCGATGAAGATAAAGCCAGAGCGCTCAACCTGCTCGGCGAAATCGGCGTTCTCAGAGAGGAAGCCGTAGCCCGGGTGGATCGCAACCGCGCCGGTGATTTCGGCGGCGGAGATCAGCGCCGGGATATTAAGATAACTTTTGACCGACTGCGCCGGGCCGATGCAGACGGTTTCGTCCGCCAGCAGCACGTGCTTCAGGTCGCGGTCTGCCGTGGAGTGTACCGCCACAGTCTTGATGCCCAGTTCTTTACAGGCACGCAGAATGCGCAGCGCAATCTCACCACGGTTAGCAATGACAATTTTATCCAGCATGCTTCGCCTCGTTATTCGATGACGACCAGCGGCTCGTCGAATTCAACCGGCTGGCCGCTTTCCACCAGGATCGCCTTCACAACGCCGGATTTATCGGCTTCGATCTGGTTCATCATTTTCATCGCTTCAACGATGCACAGGGTGTCGCCAGCGTTCACTTTCTGACCCACTTCCACAAACGCTTTGGCGTCCGGGCTTGGGGTGCGATAGAAGGTACCGACCATCGGCGAACGCACGATGTGGCCGCTGACTTCAGGTTTAGCCGCTTCTGCAGCGACAGGCGCAGCAGCAGGTGCAACCGCAGCAGCCAGCGCAGGCTGTGGAGTCGGAACAGCATAAGCCTGCTGCATCATTGGGTAACCGACATTGGCAGGTGAACGGCTGATGCGAACCGACTCTTCGCCTTCAGAGATTTCCAGCTCAGCGATGCCGGACTCTTCAACCAGTTCGATCAGTTTCTTAATTTTACGAATATCCATGAGTGTGGTTCCGTACTCTGTTTAATTGGAATGTGACAGGCGTTTTACGGCCGTTTGTAAAGCCCACGAGTAGCCGTCGGCGCCCAGTCCGCAGATGACGCCGGCAGATACATCGGAAAGATAGGAGTGATGTCGGAACGGTTCGCGTGCATGCACATTAGAGAGATGCACCTCAATAAAAGGAATGCTAACCGCCAACAGCGCATCGCGCAGGGCAACGCTGGTGTGCGTAAACGCAGCCGGGTTGATGATGATGTAATCGACGTTGCCGCGGGCTTCGTGAATACGATCAATCAGCTGGTATTCCGCATTCGATTGCAAATGACTCAATTTCACATGGTGCTGGTCGGCCTGTTGCGTCAGATCGCTGACAATCTGCGCCAGCGTCGTGTGACCATACTTGTCAGGCTCGCGCGTTCCCAACAGGTTCAGGTTGGGTCCGTTTAACAGCAGTATGTGAAATTTATGCGCCATCTTGCGGCTATCTCCTGCAATCAGTGAGGCATCGCGTAAAATACCGCGACATCCTTCATTTGTCACTCTTCAGAGTGAAAAAGAAGACTTCGCTTGCAATAAAGCCGGGCATTATATCCGTTTCGAGGCAATTCGCAGCAAAATACTGGTCTTATCTGCGAAGTTGATCCGGCGAGGCCCGAAGGCCACACCTTTTAACAGATCTCGCAGCAGGAAAACAACCTTGCGGGAATTATCGGCGCAGAAGTTTACGCAACTTATTGTAACGCCAGCCTAACAGCGCCAGCGCCAGTAGCGCATAAATCCACGGCTGCGGTGACAGCACTTTCACTGACCAAAGATAGTGGACAGGCGCGAGGATCGCGACCAGATAGATGCCGTTGTGTAGCGTTTGCCAGCGGCGTCCCAGTTTGCGTTGGGCGCGCTGAAAAGAGGTGATGGCGAGAGCAAACAGAATAATCCAGCTGATCATGCCCAGTAACAAATAGGGGCGCGAGACAATCTCACTGCCGAGTAATCGCAGATGATCGTAACCCAGTTCCAGCAGATAGTAGCTGGTGAGATGCAGACAGGCCCAGGCAAAGCACCACAGGCCGAGCAGCCGGCGGGTACGAATCAGCAGCGGCTGCTTCAGATAACGCGTCAGCGGGCTCACCAGCAGCGTCGCCAGCAGCAGCTTCAGCGCCATGCGGCCGGTAAAATGCTGGATATCTTTCGCCGGATCGGCGCTCAGCCAGCCCTGATTTGCCGCCAGAAACAGGTACACCAGCGGCAGAAACGCCGCCAGATGCAGCACCACTTTCAGCAGCGTAACGTGGCGTAATGTCAGGCGCACTCAGTAGTTCTCCCGTAAATCGAGACCGCGATACAGCGAGGCCACCTCTTTAGCATAACCGTTGAACAGCAGCGTCGGCTGGCGTTCCACCTTGAGAATGCCGCCCGCACCGATAAAGCGCTCAGTCGCCTGCGACCAGCGCGGGTGGTTGACGTGCGGATTCACGTTAGCGTAGAAGCCATACTCATTAGCGGCGATCTGGCTCCAGGTGGTAGGCGGACGATCGTGCGTCAGGGTAATTTTGACGATCGACTTAATCCCTTTAAAGCCATATTTCCACGGCACCGTCAGGCGAATCGGCGCGCCGTTTTGCGGCGGCAGCGCTTTGCCGTAAACGCCGGTGCTGAGCAGCGTCAGCGGATGCATCGCTTCGTCCAGCCGCAAGCCTTCAACATAGGGATAATCCAGCCCGCCGCCGATAAAGCGGTCCTTTTGTCCCGGCATCTGATCGGGCGCGTATAGCGTCTGGAAGGCGACATAGCGGGCATTGCTGGTGGGTTCAGCCAGCTTCAGCAGCTTGTTGAGTTCAAAGCCTACCCAGGGAATCACCATCGACCAGGCTTCAACGCAGCGCATGCGATAGATACGCTGCTCCATGGCGAAGCGTTTGAAGATGTCGTCCATATCCAGCGTCATCGGCTTCGCCACTTCGCCCTCAATGCGCAATTGCCACGGGTCAGTTTTCAGCGTGCCGGCATTGGCGGCAGGATCGGCTTTGTCGAGACCAAATTCGTAGAAGTTGTTGTAGCCAGCGACTTTATCAAACGGTGTCAGCGGCAGGTCCGCCTGCCACTGGGCCGGTTTACTGAACTGCAGATCGCGTCCGGCAGGCGCCGGCGGCCTGTCATTGCCCTTAAACCAGCTCAGCACATCGGCCTGTGCGCCGCCGGGCAGACTGGCCGCGGCAGCGCCAAGCCCCAGCGCTTTCAGCACCTGGCGGCGGCGCAGATTAAAAATGCTTTCCGGCGTAACATCGGCTTCGGTAAGGATGTGCGTGCGCTTCATGGCGTTCTCCGGCAAATCGATTAACTGCAGCTAGCATGATCAAACGCTGCCCGGCGCGCCACTTTCGCTGGCAAAATGTGAAATTTCCTGGCCGGTGCGTTCTGTTGAGAATAGGACGAAAAAGCCGCCCCGGAAGCCAGCGCTTCACACTTTGACGTTATACTCGCGCCGCAGGATGGCGAAACCGGCGCCGGGCGGGCGCTGATTTGGATCGGTAATTGTGATAATTTGCTCAGGTTTGCACCAGCGCGGCTGGCGCGAACCGTGGGCTGGCGTTCATAAACCGCAGTGATACAGGCACAGGGATGCGATTAACAACCAAGTTTTCTGCGTTTATTACCTTATTAAGCTTACTGGCGATGTTACTGATGCTGGTAGGCTGCGCTTTTAGTTTTATCTGGCTGTCGCAGCAGCGCGTAGAGAACCGTGTGCAGACGCTGGCGACGGAAGTCGATAAAGCGCTGGCCAGCCAGTCACCGCAGGAACTGACGCAGTGGCTGACGCGCCTGATGCCCGTCATCAATGCCGAACAGCTGGAACTGCATCACGATGATACCGTGCTGTTCCGCCTCGCGCGTCATGAAAATCCGATGCTGGAAGACGAGCCCAACCGTTTCATTCAACTGGATGTGCCGCTGGTGCACGCGCCGGGCATGGCGCTGCGCGTGGTGGTGCTCGATCCCGCCAAAACCTGGTTCCGCTCGTTCACCGGTGCCTACACGCTGATTATCCTGCTGACGGTGGTGGCGATCATGTCGGCACTGCTGGTGATGACGCACCGCTGGCTTAACCGCCGCTGGCAGCATATGGAGCGGCTGGAGGCGCGCGCGGAGCGCATTCTGGCCGGCGAGCGCGCGCCACGCAGCGATACCATCGCCGAATGGCCGCCGAAAGCCAGCCGCGCTATCGATCTGCTGCTGGGGGATTTACAGGAAGCCGGCGAGCAGCGTCTGCGTATCGACACCTTAATCCGCACCTTTGCCGCGCAGGATTCGCGTACCGGCCTGAATAATCGCCTGTTTTTCGATAACCAGCTGGCCACGTTGCTGGAAGACCAGGAAGACGTTGGTACGCACGGTGTGGTGATGATGGTGCGGCTGCCGGACCTCGATACCCTGCATGAAACCCTCGGACCGACGCTGGTCGATGAATACCTGTTCGACCTGGTAAACATGCTCTCCACCTTCGTGCTGCGCTATCCGGGTGCGCTGCTGGCGCGCTATTTCCGCAGCGACTTTGCCGTACTGCTGCCGCACCGCACTTTGAAAGAGGCCAACAGCATTGCCGACCAGCTGATCAACGCGGTGGATTCGCTGCCGCCGATGCGCATGGTGGATCGCGATGATCTGATCCACATTGGCATCAGCGCCTGGCGCAGCGGCGAGTCGGTGTCGCAGGTGATGGAGAATGTCGAACTGGCCACGCGGCGGGCGGCGCTGCAGGGCGGCAACAACTGGTCGGTGGGCGAGGGCAATACGCTGGAGATGGGGCGCGGCAGCGTGCGCTGGCGCACCCTGCTGGAAAACACCGTGAACCGCGGCGGCCCGCGTCTGTACCAGAAACCGGCGGTGCTGCTGGACGGCAAAGTGCATCACCGTGAAATGCTGGCGCGCGTGTTCGACGGCGATAAAGAGGTGGTGTCGGCAGAATTCATGCCGCTGGTGCTGCAGCTTGGCATGGCCGACAGCTGGGATCGCCAGCTGGTCATGCGTATTGCGGCGCTGTCGGAGGTCTGGCCGGATGAAACGCTGGCGCTGCCGGTGAATATCGATTCGCTGCTGCAACGGCCGTTCCAGCGCTGGCTGCAAAAATTGCTGCTGCAGTGCAGTAAATCGCAAAGAAAACGATTTTTATTTGAACTTGCTGAGGCGGATGTTTGTCAACACATCAATCGTTTAGTGCCGGTTTTCCGTATGCTGACCGCGTTTGGCTGTCGGATTGCGGTAGATCAGGCCGGATTAACGGTGGTGAGTAGCGCTTACATCAAGCAGTTCCCGATTGAGCTGATCAAGCTCGACCCGGGTCTGATTCGCAACATTGAGCGCCGTACAGAAAATCAGCTGTTCGTGCAAAGTTTGCTGGAAGTGTGTAAATCCACGCCCACCAAAGTCTTTGCCGCCGGTGTACGCACGCGCGCGGAGTGGCAAACGCTGGCCGGGCTGGGCGTCGCGGGCGGCCAGGGCGACTTTTTTGCTCCTTCGCTGCCGGTGAACAGTAACGTGAAGAAACACTCGCAACGTTACCGGATTTAGCGCGTCAGCCACAGATACGGCAGCAGGCGGCTATTTTTCGCCTTTATGCCGTGCGCAGCCGGCGCGATCGGCGGCGGGAAATGTTAGATTTTATGTCGGAATTCACCCGCGACCGGCGGGTGAATTTGCGTTTAGAGCGGCAGCTTAGCGCCGTTTAACGCCGGTGTCGGACGGCAGCACCGCCGCGAAAAATTATTCAGCCTGGTTTTTCACCGAAGCAGAACGTTTTTGCGCCTTGTAGCGGCTTCGCGTGGTTGGTAAAGTAGGCGGATTTTATTTTCCGCCCCCAGCTTGCAGGATTATCCCTTAGTATGTTTAAAAAATTTCGTGGCATGTTTTCCAATGACTTGTCCATTGACCTGGGTACCGCGAATACCCTGATTTACGTAAAAGGACAAGGCATCGTGCTGAACGAGCCTTCTGTGGTTGCCATTCGTCAGGATCGCGCCGGCTCCCCAAAGAGCGTAGCGGCTGTTGGTCATGATGCAAAGCAGATGCTTGGCCGTACGCCGGGTAACATCGCAGCTATCCGTCCGATGAAAGATGGCGTTATCGCCGACTTCTTCGTGACTGAAAAAATGCTCCAGCACTTCATCAAGCAAGTGCACAGCAACAGCTTTATGCGCCCCAGCCCACGCGTGCTGGTGTGCGTGCCGGTCGGTGCGACCCAGGTTGAGCGCCGTGCCATCCGCGAATCGGCGCAGGGCGCCGGTGCCCGTGAAGTGTTCCTGATTGAAGAACCCATGGCCGCGGCAATCGGCGCGGGTCTGCCAGTGTCAGAAGCGACCGGCTCGATGGTGGTGGATATCGGTGGCGGTACGACCGAAGTCGCGGTTATCTCCCTGAACGGCGTGGTTTACTCTTCTTCTGTGCGTATTGGTGGCGATCGCTTTGATGAAGCTATCATTAACTACGTGCGCCGTAATTACGGCTCGCTGATTGGTGAAGCCACCGCTGAGCGTATCAAGCATGAGATCGGTTCTGCTTATCCGGGTGACGAAGTGCGCGAGATCGAAGTGCGCGGCCGTAACCTGGCTGAGGGCGTGCCGCGTGGCTTTACGCTGAACTCGAATGAAATCCTGGAAGCGCTGCAGGAGCCACTGACCGGTATCGTCAGTGCCGTGATGGTCGCGCTGGAGCAGTGCCCGCCGGAGCTGGCGTCTGACATCTCCGAGCGCGGTATGGTGCTGACCGGTGGCGGTGCGCTGCTGCGTAACCTGGATCGTCTGCTGATGGAAGAGACCGGTATTCCGGTGGTAGTCGCAGAAGATCCGCTGACCTGCGTAGCGCGCGGCGGCGGTAAAGCACTGGAAATGATCGACATGCATGGCGGCGATTTGTTCAGCGAGGAGTAATTCCTCTCCGGCTGAGACCGTGGTCAAATTGCGCAGGGAATAGCGACGATACCCAAAATCAGCACAACGGCAGGACGATGGCCATCGCATGCCGCACGGCAGCCTCAGCAGCAGGCACCGGGCAGCAGCGGCACAACGTCGTCACTGCGGTTTGCAGGATGCGGGGTAACTGGCGACGCTGCGCACGACGGCGTATAGCGTCCAGCCCTGGAGGCGTGAGTGCTGACACTCACGCTTCTTCCCTGATGTCGAGGAATTCGCAGAATTTATGAAGCCGATTTTTAGCAGGGGACCTTCCCTGCAGTTGCGCCTGTTTCTGGCCGTGATTGTGGCTATCGCGATTATTGTCGCCGATAGCCGGATCAGCACGTTCTCCCAGATCCGCAACTACCTGGACACGTCGGTCAGTCCATTTTACTTCCTGGCCAACGGGCCACGACAGCTTCTTGACGGCGTTTCCGAAACGCTGGCCTCGCGCCAGCAGCTGGAGCTGGAAAACAAAGCGCTGCGCCGTGAGCTCTTCCTGAAAAACAGTGACCTGCTGATGCTGGGGCAATACAAGCAGGAAAACGCGCGTCTGCGCGAGCTGCTCGGCTCGCCGCTGCGTCAGGATGAGCACAAAATGGTGACCCAGGTGATCTCCACCGGCACCGATCCTTACACCGATCAGGTGATCATCGATAAAGGCAGCGTCAACGGCGTGTATGAAGGCCAGCCGGTGATCAGCGATAAAGGCGTGGTCGGCCAGGTGGTGGCGGTAGGGCAGATGACCAGCCGCGTGCTGCTGATTTGCGATGCCTCGCACGCCCTGCCGATTCAGGTGCTGCGTAACGATATTCGCGTCATCGCCGCCGGTAACGGCTGCAGCGAAGATCTGCAACTGGAGCATCTGCCGGGCAATACGGATATTCGCGTCGGTGATGTGCTGGTGACGTCGGGCCTGGGCGGACGCTTCCCGGAAGGGTATCCGGTCGGCGTGGTGTCGTCAGTGAAAGTGGATACGCAGCGTGCTTATACCGTGATTCAGGCGCGTCCGACCGCCGGTCTGCAGCGTCTGCGCTACCTGCTACTGCTGTGGGGTGCGGATAAGAACGGCGACATGCCGATGGCACCGGACGAAGTGCATCGCGTGGCCAACGAACGCCTGATGCAGATGATGCCGCAGGTGCTGCCGCCCGCGGGCGAAATGGGGCCGCCGGCACCCGCCATGATGCAGCAA
Source organism: Pantoea sp. GM_Pan_4 (assembly GCF_026541005.1). Taxonomy (NCBI): domain Bacteria; kingdom Pseudomonadati; phylum Pseudomonadota; class Gammaproteobacteria; order Enterobacterales; family Erwiniaceae; genus Pantoea; species Pantoea sp. GM_Pan_4. The sequence goes on from NZ_JALNUZ010000005.1 coordinate 19,211, forward strand.
AATCAGCAGATGGGGCCGCCACAGCCCGCCGCCAGCAGCCGTTCGCAGGGTAATCCGGCGAACTCGCGCGGAGGCCAGCCTTGAGTCGATATCGCAGCCAGGGGCGTTGGGTGATCTGGCTGTCCTTCCTTGTTGCGCTTATCCTGCAAATCATGCCGTGGCCGGATCAGATTTACATGTTCCGGCCATCGTGGCTATTGCTGATCCTGATCTACTGGGTGCTGGCGCTGCCGCACCGGGTCAATGTGGGTACCGGCTTTTTCCTCGGCGCTATTATGGATCTGGTCGCCGGCTCAACGCTGGGCGTGCGTGCGCTGGCGTTCAGCATTATCGCCTATCTGGTGGCCTTTAAATTTCAGCTATTCCGCAATCTGGCGTTGTGGCAGCAGGCATTAATGGTTATGGTGCTGTCGCTGGCGGTTGATGTGATTGTTTTCTGGGCAGAATTTCTGGTCATCAACGTCTCCTTCCGCCCGGAAATCTTCTGGAGTAGCGTGGTCGACGGTATCCTGTGGCCCTGGCTATTCTTACTGATGAGAAAGATTCGCCGTCAGTTTGCTGTGCAATAAGGAATACAATGATAACCCTCTACCTGGCTTCCGGCTCACCGCGTCGGCGCGAGCTGTTAACGCAGCTTGGCCTGCAGTTTGAGCGCCTGATTACCGATGTTGAAGAGCAGCGTCAGCCGGGCGAAGCGGCGGAGTCTTATGTGCGGCGTCTGGCCAGCGATAAGGCGCGGGCCGGCGTGCGGATAGCACCGCAGGATCTGCCGGTGCTGGGCGCTGACACCATCGTGGTGCTGAATGGCGAAGTGCTGGAGAAACCGCGCGATGCGGCGCATGCCGCGCAGATGCTGGGTAAACTGGCCGGGCAAACCCATCAGGTCATGACGGCCGTGGCGCTGGCCGATGCGCAGGGCGAGCTGGATTGCCTGGTGACCACAGACGTGACATTCCGCACTATCACGGCAGAGGAAATTTCGCACTATATCGCCAGCGGCGAGCCGATGGATAAAGCCGGCGCGTACGGAATTCAGGGCCTGGGCGGCAACTTTGTGCGCCGCATCAATGGAAGTTATCACGCCGTAGTGGGATTGCCGCTGGTGGAAACCAGCGAACTGCTGAGCCATTTTCAGTCGCTGCGTGCGTTAAGGGGACAAGATGACGGCTGAACTGCTGGTAAATGTGACACCTTCTGAAACCCGTGTTGCCTATATTGACGGCGGCATTCTGCAGGAAATCCATATTGAGCGCGAAGCGCGGCGCGGTATTGTCGGCAATATCTACAAAGGGCGCGTCAGCCGGGTACTGCCGGGCATGCAGGCGGCATTTGTCGATATCGGGATGGACAAAGCGGCCTTTCTGCACGCCTCGGACATCATGCCGCACACCGAATGCGTGGCGGGTGATGAGAAGAAGAACTTTATCGTGCGCGATATCGCCGAGCTGGTGCGTCAGGGACAGGATTTAATGGTGCAGGTGGTGAAAGATCCGCTCGGCACCAAAGGCGCCCGCCTCACCACCGATATTACGCTGCCGTCGCGCTACCTGGTCTTTATGCCGGGGGCTTCACACGTGGGCGTCTCACAGCGCATTGAAAGCGAAGCCGAACGTGAGCGGCTGAAAGCGGTGGTTGCCGCTTACTGTGACGATCTCGGCGGCTTTATTATTCGTACCGCCGCAGAAGGCATTGGCGCAGAAGAGCTGGCGCAGGACGCGGCATTTTTAAAGCGCCTGTGGACCAAAGTCAGCGAGCGTAAGAAGCGCAACCAGACGCGCTGCCTGCTGTACGGCGAGCTGGCGCTGGCGCAGCGCGTGCTGCGCGATTTCGCCGGCGCAGCGCTGGATCGCATCCGCGTCGATTCGCGCCTGACCTGCGATCTGCTGGTGGAATTTACCAGCGAATATATTCCGGAGATGGCCAGCAAGCTGGAGCTGTACAACGGCAAGCAGCCGATTTTCGATCTCTATGACGTGGAGAACGAGATTCAGCGTTCGCTCGAGCGCAAGGTGGAACTGAAATCTGGCGGTTACCTGATTATCGACCAGACCGAAGCGATGACCACGGTGGACATTAACACCGGTGCGTTTGTCGGCCACCGCAACCTCGACGAAACCATTTTTAATACTAATATCGAAGCCACGCAGGCGATTGCGCGCCAGCTGCGGCTGCGTAATCTCGGCGGCATTATCATCATCGACTTTATCGACATGAATAATGACGATCATCGCCGGCGCGTGCTGCACTCGCTGGAGAGCGCGCTGAGCAAAGATCGCGTCAAAACCAGCATCAACGGCTTCTCCGCGCTGGGGCTGGTCGAGATGACGCGCAAACGCACGCGCGAAAGCATTGAGCATGTGCTGTGTGCCGATTGCCCGGTGTGCCAGGGACGTGGTTCGCTGAAGACGGTGGAGACCGTGTGCTATGAAATCATGCGTGAAATCGTCCGTGTCCATCACGCTTACGACTCCGACAGCTTCCTGGTGTACGTGTCGCCCGCAGTGGGTGAAGCGCTGAAAAGCGATGAGTCGCACGCGCTGGCCGAAGTGGAAATTTTTGTCGGCAAGCAGGTCAAAGTACAGGTTGAACCGCTCTACACGCAGGAGCAGTTTGACGTCGTCATGATGTAAGTCGTGAGGTTGAACGCCGTAACCCAACGGAAAGCAAGGAGAGGTGTGTGAGGCGGTTGCCGGGGATTTTGTTACTGCTGCTCGCCGCAATCATCGTCATTGTGGCGCTGCTGGTCAGCGGGCTGCGCCTTGTGATGCCGCATCTCAACAGCTATCGCGGCGAGGTGCTGCATACCCTTTCGCGCGTCAGCGGCGTCACCATCGATGCCAGTGAAGTTCAGGGAAAATGGGAGAATTTTGGCCCGACCCTGCAGGTACGCGATCTGCGTATCGACATGGAAAAAGATGGCGAGCTGCAGATTGGCCGCGTTACGCTGGCGCTCAATGTGTGGCAGTCGCTGCTGCACTGGCGCTGGCAGTTCCGCGATCTCACCTTCTGGCAGCTGCGGCTGGCAACCAACCGTCCGTTGCTCACCAGCGACGAGCAAAAAAACAGCTTCAAACCGGCCCAAATCAACGATCTGTTCTTACGCCAGTTTGACCATTTCGATCTGCGCGACAGCAGCATCCGTTTTCTCACGCCTTCCGGCCAGCATGCCGAACTGGCGATTCCCCGCCTTACCTGGCTGAACGAGGACAACCGCCATCGCGCCGAAGGCGAAGTGAGCCTGTCCAGCTTCACCGGCCAGCACGGCGTGGTGCAGGTACGGCTCGATCTTAACGATACTAACGGCTTACTCAACGACGGCCGCATCTGGATGCAGGCCGATGATGTGGACGTGCGCCCGTGGATTGGCCGCTGGCTGCGTGATAATACCAGCCTGCAAAGCGCGCGTTTCAGCCTGGCCGCGTGGGTCAACCTGCGCGACGGCGAAGTGTACGCGGGCGATCTGCTGCTGAGCAAAGGCGGCGCACGCTGGCGCGGCGAGCAGGGCGATCATCAGCTGCAGGTGGATGGCCTGACCGCGCATCTGGCGCGCTACCAGAATGGCTGGAGCCTGACGGTGCCGCAAACCCGGCTGATGACTGACGGCGTGGCCTGGGATGCCGGCCATATCGCCCTGCTGTGGAAGCCGGAAGATAAACAGATGATCGGCGCGAACAGTGCAGCAGAAGTGCGGGTGCGTGCCACCCGGCTCGATCTGCAGCGTCTGGCACCGCTGGTGCCGCTGTTTGCGCCGCTCTCGCCCACGCTGCTGGACAACTGGCGGGCGCTGCAGCCGCGCGGCTATATCGACGCGCTGGCGCTGGATATTCCGCTGGCGCAGCCGGAGCAGACGCGTTTGCAGGCGCGCTGGCGCGATCTGGCGTGGCAGCACTGGCAGCTTTTGCCGGGCATCAGCAATCTGAGCGGCAGCGCCAGCGGCAGTCTGAACCACGGCCAGCTGGATGTGCAGATGGGCCAGGCCGAAGTGCCGTACGGCGATATGTTCCAGGCGCCGTTACAGATTCAGCAGGTCACCGGCAGGATTAACTGGCTGCGCGATGGCAACGGCCTGACGCTGGATGGCCAGCAGCTGGACGTGCAGGCACGTTCGCTATGGGCGCGCGGCGATTTCCGCTATCAGCAAAATGTCGGTAAAGCGCCGCGCCTCGACATTCTTGCCGGGATTCGCGTCACCGACGCCGGTGATGCCTGGCGCTACTTCCCCGAGCCGCTGATGGGCCACGATCTGACGCAGTATCTCAGCGAAGCGGTCAAAGGCGGCCAGGTGGAGAATGCCACGCTGCTGTTTGCCGGGGATCCGCGTCTGTTCCCGTTTAAGCACCACGACGGCATGTTTGAAGTGGCCGTGCCGGTGCGCAATGCTACCTTCCAGTTCCAGCCGGGCTGGCCGGCGCTGCAAAACCTCGATATCGACCTCGATTTTATTAACGATGGTCTGTGGATGAAGGCGGCGCAAACCCGGCTGGGTGCGGTGGACGCGCGCAACGTCAGTGCGGTAATCCCGGATTACCTGAAAGAGAAGCTGATCATTGACGGTGATTTGAGCGGCGAAGGTAAAGATATCGCCGACTATTTCGCCCGCACGCCGCTCAAATCCACGCTGGGTGCGGCGCTGGAGCAGCTGCAGATTGGCGGCAACGTGCGTGGTTCGCTCAACCTGGATATTCCGCTGGATGGGGAACTGGTGCACGCCAGCGGTAACGTGGTGCTGAATAACAACAGCCTGCACATTAAGCCGCTCAACACCACGCTGAAAAACCTGACCGGACGTTTCCGCTACAACAACGGAAACCTGGAGAGTGAAGAGCTGCAGGCCAACTGGTTCGGTCAGCCCACCGGCGTGCGTTTCACCACCACGGAAAATCCCGATGATTTTGGCGTTAACGTCAAACTGCTGGGCGACTGGCAGCCGGCAAAACTGGCCATGCTGCCTGCCAGTGTAAGCAGTAAGCTGGGCGGCAGTCTGGCGTGGCAGGGCAATGTCGACATCACGCTGCCGCATCAGGGTGGGGCGCGCTACAAGGTTGATATCAATGGTGACGGCAAGACAGTGAGCAGTCACTTACCTCCACCACTGGATAAAGAGGCCGGTGAGGCACTGCCCATCGCCATTAATGCCAGCGGCGATTTGCACAGTTTTAACCTCAGCGGCAGCGTGCGTGAGCACCATCGCTTTAATAGCCGCTGGCTGCTGGAGCCGCAGCTGCGCGTCGATCGCGGTATCTGGCTGAATGATGCCAAAAGCACGCCGGTGCTACCGGATCGGCGCGGGATGGTACTCAATCTGCCGGCGCTGGACGGCGAAGCCTGGCTGGGGCTGATGACCGGCGCGACGGGTTCACGCAATGCGCAGGGCGAGACGGACATCGGCGGCGCATTGCTGCCGGGCGATGTGACGTTGCGCACCCCGGCCCTGACGCTCGGCGGCCAGCAGTGGCACGATGTTAATGCCACGGTGACCCAGGGCGCGGGCGGCAGCACGCAGCTGCAGCTGGAGAGCCGCGAAGCGCGCGGCAGCCTGCGAACCGCACAACACGCGCCGTGGCAAATCGACCTGAGCTATCTTTATTACAATCCGCAATGGAGTGACGGTGAAGCGGGCAAGGCCTCCTCGCCGTTCAGCGGTGACAGCGGCATTGATTTCCGCAGCTGGCCAGCGCTGCAGCTCAACTGCGCTGAGTGCTGGCTGCGCGGCCAGAAGTTCGGCCACATCCAGGCCAGGCTCCAGCCGCAGGGAGAGACGTTAGCACTCACTAACGGCAGCGTCGATACCGGCAGCTCGAAGCTCAATGTCGCGGGTGAATGGGTGAACAAAGCGGGCGAGCAGCGCACCTCGTTAAAAGGCAGCCTGAGCGGCAAAAATATCAATGATGCCACCAACTGGTTTGGCATGAACACGCCGCTGCGCGATGCGCCGTTTAAAATTGATTATGACCTGCACTGGCGCTCCGCACCGTGGCAGCCTTCAGAAAAGACGCTGAGCGGCACGCTGAAAACCCACTTCGGCAAAGGGCAGATTGCGGATGTGAACACCGGTCGTGCCGGACAGTTGTTGCGGCTGGTGAGCTTCGATGCCCTGCTGCGTAAGCTGCGCTTCGATTTTAGCGATACCTTTAATGAAGGTTTCTGGTTTGATTCGATTAACGGCACGGCGTGGATTGAAAACGGCGTGATGCGCACCGATAACCTGCTGGTGGATGGCCTCGAAGCGGATATCGCCATGCAGGGCAAAATAGATCTTGTGCAGCGGCAAATCGACATGGAAGCGGTGGTGGCACCGGAGATCGGTGCCTCGGTTGGCGTGGCCACCGCGTTTGTGATTAACCCGGTGGTCGGCGCGGCGGTTTTTGCCGCCAGCAAGGTGCTGGCACCGTTGTGGAATAAGATTTCGCTGCTGCGCTATCACATCAGCGGACCGCTGGATAAGCCGGAAATCAATGAAGTGCTGCGCAAACCGCGCGAAGCCGATAAGAAGTGAATTTGACGCCGTCGGGGAATTGCCGCAGGCTATGACTATCCGAGCACATAATGAGTGAGAAACGATGACTCTGAATCTGGTAAGTGAGCAGTTACTAGCTGCGAACAGCATTAATCAGCAGGACCTTTTTTCCCTGTTAGGGCAGCTTTCAGAACGTCGTCTGGACTATGCCGATCTCTATTTTCAGTCCAGCTTCCATGAATCCTGGGTGCTGGAAGACAAAATCATTAAAGATGGCTCTTATCACATCGATCAGGGCGTGGGCGTCCGCGCGGTAAGCGGCGAGAAAACCGGTTTTGCCTATGCCGATCAAATCAGCCTCAACGCCCTGCGCCAATCGTCCGAAGCGGCGCGCAGTATTGTGCGCGAGCAGGGCAACGGTAAAGCGCACGCGCTCTCCGCGGTGCTTAACCGTTCGCTGTACGCACCAGTCAATCCGCTGGACAGCCTGACGCGCGAAGACAAAATCGCGCTGCTGCACCGGGTTGATAAAGTGGCACGCGCTGCTGATCCGCGCGTGCAGGAAGTGAATGCCAGCCTGAGCGGCGTCTACGAGCAGGTGCTGGTCGCCGCCACCGACGGTACGCTGGCGGCGGATATTCGCCCGCTGGTGCGCCTGTCCATTAGCGTTCAGGTGGAAGATCAGGGTAAACGCGAGCGCGGCGCCAGCGGCGGCGGTGCGCGTACCGGCTACGAATTTTTCCTCGCCGATGAGAGCGGCGACGTACGGGCCGATGTCTGGGCGCGCGAAGCGGTGCGCATGGCGCTGGTTAACCTGTCCGCCGTCGCGGCGCCAGCCGGTACGCTGCCGGTGGTGCTGGGTGCGGGCTGGCCAGGCGTGCTGCTGCACGAAGCGGTGGGCCACGGTCTGGAAGGGGATTTCAACCGCCGCGAGACTTCCGTCTTCAGCGGTAAGATGGGCCAGCTGGTGGCGTCCGAACTCTGCACCGTGGTTGACGACGGTACCCTGCAGGGGCTGCGTGGTTCGCTGGCGGTGGATGATGAAGGCGTGCCGGGACAGTACAACGTGCTGATCGAGAACGGCGTGCTGAAAGGCTATATGCAGGACAAGCTCAATGCGCGTCTGATGGGCGTGCCGCCTACTGGTAACGGTCGTCGTGAATCCTATGCGCACCTGCCGATGCCGCGCATGACCAACACCTATATGCTGGCGGGCAAATCGACGCCGCAGGAGATCATTGAGAGTGTGGAGTATGGTCTGTATGCCCCTAACTTTGGCGGCGGCCAGGTCGATATCACCTCCGGCAAGTTTGTGTTCTCGACCTCCGAGGCTTATCTGATCGAGAACGGCAAAGTCACCAAACCGGTGAAAGGCGCGACGCTGATCGGCTCCGGCATTGAGGCGATGCAGCAGATTTCCATGGTCGGTAACGATCTGGCGCTGGATAAGGGCGTCGGCGTGTGCGGTAAAGAGGGCCAGAGCGTGCCGGTCGGCGTAGGTCAGCCCACGCTGAAGCTGGATAAAATTACCGTGGGCGGAACGGCTTAAGGTTCATGCTGGTGCGCATCAGTGCGCACCCTGTCAAAACCGCGCCACTCTCCCTGCAGGGTCACCCTTCGTGGTGACCTGGCATGTATAACTGAACTGCACTTCCCCGTCTGCGTCCTCAAGGCCGGCAATACCCGCGCGCCACCCTGGCTAACTTTTGCGGTGCTGCTGATACTGCCTCGCCACCTGCCTGAAATACTCGGTCAGATAATTGATACACACCTGCACCTTGAGCGGCAGCTTATCCTTCTCGGTATAAACGGCATACACCGGGCGCGGCTCCGAGTGATACTGCGGAAACAAAATATCGATCTCACCGGCGTTAATCTCATCAATCACCCACATCAGCGGCACATAGGCGATACCGCAGCCCGCTTTCAGCCAGCGAATCAGCGTCTGAGAATCATTGGTGACAAAACGCCCCTGCGGCGTCAGGCGCGTCACCTGGCCTTCCGGTGCCACCAGCTCGAAGGTATTATCCGGGCGCACGCTGTACTCCAGCCAGGAAAAGTTGTCGATTTCAGCCGGCTTTTCCGGCGTGCCGTGCTGGGCCAGGTAGCTCTTCGCCGCGCATACCACCATCGGCATGGCGCCCAGCCGGCGCGAGAACAGGTTGGAATCCTGCAGCTCACCGACGCGTATCACCACATCCAGCCCGTTAGCAATCAGGTCCGGCGCCGGTATGCCGGTCATCAGGTTGACGCTCAGTCCCGGGTATTCGTGCAGCATCTCGCTGGTCATGGCGGACAGGACATTTTGCGCCATGGTGGTTGAGCAGCCGATGCGTAAAATCCCGATCGGCGTGTTGTTGAAGGCGTACAGCTGTTCGTGCACCTGCGAGGCCTCTGCCAGCATGCGGCGGCAGCCCTGATAATAAATCTTACCGGCTTCGGTCAGGCCCAGACTGCGGGTGCTGCGGTTAAGTAGTTTCACCTGCAGCTCATCTTCCAGTCTGGCAACAATCTGGCTGATTGACGAGACGCTGAGCTGCAGCTGGCGTGCGGCGGCGGTAAATGAGCCCAATTCAACCACTTTGGCGAAAATGGACATGCCTTTGAGTCGTTCCATTGTTTACTCTGGCTAAAAAGTGATTTAGCTCACAATATGTAGAAAACGTATAGTCAAGCGCGTTACTATACGCACGCTGGGTCTCTTCACCGCACCTGAACACGGCAGTGTTTACCCGATGATACGCTATGATTAGCTCAACGCGGCCTGAATGTTGTCATCAGATTATCCGTCATCCCACTATCATCAACCCGACGTGCCAGAGGGCATGAGGGCAGGTATCGGTGCAATCCGGCAAGGTCGAACTAAGGAACCGAAATGAGTGTGCTTCCGGTATTTGTCGTATTCGGGCTGTCTTTTCCGCCCATATTCATTGAACTACTGGTTTCGCTGGCGCTGTTCTGGCTGGTGAAACGCGTGCTGACGCCCAGCGGGATTTACGATCTGGTGTGGCATCCGGCACTTTTTAACACAGCGCTGTATTGCTGTGTGTTTTACCTTGTATCCCGTCTATTCGTCTGAGGTTTTAAGTGAAAGCGCTTATAAGAAAAATCGCGCGTTACGCCATTACGCTCCTGCTGGTTATCATCGCTGTTGTTATCATCTTCCGCGCCTGGGTGTTCTATACCGAGTCGCCGTGGACGCGTGACGCCAAATTCTCCGCCGACGTGGTGGCGATCTCCCCGGACGTGACCGGACTGATCACCGACGTCCCGGTACACGACAACCAGCTGGTGAAAAAAGGCGATACGCTGTTTATCGTCGACCGTCCGCGCTACCAGAAAGCGCTGGATGAGGCGCAGGCGGATGTCGAATATTACCAGGCGCTGGTTAGTGAAAAACGCCGTGAAGCGGCGCGCCGTAACCAGCTCGGTACCAGCGCGATGTCGCGTGAAGCCATTGAGCAGTCGAATAGCGACCTGCAGACCAGTGAACATCAGCTGGCCAAAGCGGTGGCGACGCGCGATCTGGCGGTGATCGACCTCGATCGCACCACCATCAAAGCGCCGTCCAACGGCTGGGTCACCAACCTCAACGTCTATCAGGGTGAATTCATCACGCGCGGCTCGGTGGCCGTGGCGCTGGTGCAGCAGCACTCGTTCTACGTGCTGGCCTACATGGAAGAGACCAAGCTGGATGGCGTGCGTCCCGGCTTCCGCGCGGAGATTACCCCGCTGGGCAGCAACACGGTGCTGCGCGGCACGGTTGACAGCATCGCGGCTGGCGTGACCAACAGCAGCAGCAGCGTAGACAGCAAAGGCATGGCCACCGTGGACTCCAACCTTGAGTGGGTGCGTCTGGCGCAGCGCGTACCGGTGCGTATTCGCCTTGACGATCAACCCGGCAACCGCTTCCCGGCGGGGACCACCGCCACCGTGGTGATCACCGGTGACAAAGACCGCCAGACCAAAGTGTCGCCGATGGCGCAGCTGTTCAACCGCCTGCGTGAGTTTGGTTAAGCGGGGGCGATATGATTGAGTTTTTGCGTTTCCCGGTAAAGCTGACCTTCGCGCTGGTGGCAGCGCTGATGATTGGCTTTCACTTCAATCTGGAAACGCCGCGCTGGGCGGTGATGACCGCCGGCATCGTGGCTGGCGGCACCGCCTTTGCCGCGGGCGGCGATCCTTATTCTGGCGCGCTGCGCTACCGTGGCGTTCTGCGTATTATCGGCACCTTTATCGGCTGTATCGCGGCACTCACCATCATGATTGCGACGGTGCGCGCGCCGGTGGTGATGCTGCTGCTGTGCTGCCTGTGGGCCGGCATGTGCGTCTGGCTCTCATCGCTGATTAAAGTCGAAAACTCCTATGCGCTGGGCCTCGCCGGTTACACCGCGCTGATCATCGTGGTGACCGCGGATGCCAGCGGCGGCCTGACGCTGGCGCCGCAGTTCGCCGTGGAGCGCTGCAGCGAAATTGTGCTCGGTATCCTGTGCGCCATTCTCGCCGACATGCTGTTCTCTCCGCGCTCGATCAAGAAAGTGATTGATGCGGAAGTGGATGCGCTGCTGGTAGCGCACTACCGCCTGCTGCAGCTGTGCGTGGCACACGAGGATAAAGAGGAAGTCGACAAAGCCTGGAGCGCACTGGTGCGCCGCACGACCGCGCTCAACGGTATGCGCAGCCAGCTGCTGATGGAGTCGTCGCGCTGGAGCAACACCAGCCGCCGGCTGCAAATGCTCAACACGCTATCGCTGACGCTGATTACTCAGGCCGCTGAGACCTTCCTGATTCAGAATTCGCGCCCGGATTACATCCCGCCGCAGTATCGCCTGCTGATTGAAAAAGAGGTAACCAGCGTCAGCGACGTACATAAGCGCATGAAGCTGATGCGCCGCGTTATTGGCGTCAGCAGTAAAAGCGTGCCGTTTACCCTGGCCAGCTGGGTCGGCGCCGCGACCGAATATCTGCTGCTGATCAATGGCGTTAAAAGCAACAGCCGTATCACCACGCTGGAGGAGAGCATTCTGCAGCGTGAGGTGGTGATCCAGGCGCGCTCAGCGGAGACGCATCATGCGATGATCAATGGCGTGCGCACCTTTGTCGCCACCGCACTCGGTTCGCTGTTCTGGCTGTATACCGGCTGGACCTCCGGCAGCGGCTGTATGGTGATGCTGGCGGTGATTACCGCGCTGGCGATGCGTATGCCGAATCCGCTGATGATGGCGAAAGACTTCTTCTACGGCATGGCCTTTGCGGTGCCGCTGGGCATGCTCTACTTCATCTGGGTATTGCCAGGCACCCAGCAAAGTGCCTTGCTGTTGTGTATCGCGATTGGCGCACTCGGCTTTATCGGCGGCATCTTTGTACAGCGGCGGCAGATTGGTACGCTGGGCGCGCTGATCGGCACCATCAACGTGCTGGTGCTGGATAACCCGATGAAGTTTGAGTTCAATGTGTTTCTCGACAACGCGCTCGGCCAGTGGATTGGCAGCTTTGTGGCGATGATGGTGATTTTACTGATTCGTGACAAATCCAAAGCCCGCACCGGACGCAAGCTGCTGAATCGCTTTATGTATGCTGCGGTGGCCGCGCTGACCACCAATCAGGCGCGCCGGCGGGAAAACCATTTACCGGCGCTTTATCAGCAGCTGTTCCTGCTGCTTAATTTGTTCCCGGGCGATATCGACAAGTACCGGATTGCGCTCACGCTGATTATTGGTCATCAGCGCCTGCGCAACGCGGAGGTACCGGTCAATGCCGACCTGTCGGCGTATCACCGCCAGCTGCGCGCCACCGCCGACCGCATTATTGCGGCCAGCAGCGATGATAAACGGCGCTACTACTTTGAGCGCCTGCTGCAGGAGCTGGACGTTTATCAGCAGAAGCTGCAGCACTATGCCGCCCCGGCCAGTGTGACGGAACCGGTGAAACGGCTGTCGATGATGCTGGATAAGTACCAGAACACCCTCATCCAAATCTGAAACTGGCCGCTGCCTGGCGCAGCGGCTGGCCTGATGCCACGCTGACCCTCATTGCCCGATTATTGCCATCTATACTTTCCTGACAGGATGCTTACTGACAGGAGAATAACGATGTCCACTTCCCTGCAACAACACGAACTGTTCAACACTGGCTACTTCTCTGACGGCCAGTGGCACACCGCCAGCAGCACCTTTGATGTCACCAATCCGGCCACCGGCGAGGTACTGGCGCAGGTGGCGAAAGCCGGCAAGGCTGAAACCGAACAGGCGATTGCCGCCGCGCAGCGCGCTTTTCCGGCTTGGCGCGACAAAACCGCCAAACAGCGCAGCGAAATCCTTTATCGCTGGTACCAGCTGATCATTGAGCACAAAAGCTGGCTGGGCCAGCTGATGACCGCCGAGCAGGGCAAACCGCTAAAGGAAGCCGAGGGGGAAGTAGAGTACGCCGCCAGCTTTATTCAATGGTTTGCCGAGCAGGCGAAGCGCGCCAACGGCGAAATTATCCCGCCGGCCAAAGCCGGTTCACGCATTCTGGCGACGCGCGAGCCGATTGGCGTGGTCGCTGCCATCACGCCGTGGAATTTCCCGATGGCGATGCTGACGCGCAAACTCGGCCCGGCGCTGGCGGCCGGCTGCACCGGCATCATCAAGCCAGCCAATAACACCCCGCTCAGCGCCTTTGCGCTGGTGGCGCTGGCACAAAAAGCGGGCGTGCCGGACGGCGTGCTGAACGCGGTAGCCGGCGACACGCACGCCATCAGCGACGCCATTATGGCTTCCCGCGCGGTGCGTAAAATCTCCTTTACCGGTTCCACCGCGGTGGGGAAAACGCTGATGCGGAACGCGGCCGAAACTATGAAGAAAGTCTCGATGGAGCTGGGCGGCAACGCGCCCTATATCGTGTTTGACGATGCCGATATCGACGCGGCGGTGCAGGGGGCTATCGCCAACAAATTCCGCAACGCCGGCCAGGTATGCGTCAGCGTTAACCGCTTCTATATCCACAACGCAATATACGACCGCTTTGTGCATCAGCTGGCTGAGGCGGTGGGCAAACTGAAAGTGGGGAACGGCGTGGAGCCGGGCGTGGTGGTCGGGCCGCTGATTGAGGCGTCCGCAGTGGAGAAAGTGGCGGAGCATGTCAAAGATGCGCTGAGCAAAGGCGGGAAACTGCTGGTGGGCGGCGAGCGCCATCCGCTGGGCGGGAACTTCTGGCAGCCGACGGTGATTGCCGATGCGCATGAAGAGATGCAGCTGGCGCAGGAAGAGACCTTCGGTCCGGTGGCCGCCTGCTTCCGCTTTGACGATGAAGCTGAGGTGATCGCGCGCGCCAACAATACCGAATACGGTCTGGCGGCTTACTTCTATACGCAGAATCTGCAGCGCGTGTTTCGCGTTTCGGCGGCGCTGGAAGCCGGCATGATTGGAATCAACGAGTGTGCGGTCTCGACCGAGCTGGCGCCGTTTGGCGGCGTGAAAGAGTCCGGACTGGGACGCGAAGGATCGGTGCTGGGCATGGAAGAGTATCTGGAAGTCAAAGCGCTGCACCTCGGCGGTCTGGCGTAGCGAGAGGATGTCACCATGAGAACCGAGCGTTTCGACTTCAATGAAATCGTCGATCAGGCTCATTTCTACCGTCAGTTTTGCGAACGTTTCGCGCTGGCGGATCGCACCATTCACGATCTGGACGATCTGTGGGAAATGATCATCGGCGAGCAGATCCCGCTGCCGCTGGAAATTGCGTTCATCAATCTGGGGAAAGGGCAGAAACGCCGCTATGGTGCGCTGATATTGCTATTCGATGAGGCAGAAGAGGAGCTGGAAGGCCAGCTCCGCTTTAATGTTCAGTAGCACAACCAAAAAGGGCCCCGGCAGGCGGGGCCAAAGGGTTCGTCAGAATTGACGAGGAATTATTTGTACAGCTCTGCAGTCAGGTGATAGCTGTCACCGGTGCGCGCTTCAATCACTTTATACGCGCTGGCACCCTGCTCATCGGCTTTCTGAGAAAGCTGAGCGCGGTAATCCATAGGTGAGCCGCCTGTTCCGCTAACGGTAATAGTCTGGCCGGTAGATTGCAGATTCTGCGCGGATTCATCCGTTACCAGTTGGGCAGCTGAAGCGCCAAAAGCGAACAGAGAAAGCAGCGTAGCGGTTGCGATGGTTGTTTTGATTTTCATAATTCGTCTCCTCATTAGAATCAACAACCTGCGGCACTAAGAGGGTAAGCGGGTCGTCGATCTTCTCCCGGCGACTGCATAACGCCGGATCGATAGTTAAAGTTTATTTGTACAGTTCAGCCGTCACGTGGAAGGTGTTGTCCTGATTGTTCTCAATGATGCGGTAATGGCTGGCACCCTGAGCATCGGCTTTCTGGGACAGTTCCTGACGGATATTGGTCTGGTCGCCGTCGACGCCGCTCACGCTAATGGTCTGATTCAGCGGCTGCAGATTTTCAGCCTGGGTGTTGGTTACCAGGGTGGCAGCACTGGCGCCAAAAGACAGAACGGAAGCCAGACTCAGTACAGCAATAGATAATTTGGTTTTCATGATTCACTCTCCTGAAATGGGGTGGGCAACCTGAGAGGCAAACGCCTCTCAAATGGGTCGCCGTTCACACTGCATCTTGTTCCGGCAAACTTATTTATAAAGTTCCGCGGTTGCGTGGTAGCTGTTGTCGTTATAAGCCTCAACAACGCGATAGGCTTTAGCACCTTGCGCTTCAGCTTTGGCGTTCAGCTGCTGATGGATATCCATCGGTGAGCCGCCAATGCCGCTGACGCTGATGGTGCCGACCGGCTGCAGGTTCGCTGCCTGTTCGGCATTGATAGAATCTGCGGCGAAAGCACCAAATGACAGGGCAGATAGAACACTCAGGGTGGCGATAGTAGTTTTAACGTTCATGGTATTTTTCCTCGTCTTCTGTTTTTCTCTTTTTGATTTCGTGTGATTTGCATCACGAAAAGAAGTATAGATCTAATCACCCATGAAATTAATATCCCGCTAATAATGATTGGTTGTAATTCTTTATCCTTATGGCACATTTTTATAACGCAAAGTTATTAAAACCGCCTGGATCTTAACCAGGAGGGTGTATTTCCATGCAAAAACAATGATCTGCATCAAATTATCTTTTTGTGCGAAACAATGTGGTTGATCAAGCTGGCTGTGCGCTAAAAGCAAGAGATAACCGCTGAGCACTAATTGTAAAGCAGCGTAAAATAGCGCAAAGGGTTAAGCAGGCGAAAAGGTCGTACCAATACTTCCCCGCATTGAGAACCCGGCGGAATATGGCTAAGCGGTTATTTTGTAAGGTGTTGGCGATAAAACAGCGGGAGAAACGCGGGCGGGCGGGCAAGGTTACCGGCAGGTGAACCGCCGGTAACATACAGGGTTTTATAGTTCCTGTTCGAATAACACCAGCACGGCGTCATACAGCTGCTTCACCGTAAAGGCGCGCGCTGGTGTAATAAAAATAGTGTCGTCACCGGCGATGGTGCCGAGGATGCCTTCGGCTTTGCCGAGGGAGTCGAGCAGGCGGGCGATCAGCTGGGCTGCGCCCGGGCTGGTATGAATCACTACCAGCGCATCGTTATAGTCGATATCCAGCACCAGATTCTTCAGCGGGCTGGTGGTGGTAGGCACGCCCAGTTCGGCAGGCAGGCAGTACACCATCTCCATTTTGGCGTTACGCGTGCGCACCGCGCCAAACTTGGTCAGCATACGAGAAACTTTTGACTGGTTGATGTTGCCGAAGCCGTCTTCCTGCAGCGCCTGGACAATTTCGCCCTGAGAGCTGAACTTTTCTTCTTTCAGTAAGGCTTTGAACGCCTTTATCAGATCGTCTTGTTTAGATGGGTTTCGCATAAGCTACCAATAAAAGAGGGTTGCAGCAGGCAACAGGCCCGTCGCAGATAAATTATTATGCATTTAGATGAATTTTTATGCAATAAGCGGATGCGTGAATTCACGGCATGCGCGTGTGGGGCGGGCATGATAACAGAGTTTTATCCTGCACCAAAATCGCGCGCTGGCGCGCAAAGCGAAGGTTGCAAAGTTGTTATATTATTGAAGTGGTAACAACAAAACGATGATCATTGCCGTCCATAGTCTTCTGGCTGCGACTGGATCATTCAGGCGACTTCTGAAGTGGAGATGTCTCGGGAGCCGATTGCGGCGTAATGTTATTGCGCGACAGGTGTGTCGCTATCGCCTGAGAAGTTGATTAAACTCGTAACCTGATGGATTTCCGGCATATCTCTGCCCCACCTTAATAAGGAGTTCAGGATGAAAGTTGCCGTTCTCGGTGCAGCTGGTGGTATTGGCCAGGCACTCGCTCTGCTGCTCAAGACCCAATTACCCGCAGGTTCAGCCCTCTCACTGTATGACATTGCCCCGGTGACACCAGGCGTCGCGGTTGATCTCAGTCACATTCCTACCGCCGTGAAAGTTGAAGGGTTCAGTGGCGAAGATGCGACGCCGGCTCTGCACGGCGCCGATGTGGTGCTGATCTCGGCCGGTGTGGCACGCAAACCTGGCATGGACCGCGCCGATCTGTTTAACGTCAACGCCGGTATCGTGCGTAACCTGATTGAACAGGTGGCGACCACCGCGCCAAAAGCGCTGATTGGCGTCATCACTAACCCGGTAAATACCACGGTGGCGATTGCCGCCGAAGTGCTGAAAAAAGCCGGTGTGTACGATAAAAACCGGCTGTTTGGCGTCTCGACGCTGGATGTGATTCGCGCCAACACCTTTGTCGCTGCCCTGAAGGGCAAACAGCCTACGGAGATTGAAGTGCCGGTGGTCGGCGGGCATTCAGGCGTGACCATTCTGCCGCTGCTGTCGCAGGTTAAAGGCGTCAGCTTCAGCGAGCAGGAGATCGCCGACCTGACGAAACGTATTCAGAATGCCGGTACCGAAGTGGTGGAAGCCAAAGCCGGTGGCGGCTCGGCGACGCTGTCGATGGGCCAGGCGGCGGCGCGCTTTGGTCTGTCGCTGATTCGTGCACTGCAGGGCGAAGCCAATGTCGTAGAGTGCGCCTATGTGGAAGGCGACGGCGAGTACGCGCGCTTCTTCTCGCAGCCGCTGCTGCTGGGCAAAAACGGTATCGCCGAACGCCGTCCGCTCGGGCCGCTCAGTGATTTCGAACAGCAGGCGCTTAACGGCATGCTGGAGACGCTGAAAAAAGATATCGCGCAGGGCGAAGAGTTTGTGAAGTAACTCGCGCGTAAAGAAAAAACGCCCGGCGCATGCCGGGCGTTTTGTTTTACAGGCCACCGGATTTGAAGGTCCGGCTGGCAGTCGAACCGTTGCTGGCCGGCGTTTTGCGCCCCAGCGTTTCCATCCGTACCTGGAACGGCGGGAACGGCATCTCAATGCCATGCTCTTCAAAGCCGCGCAGAATCAGCTGATGCAGCTCATGGCGCAGCGGCATGCGATGACCCATCTCCGCCGCGTGCACGCGCAGCTCAAACAGCTGAATGCCCTGCTGCAGATCCACAAGGAACACATCCGGCGCTGGCATATCCAGCACATAGGTGCAGCGATCGGCCGCCTGCTTCAGGATGGTCGTCACCTCTTCGCTGTTAACGTGGGCCGGTGCCGGAATGGTCAGCACCACGCGCGTCACCGAATCCGACAGCGACCAGTTGACGAACTGCTCGGTGATAAAGGCCTTGTTCGGCACAATAATCTCTTTGCGGTCCCAGTCGGTAATGGTGGTGGCGCGCGTATTGATGCGGGTGATGCTGCCGGTCAAATCGCGAATGGTCACGGTATCGCCGATACGAATCGGTTTCTCAAACAGGATGATCAGGCCGGAGATAAAGTTGGCAAAGATCTCCTGCATCCCAAAGCCCAGCCCCAGACCCAGCGCCGCTACCAGCCACTGCAGTTTTGACCACTCCACGCCAATAATCGAGAAACCAATCAGACCGCCGACCAGCATCAGCGCGTATTTGGTCAGGGTGGTAATGGCGTAACCGGTACCGGGCGACAGGCTGAGGTGTTGCAGCAGCGCCAGCTCCAGCAGCGCCGGCATATTGCGCACCAGCTGGGTGGTAATGATAAAGATCAGGATGGCGATCAGCACGGCACCCAGCGTAATGGGCTGTACGCTCTCGACGCCCTGCACCGTGGTGCTGGCATCCCACAGCGGGATGTTGTCGAGGAAGCTGAACGCGGAGTGGATCTCAGACCACAGCACAATCACCGACACCAGCGCAATCAGCGTCAGAATCGAGCGGACCAGCCGCAGCGACTGCGCGCTGATCGCATCCAGATCGATAATCGGCTCTTCGACTTCCACGGTATCGGTGCTGACGGCAGACTGCTGCTCTTTTTCCTCTTCGCTGCGCGCGCGGTTGGCCAGCATATCGGCACGACGCTGGCGCGCGCGGTCAAAGGCGATGCGGCGGCGCTGAATCAGCATCCAGCGGCGAATGATGTGGTAAATCACTAGCAGGAAGAACCAGATGCCGACCGAGGTTTCCAGACGCGCCAGCAGCGCCTGCGCGGTGGCCAGATAGCCAATGCAGGAGGCCAGCGCTGCCACCAGCGGGATGGCGATCATCAGGTTCCACAGGATCCGGTTAACGAAGTTGTCGCCGTCGCCCTCTTTATCTAAATAGAGCGGGATACCGGCGCGTTTCAGGCTGACGGTGACAATGCTCAGCGCCCCGCAGATCAGAATAAAGCACAGGCGCCCCAGCGTAGCGGAGAACTGCGGATCGTCGAGGTTGGCGAAAGCAATCAGCAGCATAATCAGCGGTACGATCAGGCCGACCGTCAGCGAGTAATAACGCATGGCGCGCGCGACCCGCGCCTGCGGCCAGCGGAAGTGCACGACAAACAGGCAGTCAGGACGGGCAAAAGCCGCGCTGATCATGAATGCCCACAGCAGCGGCAGGGTGGCAGTGATGCCATCGCCAATCGCTACGGCAAACGGGTAAGGCCAGGCGTGCTGCAGGCCAAACCCGAGCGCGGCCCACAGCACCGGCAGCGGCACCGCGACCAGAATCGACCAGAAGACGGTGCGCAGTGTCAGGCTGAAGCGGTCCTGCGTCACTTTCCCCACGCGGCTGGCCGCGCGCGCCATAAAGGCGTTGTAGTGACGACGCGTGCTGATGCTAAAGCCCACCAGCAGAATGGCGCCAATAATCGGCAGCACCGTTTCGCGGTTAGTGAACATCATCGCCAGCGCTTTGCCCAGCTGGCCCAGCGTGTCCAGCGACAGCAGGCGCGTCAGATCGGTTGCCACGTCCAGCGGATATTTCAGGCCAACCGGGCTGACGTCGGCGGTCCAGAACAGATAGCGGTGCGTCGCCTCTTTAACTTCACTCAGCGCGTCCTGCAGCTGCGTATTGGAAACCTTCAGCTTGGTGATTTCCAGAATCAGCGTGTCGCAGCCGGAAATCAGCGAGTTAAGCAGTTCACGCTGGGTTTTCAGCTGGGCATCCAGAATGCGCGTCTGTTCACTGGTGAACGGCGTGCCGTCCGCCTGTTTCTCTTTGCGCAGCGCCTGCTGGCGCTCCAGCAGGTCTTCATAATGCAGCCGCTGCACGCGCAGCTGGCCCATTTCACTGTCGATCTGCTGGGATTTCGGCATCTCCGGCAGGCGCGCCACCTGCGCGCGCAGCGCTTCACCCAGCAGATTCGACACGCCCAGCCACTGTGACTGCTCGCGCAGCGTGCTCAGCGCCTGGCGCACCTGCAATGTCTGATTGGTGGCGAGACGCTGCTGCGAGGCCACCAGATCCATACGCTGCGCCTGCTGATTCAGATCGGCGGAGAGCTCGCGGTTAACGCGGAACTGATCGCTGATGGAGGCCGGCAAATCGCCGCTGTTTTCCGCCAGCTGTTCGGTGCGCTCCAGCGCCAGTTCGGCTTCGCGCTGACGCTGGTTATTGAGCTGATTGCGCAGCGCCTGCAGATAGTTATCCAGCTGGGTGGCTTTGCGCTGATGCACTTCCGCGCGCATGCGCGCCAGCTCCTGACGGTTATTGGCCGACAGCTGCGCCAGCTCCAGCTCATCTACCCGCGCTTTACTGGCAGCGCTCTCGGTCTGACGCGCATAAATCTGCGCCTGTGCCAGCGGGGTAGCGGCAGCCGCCACGCCCTGTGCGCGCCGTTCGCTT
This sequence comes from Pantoea sp. GM_Pan_4, assembly GCF_026541005.1. Lineage (NCBI taxonomy): Bacteria > Pseudomonadati > Pseudomonadota > Gammaproteobacteria > Enterobacterales > Erwiniaceae > Pantoea > Pantoea sp. GM_Pan_4. The sequence goes on from NZ_JALNUZ010000005.1 coordinate 39,784, forward strand.
TCGGTCATGGCGCGCCGCGCATCGGTCTGCTGCTGCGGCAGCTGCGACAGAGAATCGCTGATTTCGCGGGCGCGATCCTGCTCCTGCTGCGCCTGGCGGCTCTCCTCCAGCAGCTGGCTGCTAACCTGCAGGATCTCCTGATCCAGCTCGGCATTGCTCATGTTGCTGCGCACTGGCTTGCTGCTGTCAGTCAGCGTGGCGATTTGCTGACGCAGCTCGCGCGCCAGCCGCGGGAAATCATCGATTACCTGCTGATACTGTTTCGCCCGTTCCAGCGAGTCGTCGCGTTCGGACAGGAAGTTAATTGCTGCTTCCAGCGCCTGCACCTGTTCGGCCTGGTTGGGCGAGCTTTTCGCGGATTTCGCCGTTTCCAGATCCTGTTTCAGCTGGCTGGCGGGTGGAACGGTGGCGGCAAAGGCGGTGCTGCTGAGCACCAGGCTCAGCAGCAGAAAAAGAGAGGCGCGCACGGCGGTGTTTCCCGGAATTAGTCGATGAGCGGAGCGCTGTCGCCGGGCTGCGGCAGGGCGATAGCCAGCGGCTGACCCAGGCGGGTTTTGCTTTCGGCTTCAAGGCTTTCAGCCAGCTTAACGCGGTTCGGCGCGAACAGGTTGATCACCGTCGAGCCCAGCTTAAAGCGGCCCATCTCCTGACCTTTCAGCAGCACGACCGCGCCATCATGATCGGCAGATGGGTAGCGCCAGCGTTTGATCACCCCTTCGCGCGGCGGCGTCACGGTGCCGGCCCAGACGGTTTCGATGCTGCCGACGATGGTGGCGCCCACGAGGATCTGCACCATCGGGCCATGATCGGTATCGAATACGCAGATCACGCGTTCGTTACGGGCAAACAGGTTCGGGATGTTGCGCGCGGTCAGCGGGTTAACCGAGTAGAGATCGCCCGGCACGTAGATCATTTCGCGCAGGATGCCGTTACACGGCATGTGCACGCGGTGGTAGTCGCGCGGCGCGAGGTAAGTGGTAACGAACTCACCGTCGACAAATTTTTCCGCCAAATCGTCATTGCCGGCCAGCAGCGCCTGCAGCGAGTAGGTGTGGCCTTTGGCCTGGAAGATCTGATCGCCAGCAATACGGCCCAGCTGGCTGATGGCGCCATCCGCTGGCAAGGCCAGCAGCGAAGCGTCCGGATCGATCGGGCGCGCACCCTCTTTTAACGGGCGTACAAAGAAGTCATTAAAGGTGCGGTAGCTGCCGGTGTGCGGCTTGCTGGCTTCCGCCATATCCACTTTGTAGAACCAGACAAAAATGTCGATGACCGCTTTGGTCAGCCAGCCAGCGCGGCGGCTGGCACCCCAACCGGCGAGTTCGGTCAGCGCTTTTTTAGGCAGAATGTGATTCAGGCCGAGTTTAAAACGATCAAACACCGTTGCCTCCTGGCTTAATAACGTTTGGTTTACACAAAAGGGGGCGGATTGTAGCAGCGCCCCGGTCAGTTGGCGAATGTGCCGTTGTACCCGTTAATCTTCGCTGGCGGAAAAGTTTTTACGCGTTTTTACCTGCGCCATGCTCTCCAGAATACGGTGGTAGTTATCGAAGCGTGAAATGTCGATGATCCCGTTCTCCACCGCTTCGCGGATGGCGCAGCCTGGGTCGTTGTCGTGCTTGCAGTCACGGAACTTGCAACCGCCGAGAAATTCACGAAATTCGACAAATCCCTGGGTAATTTGTTCCGGCTCCAGATGCCACAAACCGAACTCGCGCACCCCAGGTGAATCGATGACATCGCCGCCGTGCGGGAAGTGATACAGCCGTGAGGCGGTGGTGGTGTGCTGGCCGAGGCCGGACACATCCGACACATCATTGGTCAGGATCTCATCGCCTGCCAGGTCGAGGCCGAGCAGATTGTTCAGCAGGCTGGATTTACCCACGCCCGACTGGCCGGCAAAAATGCTGACCCGGCCGGTGAGCGCCGCTTCCAGATCCTTCAGTCCATCTTTGGCGCGGCTCGACACCATCAGTACGCGATAGCCAATGTGGCGATAGATATCCATCTGCTCATCGACAAACGCCCGCGCGTCGTCATCCAGCAGATCGGTTTTATTCAGTACCAGCAGCGGTTCCACGCCGAGCGTTTCGCTGGCCACCAGATAGCGATCGATAATGTTCAGCGACAGCTCTGGCAGGATCGCCGACACAATTATGATCTGATCAATGTTGGCGGCGATTGGTTTCACGCCGTCATAGAAGTCCGGACGCGTCAGCACCGTCTGGCGCGGGTGTACGGCTTCAACAATACCTTTGCCACCGTTTTCGCCGGCGGCGCGCCACACTACGCGGTCGCCGGTGACCAGCGAGCGAATGGTGCGGCGGATATTACAGCGATGCACCTCGCCGGCGCTGTCTTCCACATCCGCGTGCATGCCAAAGCGGCTGATCACTACGCCTTCAGAGGCTTCACCAAACAGGCTGTCGTCCGGTTCCGGCTTTTCGTTCCGTTGCTGCAGACGACGCTGATGGTTGGCGCTCACGCGACGTTGTTGACCCTTCGACAATTTATTTTTGCTCACGCATCCTCTCACGCTTTCGCCAGGCTTCGCCCCGCTGGGCAAAACGTCTATGATACACCTTAATTCAGGCTAATGACGACTTTGGCAACAGGCGGGAAATGCATGACAGCGGGAAATGAAAACAATCTGATTTGGATCGACCTGGAAATGACCGGACTGGATCCGGAGCGCGATCGCATTATTGAGATCGCCACCATTGTAACGGACGCCAACCTCAACATTCTGGCCGAAGGTCCGGTACTGGCGGTGCATCAGTCCGATGCGCAGCTGGCGCTGATGGATGACTGGAATGTACGCACCCACACCAATAGCGGGCTGGTTGCGCGCGTGAAGGCCAGCCAGCATGACGATCGTGCGGCGGAGCAGGCGACGATTGCGTTTCTGCAGCAGTGGGTTCCGGCCAACACCTCGCCGATTTGCGGCAACAGCATTGGCCAGGATCGCCGCTTTCTGTTTAAGTACATGCCGGAGCTGGAAGCCTATTTCCACTATCGCTATCTGGATGTCAGCACGCTGAAAGAGCTGGCGCGCCGCTGGAAGCCAGAGATTCTGCCAGGCTTTAAAAAGGCCGGTACGCATCAGGCGCTGGACGATATTCGCGAGTCAATCGCCGAGCTGGCCTATTATCGCGAGCACTTCCTGCAGCTGTAAGCCACAGCGGGTGCGCAGGAAAGCAGCAGTTTGCCGATTAAAACAGCAAACGCGCGCAAAGCGCAAAATTTTGCTTTGCAACGCTTGCGGCGGGAAGGATTTCTCGTATAATGCGCACCCCGTACCGGTGAAGAATTTACAGCAGGTACGAAGCAGTAAAAGTAACAAATGTTCTGAATCAGGGATTTCAGTTGCGCTCAGGCGGTCAACGCCGCAGCAGATTGAAAGACAATGATGATGCGGGAATAGCTCAGTTGGTAGAGCACGACCTTGCCAAGGTCGGGGTCGCGAGTTCGAGTCTCGTTTCCCGCTCCAGAACGTGCAGTAAAAAGTAATGCATCAGAATTAAGGATTTCAACTGCGTCCAGGCCGTTAAAGCCGCAGCGCAATGAAAGACGACGATTATGCGGGAATAGCTCAGTTGGTAGAGCACGACCTTGCCAAGGTCGGGGTCGCGAGTTCGAGTCTCGTTTCCCGCTCCAGTCTCTGTTGCAGTACGCCATCCAAATCACGGATTTAGTCTTTTTGCGGTTGTTGTGACTTAAGAATGCCGGTACATAATCGAGTATTTGAGTTTGCAACAAGGCGGCAACTGAGCGAATCCCTGGGAGCTTACACGAGTAAGTAACCTGGGTGAGCGAAGGCAGCCAACGCCGTGGCAGACTAAAATACGAAGATTATGCGGGAATAGCTCAGTTGGTAGAGCACGACCTTGCCAAGGTCGGGGTCGCGAGTTCGAGTCTCGTTTCCCGCTCCAGATTTTCATATTCACTAAAGTTATTTGCCCGCGGGCACAATCAGACATACAACTGCTGCAGTCGTTTTACCTGTGCGGTTCCGTTTGTTATCTGGAAATTTTGCACGCCGCGTGAGTGCCCAGGATGTCTGCGTCTGTTGCAGTAATCTTACAGGTTATCCACAATGCGCCCGCAACGTGCTGACGGCGTTTTACCCTATCTGCAAAACCGTTTTGAACAGAGTTATCCACAAGCTCTGGACAAGCCCCTGCGCGCAAAACCCGACGTAAATGTTTACAGTAATTATCTAACCCTATGTTTTTTATTGGGTAAATGATATTTCAGACTGTGAATGCCCCTTTTAGACGAAATAACGATCCACGTCACTATTCGGGGAAATAATTTTATTCACAGCATGTGGAAAAGCATAATATCCTGCGCGATTGCTCAATCATGCATCACGCGGTAACCCTTTCTCGACGGCGCGCACCAGCCGCTGCTGCTGTGCCGATTGCACCTCTATCGCCTGCGCCGCGCGCTTTTGCCGCTGCTGCGCTATCGCCCAGTCAATGTGCTCATCCAGCAGCGGATGTTCACCGCGCCGCTGTTCTAATGCCGTAAGATTCCCGGGTGCCCAGGGCGCATTACCCAGCGCCACCGCCACGTTACGCAGCCAGCGCAGATGGCCGATGCGGCGAATGGCGGAGCCTTCCGTGACGCGCAGAAAACGGGCTTCATCCCAGCCGAACAGTTCGACCAGCTGCGGCGCGTGCAGCACCGCGCGCGGCGAAAAATCCTCTTCATCGGTCAGCTGACCATAGCGGTTCCACGGGCAGATCAGCTGGCAGTCGTCACAGCCGTAAATGCGGTTGCCGATCAGCGGACGCAGCGCTTCGGGAATGGCGCCTTCCAGTTCAATGGTGAGATAGGAGATGCAGCGGCGCGCATCGACGACATAAGGTTCGACGATGGCGCCGGTCGGGCAGATGGTCATGCAGGCGACGCAGCGGCCGCACTGCTCTTGCTGCGGCTCATCCACCGGCAGCGGCAGATCAATCAGCAGTTCGCCGAGGAAAAACCATGAGCCAGCTTCGCGATTAAGCACCAGCGAATGTTTGCCGGTCCAGCCGAGTCCGGCTTTGACGGCAATCGGCCGCTCCAGAATCGGCGCAGAGTCGACAAACGGACGAAAATTGAGTTCGCCGCAGTGGGCCTGGATTTTTTCTCCGAGCTTTTTCAGTCGATTGCGCAATACTTTGTGGTAATCGCGGCCCAGCGCGTAGCGGCTGACATAACCCAGCTGCGGGTTTTTTAGCGTGCTGGCAAACGCGGCTTTGGCCGGAAGATAGTTCATGCGCACGCTGATCACGCGTAGCGTGCCGGGCAGCAGTTCATGCGGGCGGGCGCGCATCATGCCGTGACGCGCCATCCAGTCCATCTCGCCGTGATACTGTTTCTCCAGCCACTGCTGCAGTTTCGGCTCTTCGGCGCTCAGGTCGGTATCGCAAATACCCACCTGCTGAAAGCCGAGTTCGCGCCCCCACTGTTTAATCTGTTGAGCGAGCTGTTGAAGATCGAGAGGGTATGACATGAGAGACCAGGCAATTGAAGCAAACGCACGCAGTTTACCACACTCTGTCTGGCCTGCGCAGGCCATGCCGCAACTGGAGTGCGACGCCGCCGATAGCCTGGGCCTGACGCTGTATGAACTGATGCAACGCGCCGGGCAGGCCAGCTATGAACGGATTCGCCAGCAGTGGCCGCAGGCGCAGCACTGGCTGATTTTATGCGGCCACGGTAATAACGGCGGCGATGGCTACGTGGTGGCGCGGCTGGCGCAGGCCGCCGGGCTGAGCGTGACGCTGCTGGCCTGTGACAGCGAACGTCCGCTGCCGGAAGAAGCACAGCAGGCGCGCGACGGCTGGCTGGCGGCGGGCGGCGTGATTCATGCCGCCGACGCCGCCTGGCCGGAACACATCGACGTGATTGTTGATGCGCTGCTGGGCACCGGGCTGAATCGCGCGCCTGCCGCGCCTTATCAGTCGCTGATCGAACAGATCAACGCGCACGCCGCGCCGGTGTTTGCCGTCGATATTCCTTCCGGGCTGGTGGCCGCGACCGGCACCACGCCAGGGGCGGCGGTCGTGGCGGACTGCACGTTAAGTATGATTGCGCTGAAGCCCGGTCAGCTCACCGGCAAAGCGCGTGACCACGTCGGCGTGCTGCATTGCGCGACGCTTGGCCTGGACGCGTTTCTCGCTGGCGAGCCGGCGCCGATTCATCGCTACGCTGCAGCGGATTTACCGCGCTGGCTGAAGCCGCGCAAAGCCACCTCGCATAAGGGCGATCACGGCCGTTTGCTGGTGGTCGGCGGCGACAGCGGCACGGCCGGCGCAATCCGCATGACCGGCGAAGCGGCGCTGCGCAGCGGTGCCGGGCTTGTGCGGGTGTTAACGCATGAAGATAATATTGGTCCGATTCTCAGCGCACGGCCGGAGCTGATGGTGGATGCCCTGAGCGACGCGCGGCTGGACGACGCGCTGGCGTGGGCGGATGTCATCGCCATCGGCCCCGGTCTTGGCCAGCGGGAATGGGCTCAGAAGGCACTGAAAAAGGTGGCACTGAGTGAAAAGCCGATGCTTTGGGATGCTGATGCGCTTAACCTGCTGGCAATCAATGCAGATAACCGTCAGAATCGCATCATTACGCCGCATCCCGGCGAGGCAGCACGCCTGCTCGGGGTGAAAACCGCAGAGATTGAGAGTGACCGCTTACACGCCGCGCAGACCCTGGCAAACCGCTACGGCGGCGTGGTGGTGCTGAAAGGTGCCGGTACGGTAATTGCCAGCGCGACGGGCGACATGGCGATTGCGGATGTCGGCAATGCAGGCATGGCGTCCGGCGGTATGGGCGATGTGCTGAGCGGTATGATCGCCGCCCTGCTGGGCCAGCAGGCCACCCTGTTTGACGCCGCTTGTGCGGGCTGTGTCGCGCACGGTGCCGCGGCGGATGCGGTAGCGCGACAGCGCGGGACGCGCGGCATGTTAGCCACTGATTTGTTCGCACTGCTGTGGCAGTTTGTTAATCCAGAGATGATCCAACAATAAAGCATGAAGACCTGTGTTATTCCTTTGCCCGATGAGGCGGCAACCCTGAATCTGGGTGCGCAACTGGCCCGCGTTTGCAGCAGCGCGGTGGTGATCTATCTGTATGGCGATCTGGGTGCCGGTAAAACCACCTTCAGCCGCGGCTTTTTGCAGGCGCTTGGCCATCAGGGCAACGTCAAAAGTCCAACCTATACGCTGGTTGAGCCCTATCAGCTGGGCGACCGTAGCCTGTACCATTTCGATCTCTATCGCCTCGCCGACCCGGAAGAGCTGGAGTTTATGGGCATCCGTGACTACTTCAGCGGCGACGCGCTGTGCCTGGTTGAGTGGCCGCAGCAGGGCGCAGGTGTGCTGCCAGAGCCAGATCTGGCACTGACGCTAAGCTACGTCGCCAGCGCGCGCGCAGCGGAAATCCGCGCGCATTCGCCGCTCGGCGACACGCTGCTGCACCAGTTTCAGCAGGGCAGGGAACCGGCATGATGTCACGCGTTACCGGGATGATGCTCGCCCTGCTGTGTCTGTTCTCCTCGTCGGCGCTGGCCGCGACACTATCGGATATCAAAGTCGATAACGGCGACAGCCAGGCGACGGTGACCCTGAGCTTCAACGGCCAGCCGGTGTATGGCTTCTTTCCGCTGCACAACCCGAACCGGGTGGTGCTGGATATTCGCCAGAGCGGCAATATTCAGGGGCTGCCGCTCAACTTTAGCGGCGAAAACATCGTTAAACGGATTCGTAATAGCCAGCCGAAGGATAAGCAGAGCATCCGGCTGGTGTTTGAGCTGACCCAGGCGGCAAAAACGCGCGCCAGTACGCAGCGCGACGGCAATCAGTATCGCGTGGTCTTCACCATCAGTGGCACTCAGCCGGCCAGACGCAGCACCGCGGCGGCACCGGTGACGCGTGCGCGCCAGAGCGACAGCGCTACGACCAGCCAGGGCAATCCGTTCAACGCCAATCCGGTGACGGCGGTGACCAGCAGCAACACCACGGTGCGTCCGGGCGGTGCTGTCAGCCGTAATGATGCGGTGATCGTGGCGATTGATGCCGGACACGGCGGTCAGGATCCTGGCGCGTCGGGCCAGCACGGCTTACATGAAAAGAATGTCACCATAGCCATCGCGCGGAAGCTCAAAGCGCTGATGGATCAGGACCCAATGTTTAAACCGGTGCTGACGCGTAACGGCGACTACTTTATTTCGGTGATGGGCCGTTCCGAGGTGGCGCGTAAAGAGAACGCTAACCTGCTGGTATCGATTCACGCCGACGCCGCACCGAATCACTCTGCCACCGGGGCTTCGGTTTGGGTGCTGTCCAACCGTCGCGCCAACAGCGAAATGGCTAACTGGCTGGAGCAGAAAGAGAAACAGTCTGAGCTGCTGGGCGGTGCGGGCGATCTGCTGGCGAACAGCCAGGCCGATCCCTACCTGAGCCAGGCGGTGCTGGATCTGCAGTTTGGCCATTCACAGCGCGTCGGCTATGACGTGGCGGTCAAAGTGCTGCAGCAGCTGCGCGGCGTAACGCCGTTGCACAAGCGTCTGCCGGAACATGCCAGCCTCGGCGTGCTGCGTTCGCCGGACATCCCTTCTTTACTGGTTGAAACCGGCTTTATCAGTAACGCCGGGGAGGAGCGGCTGCTAGGCAGCAGCGCGTATCAGGAAAAGATTGCCCAGTCGATTTACAAAGGACTGCGTAACTATTTCCTCGCGCATCCGCTGCAATCGGTCCCAAAGGAGGAAAACCGGCCGCTGGATCGCGCACCAGCGGTTAGCGTCGCCAGCAACCCGGCCACCGGCACCGTGCAATACACCGGTGCTACCCAGCGCCATACCGTGACGCGCGGCGAGACGCTGTCCGGCATTGCCGCGCGATACGGGGTCAGCATGGCGACGCTGCGCGAGCTGAATAACCTGAAGCGCGATGTGGTTTGGGTCGGCCAGCGGCTGAAAGTGCCGGCCGGTTCCGGCGTCAGCAGCGCGGCCAGCCGTCCGGCGCGGCACAAAGTGGTGCGCGGTGATTCGCTGACGGCGATTGCCGCGAAGTACGGCGTCAGCCCGAAAGCCATCATGCAGGCGAATAACATGAAGTCGAGCAACGTGATGCTGGGGCAAAATTTAAAGATTCCACAATCCTGATGAGGGGCTGCGCGCAGCCCATACCTGATAAGGATCACCACCATGCCAATACAGATTTTACCGCCTCAGCTGGCGAACCAGATTGCCGCTGGCGAAGTGGTTGAGCGTCCGGCCTCGGTCGTAAAAGAGCTGGTGGAAAACAGCCTTGATGCCGGAGCGACGCGCATTGAGGTCGATATTGAGAAGGGCGGTGCAAAGTTGATCCGCATCCGCGACAACGGCTGCGGCATTGCCAGAGATGAACTGGCGATGGCGCTGGCCCGCCACGCCACCAGCAAAATCGCCTCGCTGGATGATCTGGAGGCGATTGTCAGCCTCGGCTTTCGCGGCGAAGCGCTGGCGAGTATCAGCTCGGTGTCGCGCCTGACGCTGACGTCGCGCACCGCCGATCAGCAGGAAGCCTGGCAGGCCTATGCCGAAGGGCGCGATATGGCGGTGACGGTCAAACCCGCTGCCCACCCGGTGGGGACTTCGCTGGAAGTGCTCGATCTGTTCTACAACACGCCTGCCCGCCGTAAATTCATGCGCACCGAAAAGACCGAGTTCACCCACATTGATGAGGTGATTCGCCGCATTGCGCTGGCGCGTTTCGACGTCGCCATTTCGCTGACGCACAACGGCAAGCTGGTGCGTCAGTATCGCGGCGTGACGCAGGAGGCGCAGCGCGAGCGGCGTCTGGGCGCCATCTGCGGGACACCTTTCATGCAGCATGCGCTGCGCATTGACTGGCAGCACGACGATCTGGCGCTGCGCGGCTGGGTGGCCGATCCGGCGGGGTCGCGTCAGGTTACCGACCTGCAGTACTGCTACGTTAACGGTCGCATGATGCGCGATAAGCTGATTAATCACGCCATCCGCCAGGCCTATCAAACCCAGCTCGGTGAAGATCAGCAGCCAGCCTACGTGCTGTATCTGGAGATTGACCCGCACCAGGTGGATGTCAACGTGCATCCCGCGAAGCATGAGGTGCGTTTTCATCAGTCGCGTCTGGTGCATGACTTTATCTGGCAGGGCGTGATGAGCGTGCTGCAGGCCAGTCGCAGCGCCGAATTGCCGCTGGCCCATGCCGAAGAGCCGCCGCCGCAGTGGCAGCCAGAGAACCGCCAGGCCGCCGGGGCGAATCACTTTGCCCAGCCGGCAACCGGTGCGCGCAGCGGTGGCAGTGCGGCATCTGGCGGCACGGGCGGCCAGTGGCAGCCGAAAGAGTCGGGCTATCGCGCGCGTGAAGGGGCGGTTTATCAGCAGCTGATAAAAACACCGGCGGCGGAGACGCCACGCGCACCGGCCGCTGAACCCGCGCCCGCGCCACGCCCGGCACCCGCGCGTGAAGCGCCGCTGGCCACCCACACGCAAAGTTTTGGCCGGGTGCTCAGCGTGGTACGCGAGCGCTATGCGCTGCTGGAGCGCGGGGAGACGTTGCAGCTGCTGTCATTAAGCGTGGCGGCGCGCTGGCTCAAACAGGCCCAGCTGCAACCCGGCGATGAGGGGCTCAAACCGCAGCCGCTGCTGATCCCGGTACGGCTGAAAATCGCTCACGAAGAGTTAAGCGTGATTGATGCCCAGGCGGCGCTGTTAAGCCAGATGGGCATTGATTTACAACGGGAAGGACAGCATGTGACGCTGCGCGCTGTCCCTTTACCGTTACGAACACAAAATTTACAAATCTTGATTCCAGACCTGTTAGGCTATCTCGCCCGGCAGCAAGAGGTTTCTGCTTCCGCACTGGCCCAGTGGCTGGCGCGACGCGACGATGCGGCAGAACCTCACTGGAATCACTCGCAGGCGATCACGCTGCTGGCAGAGCTCGAACGGCTCTGTCCGCATCTGCTGAAATCGCCGCCTTCAGGTCTGTTACAGACCCTTGAGATTGAGAGCGCGCTAAACGCGTTGAAGCATGAGTGAACTGAACCAGGCTAGCCGGCCAAAGGCAATTTTTTTGATGGGGCCGACCGCCTCCGGTAAGACGGCATTAGCCATTGCGCTGCGTCAGCAACTTCCGGTGGAACTTATTAGCGTTGACTCTGCCTTAATCTATCGCGGGATGGATATTGGCACGGCGAAACCGTCGGCACAGGAGTTGGCGCAGGCACCCCATCGCTTGCTGGACATTCGCGACCCGGCGGAGAGCTATTCCGCTGCTGAGTTTCGTCGCGATGCGCTGGCAGAAATGGCGGAGATTACCCAAAAAGGTAAGATTCCGCTGCTTGTTGGTGGAACCATGCTTTACTTCAAAGCGTTGCTGGAAGGATTGTCGCCGCTGCCCTCGGCCGATCCGGAAGTGCGTCAGCGAATAGAGCAAATGGCGGCGGAAAAAGGCTGGGAAGCCCTGCACCGCCAGCTGTGTGAAATCGATCCGGTCGCCGGTAGTCGTATTCATCCGAATGATCCGCAGAGACTTTCGCGAGCACTGGAAGTTTTTTTTATTTCGGGTAAAACTTTAACGGAACTGACAAAAACGGCCGGTGAAGCGTTACCCTACGATGTGTACCAGTTTGCTATCGCTCCGGCGAGCCGCGAACTGTTACACCAGCGCATCGCGTTGCGTTACGACCAGATGTTAGCGTCAGGTTTTGAAGCGGAGGCTCGGGCACTGTTTGCACGAGGTGATTTGCATACGGACATGCCTTCCATTCGCTGTGTTGGTTACCGTCAGATGTGGTCTTATCTGTCTGGCGAAATCGATTACGACGAAATGGTTTATCGGGGAATTTGCGCCACCCGGCAGCTCGCTAAACGCCAGATGACCTGGTTACGTGGCTGGCCCGACGTCCACTGGTTAGACAGTGACGCGCCAGAATTAGCGCGTAATGCGGTGCTTCAGGTTGTTAGTGCGTAGCAGGGATGATTGTGTACAATTGGTCCGTTATCGTGCGCAAATTTTTACGCAGTTTTTCTGAACCACGGTTCACAAAGTAACAAACAACAAGCATATAAGGAAAAGATAGAATGGCTAAGGGGCAATCATTACAAGACCCGTTTTTGAACGCATTGCGTCGTGAACGTGTACCGGTTTCGATCTATTTGGTGAATGGTATTAAGCTGCAGGGACAAATTGAATCCTTTGATCAGTTCGTCATTCTGTTGAAAAACACGGTAAGCCAGATGGTGTATAAGCACGCCATCTCTACAGTGGTTCCTTCTCGTCCGGTTTCGCACCATAGCAACAACGCGGGCGGCAGCGGTGGCAGTAACTACCACCATGGCGGAAGCAACCAGGGCGCTCAGTCGCAGCCACAACAAGACGGCGATAACGCAGAGTAATTCTGCACGGCCGTAAAGCCAGGGCTGGGGAGCGAGTGCGTTTTCCCGTCCTGGTTATTTTATTTTAGCGAGGTTATAGCTTGTTTGACCGTTATGATGCCGGTGAGCAGGCCGTACTGGTACACATCTGGTTCTCCCAAGACAAAGAGCTGGAAGATTTGCAGGAGTTTGAAACTCTTGTCTCTTCTGCGGGCGTCGATGCGCTGCAAGTGATTACCGGCAGCCGTAAAGCGCCACATCCCAAATATTTTGTCGGTGAAGGAAAGGCAGTTGAAATTGCCGATGCGGTGAAAGCGAGTGGAGCATCGGTCGTTTTATTCGATCATGCCTTATCCCCTGCTCAGGAACGTAATCTTGAGCGGCTGTGCGAATGTCGCGTAATCGATCGCACCGGCTTAATTCTCGATATTTTTGCCCAGCGCGCCCGCACCCATGAAGGGAAATTGCAGGTCGAGCTGGCACAGTTACGCCATCTTGCCACCCGTCTGGTGCGCGGATGGACACACCTTGAGCGGCAGAAAGGCGGTATCGGCCTGCGTGGACCGGGTGAAACCCAGCTGGAAACCGACCGTCGCTTACTGCGCGGCCGCATCAGCCAGATTCTGTCCCGCCTTGAACGCGTGGAAAAACAGCGTGAGCAGGGACGTCAGGCGCGTGCGAAAGCCGATGTGCCGACCGTCTCCCTTGTGGGCTACACCAACGCCGGCAAATCCACCCTGTTCAACGCCATCACTTCAGCCAACGTATATGCTGCCGACCAGCTGTTCGCCACGCTGGACCCGACGCTGCGCCGCCTGAATGTGGCCGATGTCGGCGAAGTGGTGCTGGCGGATACGGTAGGCTTTATCCGTCACCTGCCGCATGACTTAGTGGCGGCGTTTAAAGCCACCCTGCAGGAAACCCGTCAGGCGTCGCTGCTGCTGCACGTGATTGACGCCGCGGATTTGCGCGTCAATGACAACATCGACGCCGTAAACGAAGTGCTGGCAGAGATTGAAGCCGATGAGATTCCGGTGCTGCTGGTGATGAACAAGATCGATATGCTGGATGGCTTTGAGCCGCGTATCGATCGCGACGAAGAAAACCGGCCGACGCGCGTGTGGCTGTCGGCGCAGAGCGGTGCCGGTTTGCCGCTGCTGTGGCAGGCGCTGTCCGAGCGCTTAGCCGGTGAAGTGGCGCAGTATGATTTACGTCTGCCGCCGGAAGCGGGCCGCCTGCGCAGCCGCTTCTATCAGCTGCAGGCGATTGAAAAAGAGTGGAATGAAGAAGATGGCTGCGTAGGTTTGCAGGTGCGAATGCCGATTGTTGACTGGCGCCGCTTGTGCAAGCAGGAACCGCAGCTCGCCAGTTATATTGTTTGACCGTTGCCCAACTCATTTACCCCAAGACGTGCCCGGCACGTGGCAGGGTAAACTTATATACAATAAATGGAGTAGAGACATGGCGTGGAATCAGCCCGGAAATAACGGACAGGACCGCGACCCGTGGGGAAGCAGCAATAACCAAGGCGGCAACTCTGGGGGAAATAAAGGAGGTCGCGATCAGGGACCTCCTGATCTGGATGATATCTTCCGTAAGCTGAGTAAAAAACTCGGCGGACTGGGCGGTGGCAAACAGAGCGATAACGGCCAGCGCAGCGGCGGCAGCGGTGGCAAACTGGTTGGCATTGTCGCCGTGGCGGCAGTGGTCATCTGGGCAGCCAGTGGTTTCTACACCATTAAAGAAGCGGAACGCGGGGTCGTGACGCGTTTCGGCAAATTCAGCCATCTGGTTGAGCCTGGCCTCAACTGGAAACCGACCTTTATCGATCAGGTGCGGGCCGTCAACGTCGAAGCGGTGCGTGAGCTGGCGGCGTCTGGCGTGATGCTGACTTCGGACGAGAACGTGGTGCGCGTGGAGATGAACGTGCAGTACCGCGTGACCGATCCGGAGCGCTACCTGTATGCGGTGACCAGTGCCGATGACAGCCTGCGTCAGGCTACTGACAGCGCGCTGCGCGGCGTGATTGGCCGCTCGACCATGGACCGTATCCTCACCGAAGGCCGTACCGTCGTGCGTAGCGATACCCAGCGTGAAATCGACGAAACCATTCGTCCTTACAACATGGGTATTACGCTGCTTGACGTCAACTTCCAGGCGGCGCGTCCACCGGAAGAGGTCAAAGCCGCGTTTGACGATGCGATTGCCGCCCGCGAAAACCGCGAGCAGTACGTGCGTGAAGCTGAAGCGTACGCCAACGAAGTGCAGCCGCGTGCTAACGGCCAGGCGCAGCGTATTCTTGAAGAGGCGCGAGCCTACAAAGAGCGTACCGTGCTGGAAGCGCAGGGTGAAGTGGCGCGGTTCGCGCGTCTGCTGCCGGAGTACAAAGCCGCACCGCAGATCACCAAAGAACGTCTCTACATTGAAAGCATGGAGCGCGTGCTCAGCCATACCCGCAAAGTGCTGGTTAACGACCGTGGCAACAGCCTGATGGTGCTGCCGCTGGATCAGCTGATGCGTGGCGGCCAGGCAGGCGGCCAGAGCGGTCAGAACAATGCCAATCTGATGAAGTTACCGTCGTCACCGGGCAGCAATGCCGGCCGCGGCGACACTTCATCCTACAGTCCGGACAGCATCATGGATCAGCGTCGCGCCAATGCGCTGCGTAACGATACCCAGCGCGAAGGGAGGGAGTAATCGATGCGTAAGCCAATCATCGCCGTAATTATTGTTGTTCTGGTGGTGCTGTACGCCTCACTGTTCGTGGTGCAGGAAGGCCAGCGCGGTATCGTGCTGCGCTTTGGTAAAGTGCTGCGTGATGATGAGAACAAGCCGCAGGTGTACGCACCGGGCCTGCACTTCAAAATTCCGTTTATTGAAACCGTGAAGTCGCTGGATGCGCGCATCCAGACCATGGATAACCAGGCCGATCGTTTCGTCACCAAAGAGAAGAAAGACCTGATTGTGGACTCTTACATCAAGTGGCGCATCAGCGATTTCAGCCGTTACTACCTCGCGACCGGCGGTGGCGATGTATCTCAGGCGGAAGTACTGCTGAAACGTAAGTTCAGCGACCGTCTGCGTTCAGAAATGGGCCGTCTTGATGTGAAAGATATCGTCACCGACTCGCGTGGCCGTCTGACTACCGACGTACGCGATGCGCTGAACACCGGCAGTGCCGGCAATGACGACGAAGTGCAGACGCCAGCCGCTGACGATGCGATTGCCAGCGCGGCTGCCCGCGTTGAGCGCGAGACCAACAGCAATGAGCCAGCGCCAAACCCGAACAGTATGGCGGCGCTGGGTATTCAGGTGGTCGACGTGCGCATCAAGCAGATCAACCTGCCGACCGAAGTGTCGGACGCGATCTACAACCGTATGCGCGCCGAGCGTGAAGCGGTAGCACGTAGCCAGCGCTCACAGGGTCAGGAAGAGGCGGAAAAACTGCGCGCCCAGGCCGATTATCAGGTAACCCGTACGCTGGCAGAAGCGCAGCGTCAGGCGCTGATCAGCCGTGGTGAAGGGGATGGTGAAGCGGCCAAGCTGTTCGCTGACGCCTTCAGCCAGGATCCTGATTTCTATGCCTTTATCCGCAGCCTGCGTGCCTATGAGAACAGCTTCGCGGACAATCAGGACGTGATGGTGCTGAGCCCGGATAGCGATTTCTTCCGCTATATGAAGGCGCCAACTAACGTCTCGCGTTAATAACTGTTATAACCTTGAGGCCGACACTGATGTCGGCCTTTTTTTTGGGAAAACAGAATGAACACAACCGTCTGGATGGCGCTGGCTTTGGTGCTGGTGCTGGAGGGATTAGGACCGATGCTGCTGCCGCGCCTGTGGCGTCGCATGATTCTGGCGATGACGCAGTTACCGGACCGTATACTGCACCGTTTTGGCGGCGGGCTGGTGGTGGCGGGCGTGGTGATTTACGCCATGCTGAGCACGCACGCGAATGGCTGAGCAAAAATCTGCACGCTGCCGCACGGCTAAATTGTGTCTGCTGCAGAGCATTGCCCCCAACATGTTGTAGTGATCAAAACTCAGGCAAAAAACAGCGCAATCGTATGCTAAAAGTGCTGAAAGAGTGAAAATCCGATGGTAGAATCCATTTTTAAGCAATCGGTGATTTTAGAAAATGGGTAAGAACGTCGTCGTACTGGGCACCCAATGGGGTGATGAAGGTAAAGGTAAGATCGTAGACCTTCTGACTGAACGCGCGAAATATGTTGTGCGTTACCAGGGTGGCCACAATGCAGGCCATACACTTGTCATCAACGGTGAGAAAACCGTCCTCCACTTAATTCCCTCTGGCATCCTGCGTGAAAACGTCACCAGCATCATTGGTAATGGTGTTGTGCTGTCGCCTGAAGCCCTGATGAAAGAGATGAACGGTCTGGAAGCGCGCGGTGTGCCGGTACGTGAACGTCTGCTGATCTCTGAAGCTTGTCCGCTGATTCTGCAATACCATGTGGCGATGGACCTGGCGCGTGAAAAAGCGCGCGGTGCCAAAGCTATCGGTACCACCGGTCGTGGTATCGGCCCAGCCTACGAAGATAAAGTTGCCCGTCGCGGTCTGCGCGTCAGCGACCTGTTCAACAAAGAAACCTTCGCCGTGAAGCTGAAAGAGATCGTTGATTTCTACAACTTCCAGCTGGTGAACTACTACAAAGAAGATGCAGTAGACTACGATAAAGTGCTGAGCGATGTACTGGCGGTGGCCGACATCCTGACCGGCATGGTCGTTGACGTGTCTGAACTGCTGGACGGCGCGCGTAAGCGTGGCGACCTGATCATGTTCGAAGGCGCACAGGGTACGCTGCTGGATATCGACCACGGTACCTATCCGTACGTGACTTCGTCCAACACCACTGCTGGTGGCGTGGCGACCGGTTCAGGTATCGGTCCACGCTACGTGGATTACGTGCTGGGCATCGTCAAAGCTTACTCGACCCGCGTCGGTGCCGGTCCATTCCCGACCGAACTGTTTGATGAAACCGGCGAATTCCTGTGTAAGAAAGGTAACGAGTTCGGTGCCACCACCGGCCGTCGTCGTCGTACCGGCTGGCTGGATGCGGTAGCTGTGCGCCGCGCGGTGCAGATCAACTCCCTGTCCGGCTTCTGCATGACCAAACTGGACGTGCTGGATGGCCTGAAAGAGGTGAAAATCTGCGTCGGTTACCGTATGCCGGATGGCCGCGAAATGATCACCACGCCGCTGGCGGCAGAAGGCTGGGAAGGCATCGAGCCGATTTATGAAACTCTGCCGGGCTGGAGTGAAAACACCTTTGGTGTTAAAACACTGGAAGGCCTGCCGCAGGCAGCACGTGATTACATCAAACGTGTTGAAGAAGTGACTGGCGTGCCGATTGATATTATTTCAACCGGTCCTGACCGTAGTGAGACCATGATTCTGCGCGATCCGTTCGACGCTTAATCACGTTTTGCAGGCCGGACACTGTCCGGCCTTCGTTTATCTGCTCTTTGACTCCGCTCACTTCATTTTTTCCTGCTGGTTTCAGGAGTTGCAGGAAAAAAGCGCTCCGGGTTTTCCACACTGGTTTATCATCAATGTTAATCGAAGCGCTCACGGGCGTTATAACAACAATATCGATGATTCACTGAGGTACATGTGCAGCTAACAAGTTTTACCGATTTCGGTCTGCGCGCCCTGATTTACATGGCGACATTGCCGCAAGGTCAGCAGACCAACATTACCGAAGTCACCGATACCTACGGGGTATCGCGTAACCATATGGTTAAAATCATCAATCAACTGAGCCGGGCCGGCTTTGTTGCCGCGACACGCGGTAAAAACGGCGGAATTCGTTTAGGCATGGACCCGGAAAAAATCGTCATTGGCGATGTCGTGAGAAAAATGGAGCCTTTGCAGCTGGTAAACTGTAAAGAGTGTGCGATAAATCCAGCCTGTCGCCTGCGTAGCGCGCTGAATAATGCGGTCCAGCTATTCCTGCAGGAACTGGATAAATATACGCTCGCCGACCTGGTGCAAAACAACGATTCGCTTTACCACATCTTATTGTCCGAACCGCCGGTGGCAATTCCACATAAATGACATCGGAGGAACCGTAATGTCAAAAGATCCCTTTCAGGATAGAGAAGCTGAAAAGTACGAAAATCCTATTCCCAGTCGGGAATTTATCCTCGCGCTATTAGAAAAGCGTGAAAAGCCGGCGAGCCGCGAAGAGATCGCCGAAGAGTTAAACATCACCAGCGAAGATCAGCTTGAAGCGCTGCGTCGCCGCCTGCGCGCCATGGAGCGTGACGGCCAGCTGGTGTTCACCCGTCGCCAGTGCTACGCCCTGCCGGAGCGTCTGGATTTACTGCGCGGCAAAGTGATTGGCCATCGCGATGGCTACGGCTTCCTGCGCGTTGATGGTCAGAAAGATGACTTCTACCTCTCGGCGGAGCAGATGAAGTTCTGCCTGCACGGTGATGTCATCCTCGCCCAGCCAGGCGGCTCCGACCGCAAAGGGCGGCGTGAAGCGCGCGTGGTCCGCGTGCTGGAACCGCGCAACAGCCAGATTGTTGGCCGCTACTTCACCGATGCCGGCACCGGCTTCGTGGTACCGGACGACAGTCGTCTGAGTTTTGACATTCTGATCCCGGCGGAAGAGACGCTGAATGCGCGCATGGGATCGGTGGTGGTGGTGGAGATCGTGCAGCGCGCGACGCGCCGCAGCAAAGCCATCGGCAAAATTACTGAAATTCTCGGCGACAACATGGGCACCGGTCTGGCCGTGGATATGGCGCTGCGCACCCATGAAATTCCCCACTCATGGCCGGAAGAAGTCGAGAAAGAGATTTCCAGACTGAAAGAGCAGGTACCGGAATCGGCGAAAAAAGGCCGCGTCGACCTGCGTGAACTGCCGCTGGTGACCATCGACGGTGAAGACGCGCGTGACTTCGATGACGCCGTTTACTGCGAGAAAAAACGCGGTGGCGGCTGGCGCCTGTGGGTGGCGATTGCCGACGTCAGCTATTACGTGCGTCCCGGCACCGCGCTGGATAACGAAGCGCAGCAGCGCGGCACCTCGGTCTACTTCCCGTCGCAGGTGATACCGATGCTGCCGGAGATCCTCTCGAACGGCCTGTGCTCGCTCAATCCGCAGGTGGATCGCCTGTGCATGGTGTGCGAGATGACCATCTCGGCCAGCGGTAAACTCACCGGCTTCAAACATTACGAAGCGGTGATGAACTCACATGCGCGTCTGACCTACAACAAAGTGTGGAGCATTCTGCAGGGCAACCCGGAGCTGCGTGAACAGTATGCGGCGCAGGTGAAGCACCTCGAAGAGCTGCACCGTATGTATGAGGTGCTGGAAACCGCCCGTGAACAGCGCGGTGGCATCTCGTTTGAAACCGACGAAGCCAAATTCATCTTCAACGCTGAGCGTCGCATTGAGCGCGTGGAGCGCACCGTACGTAACGATGCGCACAAGCTGATTGAAGAGTGCATGATTCTGGCCAACATCGCCTCCGCGCGTTTCGTTGAGAAACATCAGGAGCCGGCGCTGTTCCGCGATCACGATCGCCCGAGCGAAGACAGCATCACCAGCTTCCGTACCGTGCTGGGCGAGCTGGGTCTCAGCCTGCCGGGTGGGTCGAAACCGCAGCCGATCGATTATGCCGATCTGCTGACGCAGATTGCCGACCGTCCGGATGCTGAAATGCTGCAAACCATGCTGCTGCGTTCGATGAAGCAGGCGGTGTACGATCCGGAAAACCGCGGCCACTTTGGCCTGGCGCTGGCGTCGTATGCGCACTTTACCTCGCCGATCCGTCGCTATCCGGATCTGCTGCTGCACCGTGCCATCAAGTATCTGCTGGCCAAAGAGCAGGGCACGGTAAAAGGCAACACCACGCCAACCGGTGGTTATCACTACGATATGCAGCAGATGCTGCAGCTGGGTCAGCACTGTTCGATGACTGAACGCCGTGCCGACGAAGCGACGCGCGATGTGGCCGACTGGCTGAAGTGTGATTTTATGCAGGATCAGGTGGGTAACGTATTCAACGGCGTGATCTCCAGCGTGACCGGCTTTGGCTTCTTTGTTCGCCTCAACGATCTGTTCATTGATGGCCTGGTGCACGTCTCCACGCTGGACAATGATTACTATCGCTTCGATCCGGTGGGGCAGCGTCTGATTGGTGAATCCGGCGGTCGCACTTACCGTCTGGGTGATGCGGTGGAAGTGCGCGTTGACGCGGTGCACATGGATGAGCGCAAGATCGATTTCGCGCTGATCTCCAGCAAACGCGTACCGCGCGGTGAAGGGAAAACCGCGCGCGAGCGTGAGAAGCGTGGCGGCAAGCCACCGGCGAAGCGGCGTCGCGATGCGGGTCGCAAGGGCAACTTTGAGCCGGACGCCGCTTTCCGCGGTGAGAAGCAGCCGGCTGCGGCGAATAAAAGCGAGAAAAAAAGCAAAAAAGTCTCCGAAAAAACCCGTAAAATCGCCGCCGCAACCAAGGCGAAGCGCGCAGTGAAGAAGAAGGCCAGCGAAGCCTGATGGCCTCTTCACCCGCCAGCGGCCAGGTGCGTCAGCGCTGACGCACCTTGCTCAACCCTGTTTCGCAGGCTGCGCCCCAACGCGCAGCCTGATTAATGTTCTGTATTCAACGATATACATCCAACCTTGAGCAAAGTAATGAGTGAAATAATTTTTGGCATTCACGCCGTGCAGGCGCTGCTGGAGCGTGATCCCCAGCGTTTTCAGGAAGTCTTTATCCTTAAAGGCCGCGATGACCGCCGCCTGCAGCCGCTGATCGCCGCACTGGAAGCTCAGGGAATTGTGATTCAGCTGGCCAACCGCCAGTGGCTCGACGGCCAGGTCGAAGGCGGCGTGCACCAGGGTATCGTGGCGCGCGTTAAGCCGGGTAAAAACTATCAGGAAGGCGATCTGCCGGATCTGCTGGCTTCACTGGATCAGCCGTTCCTGCTGATTCTGGATGGCGTCACCGATCCGCATAACCTGGGCGCCTGCCTGCGCAGCGCCGATGCGGCTGGTGTGCATGCGGTGATCGTGCCGAAAGACCGTTCGGCACCGCTTAACGCCACGGCGAAAAAAGTCGCCAGCGGGGCGGCGGAAAACGTGCCGCTGATTCGCGTCACCAATCTGGCGCGCACCATGCGTCTGCTGCAGGAGTACAACGTCTGGATCGTCGGCACGGCCGGTGAAGCAGACCACACGCTGTATCAGAGCAAAATGACCGGCGCGATGGCGCTGGTGATGGGTGCGGAAGGAGAAGGCATGCGCCGCCTGACGCGCGAACACTGCGATGAGCTGATCAGCATCCCGATGGCCGGCAGCGTCTCTTCCCTCAACGTTTCGGTGGCCACCGGCGTTTGTCTGTTCGAAGCGGTGCGTCAGCGCCAGGCGTGATCGCCGCCGCAAAACCTCAGCTGTACCAGGCATAACTGCACATCCTCTCCATACTTATAGCCACATCAGTACGGGCAACAGGAGAGGAGAGTGCCATGGCCTGGACCACTCACAGCGTATTCAATCAACCATCTCCGCTCAGCAACAGCAATCTCTTCACCGGCGACAGCGCGCTGTGCGAGGCGGTGGTGCGTGAAGGGGCCGGCTGGGACCGCGAATGGCTGGCGTCCGTCGGCCTGCAGCTCGGCAGCGCGGAGTCACTGGAATTAGGTCGCCTGGCCAATGCACAGCCGCCGGAGCTGCTGCGTTACGACGCGCGCGGTGAGCGGCTCGACGAGGTGCGCTTTCATCCTGCCTGGCATCTGCTGATGCAGGGCGTGTGCGCCAGCCGGTTACATAACCTGAGCTGGCAGCCTGACGTGCAGGGCAGCGCCATGGTGGCACGCGCGGCGCGTTTCATTCTGCATGCGCAGGTGGAAGCCGGTTCACTCTGCCCGGTAACCATGACTCACGCCGCGATCCCGCTGCTGCAAACCCATCTGCCCGCTCCCTACGCCGACTGGCACGATCGGCTGCTGAGCGATCGGTATGATGCGCATCATCTGCCCGGCAGCCAGAAGCGCGGCCTGCTGATTGGCATGGGCATGACGGAGAAGCAGGGCGGCACCGATGTGTTGAGCAACACCACACGCGCCGAACCGCCTGGCACGCGTGCGCCGGGCGAACCCTGGCGCATCACCGGCCACAAGTGGTTTTTCTCGGTGCCGCAAAGCGACGCGCACCTGATTCTGGCGCAGACCGCCGCGGGGCTGAGCTGCTTCTTTCTGCCGCGCCTGCTGCCGGACGGCACGCGCAACGCCATTCGTCTTGAACGTCTGAAAGACAAGCTGGGCAACCGCGCCAATGCCAGTGCCGAAGTGGAGTTTCAGGATGCCTTCGGCTGGTTGATGGGTGAGGAGGGCGATGGCGTGCGGCTGATCCTGAAAATGGGCGGTATGACGCGCTTTGACTGTGCGCTCGGCAGCCACGGCCAGATGCGACGCGCGCTGGCGATAGCGCTGCATCACGCCGGTCAGCGCCAGGTGATGGGCAAAAACCTTAGCGATCAGCCGCTGATGCGCGCGGTGCTGGCGCAGCAGGCACTGCAGCTGGAGGGACAAACCGCACTGCTGCTGCGTCTGGCGCGCGCCTGGTCAACGCCAGCCAGCGCGCATGAACGGCTGTATGCACGCCTGTTCACTCCGGCGGCCAAGTTCGTGATCTGCAAAGCCGGTATGCCGTTTGTGGCTGAAGCCATGGAGGTGCTGGGCGGCATTGGCTACTGCGAAGAGAGTGAACTGCCGCGCCTGTATCGCGAGATGCCGGTGAACAGCATCTGGGAGGGCTCGGGTAACGTGATGTGCCTGGATGTGCTGCGTGTACTGGGACGGCATGCGGAGGTGCTTAGTATGCTGCAGGATGAGTTTGATGCAGTGAAGGGCAGCAATCGCCACTTCGATCGCTGCTGGCGTCAGCTGCGGTTGCAACTCGGCAACCTGCGCGAAGAGCAGGGACGGCAGGTCAGCGATATGCTGATTCGGCTGGCGAGTGCCGCGGTGCTGCTGAAAGCGGCAGAACCGCCGCTGGCGGACAGCTGGTGCGCGCGTTATCTTTCATCGCGCCCGGCACAGGCGCTGAGTGATGATCTGAGCGCACGCTTACTGCAGCGTGCTACTGCCGCCTGAGGGCGCGCCGTACAGAATGGCGGTGGCATACCAGAAGCCAGGCATGGTGGTCTCATCGACCATCAGGATCTGATAGTAAACCGCACCGCTCTGATTGGCGCGTGCAGCGATTGCACGCTGCACATCATCCGGCGAGCCGCGTGAATGGGCGCTGACGGTGCCAAGCTTCGGCAGGCCATAGCTTTGCGCGCGGGTGATCTCCTGCGCCTGAGTGGTGGGCGCTGGCGGGGGTTGTGGCGTGGTGTGCAGTGCGGCACAGCCGCTCAGCAGCAGGCCCAGCAGCAGAATAAGCGTACGCATGGTGGCTCCGGAAAACAGGCAGATGACTCAAGTGTAAGCCATCTGCCCCGGCTCATCAGTCGTTGAGGCGGAAAATACTCACCAACTGGGTCAGATGATGGCCTTTCTGACTCAGGTGCTGCGCCGTGTGCTCGGACTGGTTAATCATGTCGCTGCTCTGATGGGTCGCATGGCTGATGTGGTTCATCGCCAGATTGACCTGACCAATGCCCGCGGCCTGCTCCTGAGCGGCGATATTGATTTCCCCCATCAGGGTTTTCACCTGTTCGATATGGCTGACAATATGGCTCATGGCGTCACGCGTTTGTTCCGAGAGCGCATGGCCGGCGGCCACTTTGTCGATCGAACTGGCAATCAGCCCGTCAATCTCCTTCGCCGCATTGGCGCTGCGCTGCGCCAGCGCACGCACTTCCGCAGCGACGACCGCGAAGCCTTTGCCGTGCTCACCGGCGCGCGCCGCCTCAACCGCAGCGTTGAGCGCCAGAATATTGGTCTGGAAGGCAATCGACTCGATCACGTGGGTAATGTCGGCGATGCTCTGCGAGGCAATGCGAATCTCCGCCATGGTCTCTACCGAGCGCGCCACGGTGCTGCCGCCCTGGCTGACGGTGCTGGCGGCTTCACCGACCAGCGCCATCGCCTGACGCACGTTAGCGGCGGTTTGCGCCACGGTTGCGCCAAACTGCTCCATGCTGGCCGAGGTCTCTTCAACGCTGCTCGCCTGGCGGCCAATCTGCTCGCTGATGCTGGAACTGCTGGCCGCAATGGTGTCGGTGCCGTCGCTGATCTCACGCGCGGCGGCGCGTACCTGGCCTACCACTTTCTCCAGGCCGTCGCCAATGCCGTTAATCGCGCTCACCAGCTGGCCGATCTCGTCGCGGCGCGCTGAGTCGAGGTGCGCCTGCAGATTACCCGCCGCATACTGCTCGGCCAGATGGATCACCTGCTGCAGCGGCCGGGTAATGGCGCGCCGGCTATACAGCACAAAGCCAATCGCAAAGGCGAGCACCAGCGCCAGGCCAATCAGTATGAACAGATTGCGGCTGTGGGTGATCGGTGCCAGCAGGCTGGCGCGGCTGACTTCACCGGCGATAATCCAGTTCCAGCCCGGCAGTTGCTGCCATGCCAGCAGGCGGGTTTCGCCCTGATGCGCGATCTCCAGCAGGCCGTGCGGCTGCGTCAGGATCTGCTGCTGTACGCTGCGATCCCAGTCCGGCAGCTTGCCTTCTGACTGACGGGCAAACAGATACTGGCCCTGTGCGCTGCCCGGTGTGCCGTTCAGCACGAAGAAGCTGCCGCTGTCGCCGAGACGTCGCGCCAGCACTTTCTCCCGCATCAGCGCGTACTGTTTATCAATCTGCACGCCAACAAACAGAATGGCGATCACTGCGCCGCTGTCGTCCTGCACCGGCTGGTATTGGGTGATGTAGCGATGGCCGAACAGCGTCGCCAGGCCGCGATACACTTCGCCCTTATTC
This sequence comes from Pantoea sp. GM_Pan_4, assembly GCF_026541005.1. Taxonomy (NCBI): domain Bacteria; kingdom Pseudomonadati; phylum Pseudomonadota; class Gammaproteobacteria; order Enterobacterales; family Erwiniaceae; genus Pantoea; species Pantoea sp. GM_Pan_4. Next base: position 65,084 of record NZ_JALNUZ010000005.1, read on the forward strand.
ACGCTGCGCCACGCTGCACTGCTGCGGTCAAGCTGGGTGCCCACCGCGCGGCTGCCATCCTCTTTCTTCAGTGAGGTCGCGATGCGAATGTAATCCTCGCCGTCGCGCACAAAAATGGTGGAGACTGCACCGGTACGATCGAGAAAATCGTCCACGGCGATCTGATCGAGGTTGAGGGTTTTCAGCCCGGCACGCAGCGTCGGCGTGCTGAACGATCCCACCTGAATGCGTGAGCTGTCGTCACGGCTGAATCGCTTTGGTAAAAAGCTCTGAAACAGCCGGGTATAGTTCGCCACTTCTTCCGATAAGGTCGCGTTAAACATCGTGGCCATTTCATTAATGCCGAGCACCTGGTTTTGCATATCGTCGACAGCTAACTGCTCCAGCTGGCGCGCGGCGTTATGGCTGAGCGTTAACGTCAGGGCAAACAGCACGATTGCCACACTGAAAGACGTCAATACAGACAGCTTAATTCCGAGACTCATGGCGCTGAGAGAGAGACGCTTCATAAAGTACCTTTAATAAATAACTGGAGGGGTACAGGATCAACGGCAAAATGCGGCAAATGTTTAGGGCAGAAATTAATCGAAATAAATGTGATGTGGCTCGCGTTTTGGCCGGCAGCACGTACACTGAGACCAGTGATAATCATTCTCAACGGAGACGGTATGATTGAGTTGGCAACGGAGAACCTGGCGGGCATTGAGTGTATTCACGCGGCACCGGCCGGACAGCGGCTGGCGCGCTTACCCACCATCCTGTTTTATCACGGATTTACCTCGTCGAAAGAAGTGTACAGCTACTTTGCCGTGGCGCTGGCGCAGGCCGGTTTCCGTGTGGTGATGCCGGATGCAGAGATGCACGGCGCACGCTACAACGGCGATACCGACGCGCGCATGACGCACTTCTGGGAGATTTTGCGCCAGAACATTGATGAAGTGCCGCTGCTGGAAGCGGCGCTGCGCGACAACGATTGGGTGGCGGACGAGCGTTTCGCCATTGCCGGCGCCTCAATGGGCGGGATGACCGCGCTGGGCGCGATGGCGCGCTATCCACACCTGCACAGCGTTGCCTGCCTGATGGGCTCCGGTTACTTCATGCAGCTCAGTCAGACGCTGTTCCCGCCGCTGGTAGCGCACACGCCAGAGCAAAAAGCGGCGTTACAGGCGCGGCTGGCCCCGCTGGCAGCCTACGATCCCTGTCAGCAGCTGGCGCAGCTGGCTAACCGGCCGCTGCTGTTATGGCACGGTGAAGCGGATGAAGTCGTACCGTTTGCCGAAACGGTACGGCTGGAGAAGGCGTTGCGCGAGGCGCAGCTCGACAGCCGGCTCACCTTTCTGGCGGAAAAGCAGATCGGGCACAAAATCACGCCGCCAGCGCTCACCGCGCTGGTCAGTTTCTTTAAACATCATTTGTAAAACGGAACGGGCTGGCGGCGCGGAGCACGCCAGCCCGGGATAACAGGCCGGACTACAGTTGTGACGACAAGCGGTCGGCGGCGCTGGTGTTCGCGCTGACCGGGTTACCGCCTGGCGCATCCAGCCGGTTAACGTAGACATAGCCTGAAGCCGCTTTGCTGCTGTTACTTCTCATCTGCAGCGCCTGGTCAGCGGAGCTGGCAAGAGCGGGGGTAGACAGGAAGAGACCCAGTAAAGTGGCGATAATGACAGCTTTCATAATCGACTCCTCACTCCAGGGATTTCACTCTCAGGCGCGCTGATTAAGCCAAACCGTTGCGCCTGTAGAGAGTTTAGTTCTTCACCAGTACGACGCCAGATCGTCATGCTGAACGCCTCGTTCAGGGATTTTGAACAATCTCTGACTAACCTGCTGAATCTCAATCCTTAGCACGAAAGGTGTCCCCGCCTGGCACGGCAGCGACAATTTGATGAATTGTGCGCTTGAGTTTCCCCGGCGAGGTCAGTATGATTACGCGTCAATTTTTCAGCTGCATTCAGAGGTGTGTTTCATCTTTTGGGTGATTCGCAACCTATAACGTTCCTTGCTTCCGTGGGCCGCAGCTGACCCTGACAGGAGGCTGAATAATCCGTAAGGAGCTATCGATGCGTCATTACGAAATCGTATTTATGGTCCATCCTGACCAGAGCGAGCAGGTTCCGGGCATGATCGAGCGTTACACTGGTGCTATCACTGGTGCACAGGGCACGATCCACCGTCTGGAAGACTGGGGTCGCCGTCAGCTGGCTTACCCGATCAACAAACTGCACAAAGCACACTACGTTCTGCTGAACGTAGAAGCACCGCAGGAAGTGATCGACGAGCTGGAAACTAACTTCCGCTTCAACGACGCCGTTATCCGCAGCATGGTTATGCGCGTTAAGCACGCGGTAACTGAAGCTTCTCCGATGGTTAAAGCGAAAGACGAGCGTCGTGAGCGCCGCGAAGACTTCGCTAACGAATCGGCAGAAGACTCAGATGCTGGGGATTCTGAAGAGTAATCCACGATGACGGCCAATCGGCTGCGCCTGTCTGGCACCGTGTGCAAGACGCCAGTTCGAAAAGTCAGTCCGTCAGGGATTCCTCACTGCCAGTTCGTGCTTGAGCATCGTTCTGTGCAGGAGGAAGCCGGGTTTCACCGGCAAGCCTGGTGTCAGATGCCGGTGATTATCAGCGGCAGCGCCCATCAGGCGATTACTCAACATATAACGGTCGGCACGCAACTCACACTCGAAGGTTTTATTAGCTGCCATCAGGCACGCAATGGCCAGAGCAAACTTGTGTTACATGCCGAGCAGATTGAATTGATAGATTCTGGAGACTAGCCAAATGGCACGTTATTTCCGTCGTCGCAAGTTCTGCCGTTTCACCGCGGAAGGCGTTCAAGAGATCGATTATAAAGATATCGCAACGCTGAAAAACTACATCACTGAAAGCGGCAAGATTGTTCCAAGCCGTATCACCGGTACTCGTGCAAAATACCAGCGTCAGCTGGCTCGTGCTATCAAGCGCGCGCGTTACCTGTCTCTGCTGCCGTACACTGATCGTCATCAGTAATCGGCAACTGTCCATTAACGACTTTAAGAGGATAAGGTAATGCAAGTTATTCTGCTTGATAAAGTAGCAAACCTGGGCAGCCTGGGTGATCAGGTTAACGTTAAAGCGGGCTACGCTCGTAACTTCCTGGTTCCACAGGGTAAAGCTGTTCCTGCTACAAAGAAAAACGTTGAGTTCTTCGAAGCGCGCCGCGCTGAACTGGAAGCCAAACTGGCTGACGTTCTGGCTGCTGCTAACGCACGTGCAGAGAAAATCAATGCACTGGGCACCGTTACTCTCGCGTCTAAAGCAGGCGACGAAGGTAAACTGTTCGGTTCCATCGGTACCCGCGACATCGCTGATGCAGTTACTGCAGCTGGCGTTGAAGTGGCGAAGAGCGAAGTTCGCCTGCCAAACGGCGTTCTGCGCACCACCGGTGAGCACGAAGTTGACTTCCAGGTTCACAGCGAAGTATTCGCGAAACTGGTTGTGAATGTAGTAGCTGAGTAATTTTTTACTTAGTTTGAAAGCGCCGGCCTTGTGCCGGCGTTTTTGTTTCTGTCGCTTACTGCGCGCGGATAAAGCTGCCGTCCGGCTGGCGGGTAAACAGCACCGGGCCGTTACTGCTCTCGACCGTTAAGCCGGTCACCACGCCCTGCGCGTTCTGACGAATCTTCACCTGCTGACCACTCTGCAGCGCGCTCAGCGGCTGCCCATCGCCTTCCACCCGCGCCATGGCAAACACATCATTGACCGGCAGATTGTTGTCACGGAACAGCTGTGCCAGCGTCTGGCCCGAGGCCACGGTATAGCTGTGCCATTCGCCCTGGGCATCACTCTTTGGCGTCGTATTCTGCGGCGGCTGCGCATTGTTATCGTAGATTTCCGCCTGCATCGGCACCTCTTTGCCGCTGCTCTCTGCCGGACGTTCCACCGGATACTGCGGCGTGCTGGCAGGCCAGAGAAACGCCAGCAGCATCACCAGCAGGGCAATAACGATACCGCGTCGGTGCAGCGGCGGCAGCGGATCCATCCAGCGTACGTTATCCAGCAGATGCCAGATGCGCTGCAGTACAGCGGGTATACGCGACGGGGTTTCAGAAGCCATTCTTTCCTCCTCCTCGCTGGCGGTCGTGACGCGCCTGTCAGGCAGCCAGCGTTGCAACCGGGAAAATAAGGTACGCGGTGCGCGCGTCCTGCGACGTCGTGGGGCGATTTGGCCCATGGATGCTCTCTTGTTCTATAGTATGGGCAAAGCGGGCGCGAAGTGCCTGCCAGCATTGAAAAATTTGACCTGCATATTGTTTCTCTTTCCCCGGGAAATGTCATCCGCGGCGCGCGAGATTTTACGCCAGCCGTCTGCGCTGTTATGCTGCCGGTTCTATTTTCTCCGGGATTAAGGAAACAAGATGACGACCCCTTCATTTGACAGCGTCGAATCACAAGCAAGTTACGGTATCGGTTTACAGGTTGGTCAGCAGCTGCAAGAGTCTGGACTGCAGGGTCTGCAGCCAGAAGCGCTGCTTGCGGGCCTGCGCGACGCGCTGGAAGGGAACTCACCGGCAGTTCCGGTTGACGTGGTACACCGTGCGCTGCGTGAAGTCCACGAGCGTGCCGAAGGCGTACGTCGTGAGCGCGTCGAAGCCATGGCGGCCGAAGGTCAGCAGTTCCTCGAGCAGAATGCACAGCGTGAAGGCGTGAGCAGCACCGAATCCGGCCTGCAGTTCAGCGTCATCACCCAGGGCGATGGTCCGATCCCATCACGTCAGGATCGCGTACGCGTGCACTACACCGGTAAGCTGATTGACGGCACCGTGTTTGATAGCTCCGTTGCCCGTGGCGAACCGGCTGAATTCCCGGTCAGCGGCGTGATTGCTGGCTGGATTGAAGCGCTGACCCTGATGCCGGTAGGCTCGAAGTGGGAGCTGGCCATTCCGCACAATCTCGCTTACGGCGAGCGCGGCGCGGGTGCCTCTATCCCACCATTCAGCACCCTGATTTTCGAAGTCGAGCTGCTGGAAATCCTGTAATAAACAGCGGGCGCCGTGTCTGGCGCCCCTGTCACTACTTCTTCTCTGCCTGCTTCTGTAAATCCACCTGCCAGATTGCAAAGCCCGTTTCATCACTGCCGACGGCTTTCATCGGATAATCAGCATACTTCTCAATAAACTGCGTGGCTTTTGCGCCCGGCGCGGTCTCAAAGCGAATATCCAGCGGCGTTGCGCTGGCGATCGGTGCCAGCCGCCAGTTGTGATCGGCCTGTGGCTGCACCGCGCCGTGGGTGCGGGTTTCGCTGCTGATGTAGGCGGCCACCACCGAGCGGTTCTCATCCGGCGAGGCAAACGCGACATACTGCTCGCCGGTGCCGGCAAATTTGCCGCCCCAGGCACGGTAATTATTGGTGGCAACGAGGAAGGTCGTTTTGGGATCGATCGGTTTGCCCTGCCAGCGCAGATCCTGAATACGAGATGCCGCCGGGTTAATCAGCTGGCATTCGGCGTCGTAGCGTGCCGGTTGCGTCACATCGATCTGATACTGCACGCCATCGATCACATCAAAATTGTAGGTGCGGAAATCCCAGTTGATCAGCGACTGCGGCTGACGACGATGCACGTCGATCTGATTAAACTGCGCCGCCGAGCACTCCAGCCACTCTTTCACCTGCGCGCCGCTGACTTTCATCACCACCAGCGTATTTGGGTAGAGATAGAGATCGGCGGCATTACGGAAGGTGAGATCGCCTTTTTCCACTTCAACGTAGCTGGCCGGATCGTTCTTACGGCCGCCGGCCTTGAACGGGGCCGCTGCCGAGAGCACCGGTAAGCGGCCCAGATCGGGATCGCCCTGAATGAAGCGTTCGACGTAAGCACGCTGCGCATTATTGACGATCTGCACGGTGGGATCGTCCTGCACCAGCGACAGGTAGCTGTACATCACATCCGCCGACTTGCCGATCGGTTTTGCCACAAATTCACGCGTGGCGCGATGATCGTCGGCCAGCACTTTCACCAGATCGGCATCTTCCGCCGCCAGCGATTTTTTCGCCACCGCATCGTAAACGGGCCGCGCTTCGGCTTTACCCTGGGTCACCTGCCAGCCGCCGCCGTCATTTTTCAGCACCAGGTCAACCACGCCGAGATGATCGCCCCACATGCCGGGCATCACCGCCGGTACGCCGTTAAGCGTGCCCTGAGCGATATCCGCGCCTTTAATCGCCGCAAACTCTTTGCCGGGAAACACCGCGTGCGCATGGCCGAACATGATGGCATTTATACCTGGCACCTGACTGAGGTAATACACCGAGTTTTCCGCCATGGCATGGTACGGCTCACTGCTCAGACCGGAGTGCGGAATAGCGATGATTATTTCAGCACCTTTTGCGCGCATTTCCGGCACATAGCGCTTCGCTGTCTCGGTGATGTCACCAACGCGCACTTTGCCCTGCAGATTGTTGCGATCCCACACCATAATCTGCGGTGGTACGAAGCCGATATAGCCGATTTTCAGCGTATGCGGCTTGCCGTCGCGGTCTTTTACCGTGGTTTCTTTAATTAAATAGGGAGTAAACAGCGGTTTACCACTGGTTTCATCGATAACGTTGGCATTGATGTAGGGAAAACGTGCCCCGGCAATCGCCTGCTGCAGATAGGGCAGGCCGTAGTTAAATTCGTGGTTGCCGAGATTGCCTACCGCGTAATCCAGCGTATTAAGGGCTTTATACACCGGATGGATTTCACCCGGCTGCAGGCCTTTGGCCGCCATGTAATCGCCCAGCGGGCTGCCCTGAATAATGTCGCCGTTATCCACCAGCACGCTGTTTGCTACTTCGCCGCGCGCCTGCTGGATGAGCGTGGCGGTGCGCACCAGACCAAACTTTTCGGTCGGCGTGTCTTTGTAGTAATCGAAATCCATCATGTTGCTGTGCAGATCGGTGGTTTCCAGAATGCGTAAATCCACCGTGGCAGCCTGCACCGTGGCGGCTGCAACGCACAGTGCCAGTAACGACATGCTCGCTTTGAACATGGCTTGCTCCTTGTTCGCTTTAATGGGCCTCTCAAAATAATGTAAAACCATGACGAATTATCATTTCAATTTGTGATGGGGCTCGGGGTTTTGCCTCTTTCCTGCGTAAGCTGACGGAGTGCCTGCCATTCAGCATTGCGCCATAGCCGCCACGGCCGAACTATGATATTGATAATCAAAGCGAATACGCTTAGCTGCGGCTGTCACAGCGCACCTGCTAAAATATCTGGAGACGGGCTGCCGGGGTTTCAGCGGCAGCATCAGCCGAAATGAGGTGAACAATGTTAGATAAAATTTGCCAGCTGGCGCGCAGCGCGGGCGATGCCATTATGCAGGTCTACGATGGCGCACAACCGCTGGACGTGACGCGTAAATCGGATGATTCACCGGTCACGGCGGCCGATCTGGCGGCACATCAGGTTATCGTGCAGGGCTTAGCGGCGCTGACGCCTGACGTGCCGGTGCTGTCGGAAGAGGATCCACCCGGCTGGGATGTGCGTCAGCACTGGCAGCAATACTGGCTGGTCGATCCGCTCGACGGCACCAAAGAGTTCATCAAGCGTAACGGCGAGTTCACGGTCAATATCGCGCTGATTGAGCACGGCAAACCGGTGCTGGGCGTGGTGTACGCGCCGGCGCTGGGGGTGATGTATTCTGCGGCCGAAGGCAAAGCGTGGAAAGAGGAGGGCGGCCACACCACGCAGATCCACGTACGTGAAGCGCGACCGCTGCTGGTGGTAGTGAGCCGTTCGCACGCTGATAAAGACGAAGAGCTGAAAGAGTATCTGACCCAGCTGGGCGAGCACCAGACCACCGCTATCGGCTCCTCGCTCAAGTTCTGCCTGGTGGCAGAGGGCAAGGCGCAGCTCTATCCGCGCTTCGGGCCGACCAATATCTGGGATACCGGTGCCGGCCATGCGGTAGCAATTGCCGCTGGCGCGCACGTGCATGACTGGCAGGGCAAAACCCTCGACTACGCGCCGCGCGAGTCGTTTCTGAATCCGGGCTTCCGCGTCTCACTGTTCTGATACGCTGTGCGCGCCACCCGCTGTGGCGCGATCACGCCTGCAGCAGCTGATGGATCAGTTTCATCGCCTGCTGCACTTCATCCTGCGTCAGCGGACCGTCTTTGGCGTAACGCACATGGCCGGTGTTATCCAGAATCACAATTGCCGAACCGCCTTTCTCCAGCTGCCACGCCTTGCGCGCGTTGCCGTTGCTGTCGACAATGAACTGCGACCACGGATATTGCTGTTTATTGCTCTCAATGCTGCTGCGCACAAACATCCCGGTGCCGGGAATGGCATCATCGGTATTGACCACCGTGGTGGTCTGATAGCGGTCGTGCGGCAGCTGGGCGGCTTTGATGGCTTCAATCAGCGCGGCGTTCTGTTCTTTGGCTGACGAGCGTCCGGCAATATGCAGGATGACCCGCACTTTGCCACTCAGCTGGGCGCTGTTCCAGGGCTGGTAGCGAAACTTCTCCTGCTGATACAGCAGTTCTCCTTTGTCGTTAACGCCGACTGCCGGTACGCGTTCGCCAACCTTAAACGCGTGGGCTGAGGCAAGGCTGGGCAGCAGCAGCGCCAGGGCTATCACGGAATGTGCCAAACGCATGGTAATGCTCCTTAGTGATCCGACCAGTTATTCATGTTTTTGCAATATTAGGCGTGGATGATGCGCCTGTCGCGATGAGATAGCAGCTTTGTAACCCATGCCACAATTCCTTAACCAATGAAGGTTTATACTGGATTTTGTGATCGTTATGACAGAGTTCTCTGTAATGATGTGTCAATTCAGTAAAAAATCCATTTTTTCGGAACATCGGCAAGGAATCATGTTCTATAGTTATGCCTCATTTGCGCTTCAAGGGCTCGTACCGAATTTGGCAACGGCGAAGCGTATTACATCTGTTCAGGAGTTAAACAGCATGAAGATCTTCCAGCGCTATAATCCGCTGCAAATTGCGAAATATGTAAAGACGCTATTTAAAGGAAGGTTGTACATCAAGGATGTTGGCGCGTTTGAGTTCGATAAAGGCAAAGTCATGTTGCCGCGCGTCAAGGATAAACAGCACCTTAGCGTGATGTCAGAAATCAACCGCCAGGTGCTGCGGCTGCAAGCCGAGTACAACTAAGCAAAAGAAAGGGCGCCGCTGGCGCCCTGAATCTTTCTGTAACCGCACGATCACTGCTATGCGGCAGGCCCTTCAGACTCATCCAGCGTACTCTTCGACACATTCAGCACCGGCGGGCGGTCATCAATGCGCGTCACCAGCAGCTGGTCGATGCGGTAGCTGTCGATATCCACCACCTCGAATTTGTAGCCGGAGAATTTGACGAAATCGGTGCGTTTGGGGATCTTACGCAGCATATACATCATGAAGCCGCCGATGGTCTCGTAGTTGCCGGACTGCGGGAACTCGTCGATATCCAGCACGCGCATCACGTCATCAATCGGCGTACCGCCTTCCACCAGCCAGGAATTCTCGTCGCGCGCCACAATCTGCTCTTCCAGCCCCTGACCGACCAGATCGCCCATCAGCGTGGTCATCACGTCGTTAAGCGTGATAATTCCGACCACCAGCGCATATTCGTTCATGATCACCGCGAAGTCTTCGCCGGCGGTTTTAAAACTCTCCAGCGCCTCTGACAGCGTCAGTGTATCCGGCACAATCAGCGCCGAACGAATCTGCACGCCGCTGTTGAGCGTCATGCTCTGGTTGCCCAGCACGCGCAGCAGCAGCTCTTTGGAATCAACGTAACCGACGATATGGTCGATATCACCGTCGCACACCAGAAACTTCGAATGCGGGTGTTGCGCGATTTTGGTTTTCAGGCTGGTTTCGTCTTCGTGCAGATCGAACCACACGATATTTTCACGCGAGGTCATGGACGAAGGCACGGTGCGTGATTCCAGCTCGAACACGTTCTCGATCAGCTCGTGCTCCTGTTTGCGCAGCACGCCAGCCAGCGCACCGGCTTCCACTACCGCGTAAATGTCATCCGAGGTGATGTCATCTTTACGTACCATCGGCAGCTTAAAGATGCGAAAGAACACGTTGGCCAGGCCATTGAACAGCCACACCAGCGGGCGGAAAACCAGCAGGCAGAAGCGCATCGGATTGATGATGCGCAGCGCGATGGCTTCCGGCGCGATCATGCCGACGCGTTTTGGCGTCAGGTCGGCAAACAGAATGAACAGGCTGGTGACGATAGTGAAGGAGCAGATAAAGCTGAGCTGATCCGCCAGTTCCGGCTCCATAAAACGGTTGAACAGGCTGCTGAAGGCGGGCGAAAACGCCGCATCGCCGACGATACCGCCGAGAATCGCGACGGCGTTGAGGCCAATCTGTACCACGGTGAAGAACATGCCAGGCTGTTCCTGCATCTTCAGCACGCGCTGCGCGTTGATGTTGCCTTCATCGGCCAGCAGTTTCAGTTTGATCTTGCGGGCAGCCGCCAGCGAGATCTCCGACAGAGAAAAAAATGAACTGATTACGATCAGTAAAAGAATGACAAGCAGGCTATCAAGCATAAAAGATCCGTTGGGTTAATCACTTGTCATTTTTGGCCTGGGCAGCGCGAAGAGGCGTACATCCGGTACTTACCCGTCAAACAGGGCTATCCGTGCCAAAAATGTCTGCGCCAGTTCGACAAAGTCACGTTAACGTCGGGGCAGAAATGCGTGCAGGCGAGGCCTGCTGGTCGCTGATTATAGCAGCAGCGCTATTGCTGCCGCCAGCGGCGTGATTGGCCGGCTCGGATTAATCCGAGTGGCGACTGGCGGTGCGCAGAAGCGCGGCTTCGTTGTTGTATCGGTACGCACATTTACCGACAATAGCAGTCGATTTGGCTTAGCGGCCGTTTTTACGCAGCCGCTCGCAAAAAAGAGCGGCTATGCTGATGGGTATGCAAGGTGTGGTGATACCCTTTCCACCAGAGTTAACGCCCCTGCGGAATAGGGGCAGGCATTATTAACAGGAGTACGCGTGCCGCGATTTCATGCTTATTGCTTGGCCAGCCTGCTGCTTGCCGCACCTGCTGTTGAGGCAGCCAAAGTGCGACTGCAGCTGGAAGGCCTGACCGGGGAGTTACAGAAAAACGTCAGGGCGCGCTTGTCCACTATCGGCAGTGACGAGGTGTCGAACGACGGCCGTTTCCAGGCGCGCGTGGCTGCCGCGATCAAAGAAGGTTTGCGTGCGCTGGGCTATTACGAGCCGCAGATCGACTTTGAATCACGCCCGGCACCGCCGCAGGGGGGGCGTCCGGTGCTGATTGCCCGCGTCACCGCCGGTGAGCCGGTGAAGATTGGCGGCAGCACCATCGTGGTGGAAGGCGCCGCAAAAGACGATCCTGACTATCAGGCGTGGGTGAAGCAGGGCAGGCCTAAAGTCGGCAGCCAGCTTAATCACGGCGACTACGATAAATTCAAAAACGGCTTCTCCAGCCTGGCGCTGCGTAATGGTTACTTCGACGGTGACTTTAAGCAGAGCCAGCTTGGTGTCTCGGTCGAACGGCGTTTAGCATTCTGGGATATCGACTACGACAGCGGCCCGCGCTATCGCTTCGGCGATGTCAGCTTTGAGGGCTCGCAAATCAATGAAGCCTATCTGCGCAATCTGGTGCCGTTCAAAAAGGGCGATCCCTACAGCTCACGCGATTTGGCCGAACTCAATCGTCGCCTCTCCGCCACCGGCTGGTTTAATTCTGTCGTCGTGGCACCCGAGTTCGATAAAGGACGCCAGACCAAAGTGCTGCCGCTCAGCGCCGCCGTGTCGCCGCGCGTGGAGAACACCATCGAAGCCGGTGTCGGTTACTCGACGGACGTCGGACCGCGGCTGAAAGGCACGTGGAAAAAGCCGTGGATCAACGACAGCGGCCACAGCCTGACCTCCAGCGCCTATATCTCCGCGCCGGAGCAGCAGCTTGATCTCAGCTATAAAGTGCCGCTGCTGAAAAGTCCGCTGGAGCAGTACTACACCTTCTCCGGCGGCCTGAAACGCACCGATCTCAACGACACCAAATCGGACACCACCACGCTGGCGATGTCGCGTAACTGGGACAGCAGCTCCGGCTGGCAGCGCGCGGTTAACCTGCGCTGGAGCCTCGACCACTTTACTCAGGGCAGCGTCACCAACACCACTATGCTGCTCTATCCGGGCGTCAGCCTGAACCGCACCCGTTCGCGCGGCGGCCTGATGCCGACCTGGGGCGATTCACAGCGCTACTCGGTAGACGTGTCGGACACCACCTGGGGCTCGGACGTCGACTTCCTGATCCTGCAGGCGCAGAACGTATGGATCCGCACGCTGGGCGAGAAGCATCGCTTTGTGGCGCGCGGTAACCTTGGCTGGATTGAAACCAACGACTTTGAAAAAGTGCCGCCCGATCTGCGCTTCTTCGCCGGCGGTGACCGCAGCATTCGCGGTTACAAATACAAAGATATCTCGCCGCGCGATGACGAAGGCAAACTCACCGGTGCCTCAAAGCTGGCCACCGGCTCGCTCGAGTATCAGTACAACGTCTCCGGCAAATGGTGGGGCGCGGTATTCGTCGACTCCGGTGAAGCGGTCAACGACATCAAGCAGAGTAATGTTAAAACCGGTGCAGGCTTCGGCGTGCGCTGGTCTTCTCCGGTAGGGCCGATCAAGTTTGATATCGCGCGCCCGATTGGTGACGACAAGGAGCATGGATTGCAATTTTATGTAGGACTGGGGCCTGAACTATGAAGCTGTGGAAAAAGGTCCTGATCGGTATCGGTATTTTCGTGCTGGTGCTGCTGGCCAGCGTGGCGTTTCTGGTGGGCACCACGCCCGGATTGCATCTGTTGTTTAAAGGTGCCGATCGCTGGGTGCCGGGCCTGTCGATTAACAAGGTGGAAGGCGGCTGGCGCGATCTGACGCTGAGCGGCGTGAAGTACCAGATGCCGGGCGTCAGCGTGGATGCCGGGCGCTTCCATCTGGCGCTCAACCTCAACTGCCTGCTGCACTCCTCGGTGTGCGTGAACGATATCGCGCTGCAGGACGTCAGCGTGGTGGTCGACAGCAAAAAAATGACGCCAGCCAGTGCGCCGCCGCCGGAAGAGGAGAGCGGCAGCAGCAATCTCAGCACGCCATACCCGATTACCCTGAGCCGGGTCAGCCTGCATAACATCAACGTCAAAGTCGATGACACCGCCATTTCGCTGCTCGATTTCACCAGCGGCCTGCAGTGGCAGGATCGCGCGCTGACGCTCAATCCCACCCATATCCAGAGCCTGCTAATCGCGCTGCCGAAGGCGGCGAAAGTGGCGGACGAACAGGTGGTGCAGCCTAAAGTACAGCAGCCGCAGCCGGATGAAAAACCGCTGGGCGAAACGCTGCAGGCGATGTTTGCCGAGCCGCTGCTGCCGGCACTGCCGGATTTCCAGCTGCCGCTCGATATCAATGTGCAGCAGCTGTTGGGTGAGCAGTTGCGCATCACCGGCGATACGGACGTGGCGATTACGCGTCTGCTGCTGAAGGCCAAAACCACCGACCGACATATGCAGCTGGAGACCTTTGACGTCGACTCGCCGCAGGGACAGCTCAACGCCAGCGGCGATGCCCGGCTGGCAGATAACTGGCCGGTCAATTTTGTGCTCAACGGCTCGCTGAATCTCGATCCGATTAAAGGCGAGAAGATCAAACTGAACCTCGCCGGGGCGATGCGCGACGAGCTGAAGCTGGGCCTGAATCTCTCGGGGCCGGTGCGTGCCCAGCTGGACGCCGCCGCGCAGCCAGCGGTCGCCGGTCTGCCGCTGTCGCTCAAACTCACCAGCCCGCAGCTGCGCTGGCCGCTGACCGGTCCGGTGCAGTATCAGGCGGATAATCTCGACTACCAGTTCAGCGGTAAAGCCACCGACTACGTGATGTCGCTGCGCACCGCGGTGAAGGGCGAAGCGGTGCCGCCGGCCACCATTACGCTGGACGGTAAAGGCAACGTGCAGCAGTTCAGCCTGGATAAACTTCGCGTGGCGGCGCTGCAGGGCAACATTGACCTTAGCGCGCTGGTGGACTGGAGCAAAGCCATCAGCTGGCGCAGCGAACTGACGCTGGCGGGCATCAATACCGCTAAACAGTATCCTGACTGGCCGGCAAAGCTCGACGGTAAAATCACCACGCGCGGCAGCCTGTACGGCGGTAGCTGGCAGCTTAGCGTGCCGCAGCTGGCGCTGAAGGGCAATGTGAAACAGAACGCGGTGAGCGCCGAAGGCTCGCTGACCGGCAACAGTTACAATCAGTGGAAAATCCCCGGCATTGACATCGCGCTGGGGCGCAACCATCTCGACGTGAAGGGCGAACTGGGCGACGCGCTAAATCTGGATGCCAGTGTCGATGCACCGCATCTGGATAACGCGCTGCCGGGCCTCGGCGGCGTAGCCAAAGGCACCATCAAAGCGCGCGGTACGCTGCAGGCGCCCCAGCTTCTGGCCGATCTTACCGCCAGCGGCCTGCGCTGGCAGCAGTTGCAGATCCGCCGTGTCACGCTGCAGAGCGATGTGAAATCCAGCGATCAGGTCGCCGGTAAACTGCAGCTGCGCGTGGAGCAGCTACAGCAGGACGCGCTTAAGATCGGCCTGCTGACGCTCAACGCCGACGGTAACGAGAAGCAGCATCAGCTGAAACTCAACGTGCAGGGCGAGCCGGTCTCCGGCCAGCTGGCGCTCAACGGCAGCTTTGACCGCCAGACGCAGCGCTGGCAGGGTAATCTCAACAATACGCGTTTTGACACGCCGGTGGGCGAATGGCGCCTGACGCGCGCGATGATGATTGACTACCTGAACAGCAAACAGAGCGCCACCATCGGGCCGCACTGCTGGCAAAACCCCAACGCGCAGCTGTGCGTGCCGGAGCCGATCGAGGCCGGTGCCAGCGGCCATGCGCACGTGGTGCTGAACCGCTTCGATCTGGCGATGATCAAGCCGTTCCTCACCGATGCCACCCAGCTGAACGGCGTATTCAGCGGTGATGCACGCGTGAACTGGACCGCCGACGGCGCGCTGCCGACCGGCACGGTATCGCTTAAAGGAAACGGCGTAAAAGTGGTGCAGGATGTGCAGGGGAATAACCTGCCGATCGCCTTCGACACGCTCAACCTGAATGCGGCGCTGCGTAATGGACGCGCGCAGCTCGACTGGCTGATTCACATCGTGAATAACGGTCAGCTGAGCGGCAACGTGCAGATCGCCGATCCGGAGAATCGCCGCCAGCTGTCAGGCAACATCGGCATCAGCAACATTTCGCTGGCGATGCTCAACCCGGCGCTGATGCAGGGCGAGAAGATCAAAGGCAACCTCAACAGCAATCTGCGTCTCGGCGGCACGTTGCAGCAGCCGCAGATCTTTGGTCAGCTGGGACTGAGCGATGTTGATGTGGACGGCAGCTTTATGCCAGTCGATCTCACCTCGGCCAATCTCAACCTGGTGTTTAACGGCATGAGTTCCACGCTCAACGGCCTGATCCAGACGCAGCAGGGTAACCTCAATCTGGGTGGCAACGCGGACTGGAGCCAGCTGGATAACTGGCGCGCGCGCGTTACTGCGCAGGGCAGCCGTATTCGCGTTACCGTTCCGCCGATGGTGCGGATGGACGTTTCGCCGGACCTGGCGTTTGAAGCCACACCGGCGGCGTTCAATCTTGACGGCAAGGTTGATATTCCGTGGGCGCGCATCACGGTGCAGGAAGTGCCGGAGAGCGCTACCGGCGTGTCGTCGGATGAGGTGATGCTGGATGAGAACCTCAAGCCGATTCAGCCGAAAACTGCCGCAATCCCGATCAACAGCAATCTGGTGATCCACGTCGGCAACGATGTGCGTCTCTCGGCCTTTGGCCTGAAAGCGCGCCTCAACGGCGATCTCAAACTGGTGCAGGATAAAACCGGCCTGGGCTTAAACGGACAAATCAATATTCCTTCCGGCCGTTTCCACGCGTATGGTCAGGATCTGATTGTGCGTAAAGGCGAGCTGCAGTTCGCCGGTCCGCCGGATCAGCCGTACGTCAACCTGGAGGCGATTCGTAACCCGGAAGCCACCGAGGATGATGTGACAGCCGGTCTGCGCGTCACCGGACTGGCCGACGAGCCGAAGGTGGAGGTCTTCTCCGACCCGGCAATGTCGCAGCAGGAGGCGCTGTCTTACCTGTTACGCGGTCAGGGACTCAGCAGCGATGGCGACAGCAACGCCTTAACCTCGGCGCTGGTTGGACTGGGGGTTGCACAAAGTGGTCAGGTTATGGGTAAAATCGGCGAGACCTTCGGCGTCAGTAACCTTGCGCTTGATACCACCGGTGTCGGCGACAGCCAGCAGGTGCAGGTGAGTGGTTATGTGCTGCCGGGTCTGCAGGTAAAATACGGTGTTGGCATATTTGATTCACTGGCGACGCTCACTTTGCGTTATCGCCTGATGCCCAAACTCTATTTGGAAGCCGTGTCGGGTCTCGATCAGGCACTGGATTTGCTCTATCAGTTTGAGTTTTAGCAATGCGAATAATTGTCTACGGCAGTTTACGGCGCAAACAGGGAAATAGTCATTGGATGACCAATGCGCAATGGCTCGGCGACCATCAGATTGAAGGGTTTGCGCTCTACAATCTCGGTCACTATCCGGGCGTGGTTGAGGGGGACGGCACGGTGTACTGCGAAGTGTATCGCATCGACGCCAGCACCCTCGGCGAGCTGGATGCCTTGCGCAGCAAGAACGGCGAGTATAAGCGCCAGCTGATCCAGACGCCCTACGGCAGCGCCTGGCTGTACGTGTATCAGCGTTCGATTGCCGGTCGCACCCGCATCGCGAGTGGCGACTGGTTACGGCGCGATGACGCCGCAGAAGCGTAAATAAAAACACCGCCCAGTGGGCGGTGTTTTTTTATCTGCCGATCGCCATACATAGCGATGCGACAGCGCTGACAGAAAACTTACTTCTTCTGTGCGCGCTCGAAAGAGGAGATGATTTCAGCTTTAGCCGCTTCCGCGTTGTCCCAGCCGTCAACCTTCACCCATTTGCCTTTTTCCAGATCTTTGTAGTGCTCGAAGAAGTGGGTGATCTGCGCTTTCAGCAGTTCTGGCAGGTCGTTCACATCTTTAATGTGATCGTACTCTTTGCTCAGCTTGGTGTGCGGAACCGCTACCAGTTTGGCATCTTCACCTGATTCGTCGGTCATCTTCAGCACGCCCACTGGACGGCAGCGGATCACTGAACCTGGCTGCAGCGGATACGGGGTTGGCACCAGTACGTCAACCGGGTCACCATCCAGAGACAGCGTGTGGTTGATGTAACCGTAGTTGCACGGATAGAACATGGCGGTAGACATGAAACGGTCTACAAACAGGGCGCCAGACTCTTTGTCCACTTCATATTTGATCGGATCGGCGTTGGCCGGGATCTCGATGACGACATAGATATCTTCTGGCAGATCTTTACCTGCAGGCACCTGGTTCAAACTCATCTGGCTTTCCTTCATTAGTCGTAAGTTGAGTGACGGCTATTATAGCCAACTGACTCTGAAAGTATGCCCCCTTTTTGGCGTTTCGGAATGGTCCAGCAGGCTACTTCGTGGTGACAAACAGCGACACAATCCCTGCGGCGATTAGCGGCCCGACCGGCACGCCGCGAAAGAACGCCACACCAATCACCGTGCCAATCAGCAACCCGCCAATCACCGACGGCTGCACGCTCATTAAACTGACGCCGCGACCGCCGAGCCAGGCAACAAACACGCCAACGATAATCGCCACAATGGATTGCCAGTTAGCAAAGGATTTCAGCAGCGACGAGGCCGGCAGCGTGCCGCTTGCCAGCGGTGCCATGACGGCCACGGTGAGAATAATGATACCAATCTGGATGCCCTGCTTTTCGACGTAGGGAAAGAACTGTGCCAGCGGCGTGAGCTTAATCACCAGCAGGATGAGAATCGAAATGGTAACGGCGCTGTTGTGGACGAAGTAGCTCAGGATGGCGAGGCAGATAAGAATGAGGGTCGAGGCGTAGGCAGCCATGGTTTCTCCGTGAATAATGGGCGCGCTGACCGTGGCCAGCGCTAAGCGTGTTTAACGCCCCCATTTATCAACAATCATCGGGATTGGCGCAACTGCCTTTGTTGATTGATTGCAGCATCAGCGCCTGGTTGCGCACCAGACTGACGCCCTGCGCGCCCACTGACAGCGCCGCCATGGAGCCCTGACTGCTGAGGAAATAGCTGCGGCTGGCATCGGTCCAGCTATCACGGTAGGCCAGCCAGGCGCGCTGCGCATTGCGCAGTTTGTCTTTGGGCTCACCGGTTAATTTCTTCATCAGCTGACTATATTGCGCATTCATCTCTTTGTCCCACGCCTTATTGGCCGTGCTGTAGCACTGCGACATGCCGGCGGTGCTGGACTCTTTATTCAGGCATTGATTGAGCTGCTGATCGATAGGGTTTTGCTGTGCCATTGCCACGCTGGACGCGAACAGACAGGCGAGCGGAAGCCATTTTTTCATCGTTACATTCCTTGCTTTTAGCGCTACGAACTTCAGGAAATCTGAAGCGTTGATGATCGTAATCAGGTTGACCATCAATGAAGGATAAAGTTTCCCCCGGTCACTGCCGATAATCTCTCCGTTTTAGGGCTACTGGATTCTCCCTTTTTTAAAGCGCACGGGAATTATCATGATCACACAGCTATCTATACGCACGGCTTTACTCTCTCTTCTGGCCTTTATGACGCTGCTGCTGCTGGCAGTGAGCGGTATGGGCATCTACGCCATCAATTCCGGCAACCAGTCACTCGATGCCATCAACCGTATTCAGGGCATTGAACTCAACAGCCTGTATCAGAGCAACGCGGATCTGATGCGTGCCCGCGCCAGCGCCGCGCTGGCGGTGCGCAAAATCGAAATCGGCCTGCTGGACGAGGGCGCGACCGTTAGCAAACAGGCGCAGGCGGATGTCGCCAGCTCGCAACGCCATCTGGCCGCGTTTATTGATGCCGGTACCGTCACCGCGCAGGGCAAAAGCCTCGCTGATGCGGTCGCGGCCGCGTTCAGCGCGTATCAGAAAGGTGCCATGGCACCCATGATGGATGCGCTGCAAAAGCAGTATACCGATGAGTATTACCAGGTGCTGGAAGGCAACCTGTCGCAGCTGGCGGCTAACTATTCGAAGGCAGTGAACGACTTCAGCCTGTATGCCGACGAGGTCTCTGCCGCACGTCTGGCGGCAGCGGCGCACAATGAACTGCAGATGAAGATCATGATTGGTGTCGCCGTCGCGCTGACCCTGTTGCTGATTGCGCTGGCCTGGCTGCTACTGCGCCGCGCGCTACTGCGTCCGCTGGACGGGGCGATCCAGCATCTGGAGCAAATTGCAGCCGGCGATCTGTCGCAGCCGCTGCCGGCAGCGGCCAATAACGAAATCGGCCGTCTGAACCAGGCGCTGACGGAAATGCAGCTGGCGCTGCGCAACTCGGTCAGCCAGGTGCGTGAAGCCAGCCTGCAGATTGACGTCGGCAGCCGCGAGCTGTCCGCGGGCACGGTGCATCTGTCGCAGCGCACGGAAGAGTCGGCGGCCTCGCTGGAGCAGACTGCCGCCAGCATGGAGCAGCTCACGGCCACCGTCCGGCTTAACGCCAGTAACGCGCAGCAGGCCAATCAGCTGGCCAGTAGCGTGTCCGATACCGCCGATCGCGGCGCAGAAGTGGTGTGCTATGTGATGGAGAAGATGCGTGAGATCACCCACAGCTCCGATCGGATCGCCGATATTCTCAGCGTGATCGACGGTATTGCGTTCCAGACCAACATCCTGGCGCTCAACGCTTCGGTGGAAGCGGCGCGTGCCGGTGAGCAGGGGCGCGGTTTTGCCGTGGTTGCCAATGAAGTGCGCACCCTGGCCGGGCGCAGCGCCAGCGCCGCCAAAGAGATTCGTGAGTTGATTAGCGAATCACAGACGCGGGTCAAAGAGGGCAGCGACATGGCCACGCGCGCTGGCGAAACCATGGATGAGATCTCCAGCGAAGTGATGCGGGTCACCGCGCTGATGAAGGAGATCTCCATCGCCTCGGAAGAGCAGAGCCGCGGTATTGAACAGGTTAACCAGGCGGTGACGCAGATGGATGAAGCCGCACAGCAAAACGCCGCGCTGGTGGAACAGGCCAGCGCCGCTACGCAGTCGCTGGAAGCGCAGTCGCAGCAGTTGCAGGCATCCATGGCCCAGTTCCGCGTGCAGGCGGCATAGTTATGATGTGGTCAGGGATGACCGGTAACGTTGCCTGCGTTTGCCCTGATGGATGGCGACGCGGGAGAAGATAACGCGGTAATTTACGCGGTGCGCCTTATGGTGCACCGCTGTTCAGACCGGCGGGAAATGCCAGAATCATGGCTGCCAGCCGATCATCTTCCGCCAGAAAATAGGCTGCCGGCACTTCCAGTACCTGCGCCAGTAATTGCAGCGTTAATAAATCCGGTTTATGCACGCCCAGTTCATAGCGATTAATACGCGCGCTGGCAGAAAACTCTTCGATCCCTGCGGCAATACCCAATCCTTTCTGCGACAAACCTTTCGCCAGACGCGCTTGTTTCAGGCGTCGACAAAAAGTGTCTTGCAGCGAGGAGGTCGGTTTCATGACTACGAGAATCGTAGATTTAGCGCTTGTCAGATACTACGAGTAACGTAGTATCGTTACGGGAATGGATAAGCGAACTAAGGAGAGTTGCGTGAATAATGCGAAGTCAGACTGGCATCCGGCCGATATCATTGCGGCGCTGCGTAAAAAGGGAACCTCAATGGCGGCGTTATCCCGACAGGCGGGATTATGTTCCACCACGTTAGCCAACGCGCTGGCGCGTCCGTGGCCGAAAGGGGAATTAATTATTGCCGAAGCAATTGGTATTTCGCCGGCTGAGATCTGGCCGAGTCGTTATTATGCGGAGAATGGTGAATTAATTAATCGTCAGGCAAGAATCAGAAATAAAAAATAATTAAGCCTGGGCGCCGGCGTAATGCCGATTAAGTGGCAATTAATTTCTGTATGCCGGTGCGCATTCATGCGCACCCAACATAAACCGTGCCATCGACCTGTAGGGTCGCCATTAATGGCGACCGAAAATCATTTACTGACAGGCATCACACACGCAGGCATTTTAACTGCCCGCTTACTTACGCCTGATGTTCGTCCGGGAACTCACGCATAAAGCGTTCAACGTCGTCGACCATCGCATCATTACCGCAGAAGAACGGGCAGCGCTGGTGCAGCGTTTCCGGCTGAATATCAAGGATACGGTTTTTACCGTCGCTGGCTTTACCGCCCGCCTGTTCGGCGAGGAAGGCCATCGGGTTGCACTCATACAGCAGGCGCAGCTTGCCTTTCGGGTGGCTGGCGGTGCTGGGATAGAGATAAATGCCGCCTTTCAGCAGGTTACGGTGGAAATCCGCCACCAGCGAACCGATGTAGCGCGAGGTGTAAGGGCGCTTCGTTGATACATCTTCTTCCTGGCAGAACTTCAGGTACTTTTTCACGCCCTGCGGGAAGCGGATGTAATTCCCTTCGTTGATCGAGTAGGTGTAGCCTTTTTCCGGGAAGGTCATGCGTTCGTGGCTCAGGCAGAACACACCGAGCGACGGATCGTAAGTGAAGGCATGAACGCCCACGCCAGTGGTGTACACCATCATGGTTGAGGAACCGTACACCACGTAACCTGCGGCAACCTGCTTGTGGCCCGGTTGCATGAAATCGGCTTCAGTGATCGGCGTGCCTGGCTCGCTAATACGATGATAAATCGAGAAAATGGTGCCGACGGAAACGTTAACGTCGATGTTCGAAGAACCATCCAGCGGGTCCATCAATACTACGTACTTACCGTTCTCCGAACCTTCAAAGATGACAAACTCATCTTCTTCTTCGGAAGCAATCCCCGCGACCACACCGCGCGCCTTCAGTGCCGCTTTCAGCTTTTCGTTAGCGAACAGATCCAGCTTCATCTGCTGCTCACCCTGCACGTTCTCTACGCCGCTGGCACCAAGAATATCCACCAGACCCGCTTTGTTTATGTCGCGGTGGATGATTTTTGCGCCCAGCTTGATGGAGGAAATCAGCGCCGTCAGTTCACCTGTGGCGTGAGGAAAGTCGTGTTGCTTCTCGACGATGAATTCGCCTAACGTTTTCATAACACATTCCCTGAATCTACGATGGAGTGGCAGCAGCTGTAACAAGCTACCAACGTATGCGTACGCAGTTTAGCCGATTGAACTTCAAAAACCATAGTCCTAATCCGTTTCTTCCCTCCGGACTCGGCGTTACACTGTGCGCCGAACTTTTGAGTAATGGATCTTTTTATGCGCATTCACATCCTTGGGATTTGTGGCACTTTTATGGGCGGACTGGCGATGCTGGCCCGCTCGCTCGGACACGAAGTGACCGGTTCAGATGCCAATGTCTATCCGCCGATGAGCACGCTGCTGCAACAGCAAGGCATTGAATTAACTGAAGGTTACGACGCCTCGCAGCTGGACCCGGAACCGGACCTGGTAATCATCGGCAACGCCATGACGCGCGGCAACCCGTGCGTGGAAGCGGTGCTGGAACGCAACATTCCTTACCTCTCCGGACCGCAATGGCTGCATGATTTCGTGCTGCGCGATCGCTGGGTGCTGGCGGTGGCCGGTACCCATGGCAAAACCACCACAGCCGGCATGGCAGCGTGGATTCTCGAGGCCTGCGGCCTGGAACCGGGCTTTATTATTGGTGGGGTGCCGGGTAACTTCGACGTATCGGCAAAATTAGGAAAAAGTCCATTCTTCGTCATCGAGGCGGATGAGTACGACTGCGCGTTTTTCGACAAGCGTTCCAAGTTTGTACACTACTGCCCGCGCACCATGATCCTCAACAATCTTGAGTTCGATCATGCCGACATCTTCGACGATCTGCGGGCGATCCAGAAGCAGTTCCACCATCTGGTGCGCATCGTGCCGGGTCAGGGCAAGATCCTGCTGCCGGAACACGATCACAATATTAAGCAGGTGATGGCGATGGGCTGCTGGAGCGAGCAGGAGAGCGTGGGCGACAACGGCCGCTGGCAGGCGAAGAAGCTGGTACCGGATGCCTCGCGCTGGGAAGCCTGGCTCGACGGTGAGAAAGTGGCGGAAGTGAACTGGGCGCTGGTCGGCGAACACAATATGCACAACGGCCTGATGGCGATTGCCGCCGCACGTCACGTTGGCGTGAAGCCGTGCGATGCCGGTGAGGCGCTGAACAGTTTCATTAACGCGCGTCGTCGCCTCGAGCTACGCGGCGAAGTGAACGCGATTAAGGTGTATGACGATTTTGCCCATCACCCAACGGCGATTCTCGCTACGCTGGCGGCGCTGCGCAGTAAAGTCGGCGGCACCGCACGCATTCTGGCGGTGCTTGAGCCGCGCTCTAATACCATGAAGATGGGCGTGAGCAAGAACGAACTGGCCCCTTCGTTAGGGCGTGCCGATGAGGTATTCCTGTTCCAGCCGCACCACATTCCGTGGCAGGTCGCGGACGTTGCGGACGCCTGCATTCAGCCGGCGCACTGGAGCGCGGACATTGATACGCTGGTGGAGATGGTGGCTAAAGCGGCGCAGCCGGGTGATTCGATTCTGGTGATGAGCAACGGCGGCTTTGGCGGGATTCATCAGAAACTGCTGGAGCGGTTAGGTAAGTAATGCGTGGCCGGCCCTGGGCCGAGAGGCGATCTGCCCTCATCCCAGCCTTCTCCCGCAAGCGGGAGAAGGGGCCGTCCGGTGCGGACGTCACATCCAGCGCTCGTCCTCAGCTACCTCAGCACTCTGCTTCAGCTACTTCAGCGCTCTGCCTCAGCTACCTCAGCACTGCGCTTTAGATCCCCTCTCCCGCTTGCGGGAGAGGGTTAGGGTGAGGGCGGGGCAACCGTCCGCAGTGGACTTACGCTTCAGCCAGCTCGCGCAGGTACTGGAAAATCTGGCGGGCGGCTTTTGGCGGCTTATTGGCGGCTTTCTCTTTCTGAGCGTTGCGGATCATACTGCGCAGCTGCTGACGGTCGGCGTGCGGATAGAGATTCAGCACTTCCGCCACCGCGTCATCACCCTGCTCGATCAGCCGATCGCGCAGCTGCTCCAGCTTATGGAACAGTGCAACCTGCTGGTTGTGGCGGTTCTTCAGCTTATCCAGTGCCAGGCGGATTGGTTCTTCGTCGCGCTGACGCAGCATTTTACCAATCAGCTGCAGCTGGCGGCGGCGGCCTTCCTTCTTAATGCGCTGCGCCAGTTCAATGGCGTCACGCAGCTGTTCATCAAGCGGGATCTTATCCAGGGAGTTTTTCCCTAAATCCACTAACTCGGCGCCCAGGCGTTTCAGCTCCTCGGCGTCGCGTTTAATTTCACTTTTACTGACCCAGATAATCTCTTCGTCTTCTTCTTCCTGATTATCCGGCACATCGTCGAGCCAGTCTTCGGGCTGCTTCGTCATCTGTTGGCTCCCTAAAAAAAGAGGCTAATCCTACCAGTTTATCGGGCGACTGCGAAATTGTTCTCTGAGTCTGATAGACTCAATAAATTCATACTTAAGATTAGACGGCAGGTCGATGAACGTATCTACTCAGGTTGCAGAACAACGTAAAGTGTTGGAACAGGCTGTCGCGCAGGCGCTGGAACTGGCGCAAGCCAGCACCGACGGAGCAGAAGTGGCGGTCACCAAAACCACCGGAATCGGTGTCAGTACCCGTTACGGCGAAGTGGAAAACGTCGAATTCAACAGCGATGGCGCGCTTGGCATCACCGTCTATCACCAAAACCGCAAAGGCAGTGCTTCCTCGACCGATCTCAGCCCGGACGCGATTAAACGCACCGTGCAGGCGGCGATCGATATCGCGCGCTACACCTCGCCCGATCCCTGTGCTGCGCCGGCCGACCGCGATCTGCTGGCGTTTGAGGCGCCGGATCTCGATCTCTATCACCCGTGGGAGATCGACGCCGATCGCGCCATTGAGCTGGCCGCGCAGGCCGAGCAGGCCGCACTGCAGGCTGATAAACGCATCACCAATACCGAGGGTGGCAGCTTTAACAGCCACGTCGGCATCAAAGTCTTTGGTAACAGCCACGGCATGCTGCAGAGCTACTGCTCGAGCCGGCATTCGCTGTCGAGCTGCGTCATTGCCGAGCACAACGGTGACATGGAGCGCGACTACGCCTACACCATTGGCCGCGCAATGGGCGATCTGCAAAGCGCCGACTGGGTGGGCGCGGAGTGCGCGCGCCGCGTGCTGGCACGTCTTTCGCCACGTAAGCTGCCGACCATGAAAGCGCCGGTGCTGTTCGCACCGGAAGTGGCCACCGGCCTGTTCGGCCATCTGGTGGGCATGATCAGCGGCAGCAGCGTTTACCGCAAATCCACCTTCCTGCTCGACGCGCTGGGCCAGCAGATTTTGCCGTCGTGGCTGACGATTGAAGAGAAGCCGCACCTGCTGAAAGGGCTGGCGTCGACGCCGTTCGACAGCGAAGGCGTACGCACCGAAGCGCGCGAAATCGTGAAAGATGGCGTGCTGCAGAACTGGCTGCTGACCAGCTATTCGGCGCGTAAGCTCGGCCTGCAAAGCACCGGCCACGCGGGCGGCATTCATAACTGGCGCATCGCCGGTCAGGGCCACAGCTTTGACGATCTGGTGAAGCAGATGGGACGCGGTTTGATCGTTACCGAGATGATGGGTTCCAGCGTCAGCGCCATGACCGGTGACTACTCGCGCGGTGCGGCGGGCTTCTGGGTTGAAAACGGTGAAATTCAATACCCTGTGAGCGAGATCACAATTGCGGGCAACCTCAAAGATATGTGGCTCAATATGGTAACGGTCGGTAACGACATTGAAACGCGCAGCAATATACAATGCGGATCGGTGCTGCTGCCGGAGATGAAAATCGCCGGACAATAAAGACATCGCTTGATGAAAGCAGCCCACAGCGGCTGCTTTTTTTTGCCTGATAATAATTAAAGGAAAACATTATGCGTAAGCATGTGATTGCTATGTTGTCTTTGTCGTTGCTGTTCTCTTCAGCCAGCCTGTTCGCGGCTGACCTGGAGCAGGATATGGATACCCTGAAAGACGGGCTGAGTGTCGTCAAGAAAACTTCTGACGCACAGGAAATGCACGCTGCACTGGGCAAGATGCGTGCCGCTGCGCAGGATGCAAAAAAATCCACGCCGGAAAAACTGGAAGGTCAGGGCGCTGACAGCGCACAGATCAAGGATTACCACGCCGGTCTGGACTCACTGATTGCCCAGATCGACGTTGTCGACCAGCTGGCGCAGGCCAACAAGCTGGACGAGGCGAAAACCGAAGCGAAGAAACTGGAAGATATCCGTAACGCCAACCATAAGAAATTCCGCTGATAAACCGGGCCAGCCTGCAGGCTGGCCTTATTCCTGCCGCGGCTTCGCGTCATTCCACCGTTTTTATCCCACTTTTTATCTCATTTCACGCATTTCGTGAGCAATCTCGCATAGTTCGTGCATCGTGCGATCTGGCGCACAGTCGCCCGTGGGATTTCCACTTTGAGGTGGAAATGTTGCGTCTCCACACCGCCAGGCGGACAGCGTAATTTCTTCTCAACGCGAATTATCTGACATTGTCCGCTGTAAACAGGAGTAACAAGGTGAGGAGTGATGCTGTCCCGCTGAAACCGAGCACGCCGGAGGCAATCCAGGCGCTGGCGGATAAGGTGATGAATCAAATCGCGGCGCTGTATGCCGCGCACCACATTGCAGCCAATGCGGTGCAACAGCAAATGCTGGCCTCACATGTCCGCGCCATGGCGGCTCGCTCTCTCACCGGAGAGGCGCTGCCGGACGTCGAAGCCGAACTGTTTGAGGACATCTCGCCTGAGACCATGGCGCTGGCGCAGCAGGTGGTGGATCTGTTTGGCAATTTGCCTGTCGAAGAAGCCTGGCTGCTGTCGGTGCATATCGAAGTGGCGAAATCGAACGAAGCATGAATTGAGAGAGGAACAGAATATGGTAACGGTAGTGATTGGCGATCGTCTGGGTAAAGGACAGAAAGTGGCAGCTGGCGTCGAAAAAGCCGGCGGCCGGGCAGTAGTGGTGCCGGGCGTGGCGGCGGATATGAAACTGGGCGACGTGATGAAAGCGGAAAACGCTGATTTCGGCATCTCCTTCTGCGGCAGCGGCGGTGCCGGTGCCATCACCGCACAGAACAAGTACGGCTACAAAGCCAAACACGGCATGCGTTCGGTTGACGAAGGGGTAACCGCCATCAACGAAGGCGCCACCGTGCTCGGTTTTGGCTTCATGGATAAAGAAGAGCTGGGTGAGCGTCTGGTTCAGGCCTGGAATAAAAAACACGGCAGCTAAGCATGAAACAACAGTATGAGACGCAGGTCACGGTGCAGGGCAAAGGCGACAGCAAAGCAAAAGCCTTCGCCGATGCGCTCAGCAAGGTGCAGCAGCAGGTGCTGCGCACCAGCCAGAAAATTCTGTTGCGCATTGAACCGCTCGATGTGCGGGTGCTGCGCGCGCAGGAGAGCGTGCGGAAGGAGAAATTTCTGTTCTTCTTCCTCGCGCGTGAACGGCGGAATTACAGCGTGGAGCTGGAAATTACCGTCAGCGTCACTGTGATCGACACCGAGAGCGTGACCTTCACAGCAACGTAAGAATAACGACAACAAGGGTAACATTATGTTTTTAATCATTTTGTTTAAGTCGTTGATCATAGGTGGATTAGTCGGCGTGGGCGTTGGAGCGGGCGCGGCGCGCATGTTCCACGCGCCCGTCACGCAGGGGATGGGTGCCTTCCGTACGCTGGGCGAGCTCAACTCCTGCGAGGGCGATCCGGCTTCGCACTTCTCCTTTGGTCTCGGCTTCTTCTTTAACGCCTGGGCATCCTCCGTTGCCGCGGGCTCCTTCACGCAGGATGTGGATCACCGCATTCTGCCGAACTGGGGCGCGGCCGCACTGATGGTAAAGAACCGCAACGTCGCGGAAACGCTGCATAACCCGAAACGCATGGCGATTGCCTGCGGCATCATCGGCATGATCGTGGTGGCCTTCCTGAACAGTACTGCTTCCGCCGTACCGGCTGCGCTGCAGGTGACCGCGGTAAAGGTGCTGGTGCCGGCGGCGAATCTGCTGGTGAACACGGTGATGCCGGTGATCTTCTGGCTGGCGGCGATAGATGCCGGTAAGAAATCGGGCTTCTGGGCAACCATTTTTGGTGGTCTGGCGCAGTTGATCATGGGTAATGCCGTGCCGGGTCTGGTGCTGGGCATTCTGATCGGTAAAGGCGTGGAAGAGAGCGGCTGGAACAAAGTCACCAAAGTGATGATGGCTGCGATTGTCCTGCTGTTTGTGCTGAGCGGCTTCTTCCGTGGCTTCGATGTGAAACTGCTGCAATCCTTCCAGCTCGGCATCCCTGGCTGGCTCGACATGATCCACAACAGTCTGAGCGGCAAATAAGGAGCCTTCAGCATGAACGAGAACGAAAACAAAGGGTTCTGGTACGCCGACTGGTCTTTCCCGCTGTTTGTCGGCCTGCTCTCCTCCGGCGTATTCGCCGGGACGCACATGTACTACCTGTACGGCATCGGTGCTTTTAACGAAGTGGCATTCGTTTCGATGCTGCGCTCCGGCATGGAAACCGGCGTGTACGGCGCGGTGGCGGCGTTTGGTGCCAGCTTCCTGTTTGCCCGCATTATTGAAGGCTCGCTGGTAGGGATTCTGGATATCGGCGGCGCGATTCAGACCGGCGTCGGCCTCGGTGTGCCAGCGCTGCTGCTTGGAGCCGGTATCGTGTTTCCGGTGGCGAACTTTGCCGCCTCGCTGGCAACCGGGCTGGTGATTGGCGTGGCGATTGGCTACGTGATTATCCTCGCGCGTAAATTCACCATCAACCAGAGCGATTCCACCTACGGCGCGGACGTAATGATGGGCGCCGGGAATGCCTCCGGTCGCTTCCTTGGTCCACTGATTATTCTGTCTGCTATGGCGGCGTCGATTCCGATCGGCCTCGGTTCGCTGGTCGGTGCGCTGCTGTTTTACCTGTGGAACAAGCCGATTACCGGCGGCGCGATTCTCGGTGCCATGGTGCTCGGCGCTATCTTCCCGGTTTCGCTTTGATGTGTGCGGTCGCCATGAATGGCGACCCTACAATGCCTGATATTACGCAAGCGTTAGAGTAAAGCATTGATTGTAGGGTGCGCATTCATGCGCACCATGAGGAGTAAGCATGTTTGATCTGATTCTGCGCCGCGCGCGTCTGTGTGATGAACAGCTGGTGGATATCGCGATTCGCGCCGGCAAAATCGCGGCGGTCGGTAAGGTGGACGGCGCAGCGCAACAGGAGCGCGATCTCGGCGGCCGCTACTACGTCAGCGCCGGCTGGATTGACAGCCACGTACACTGCTATCCCAAATCACCGATTTACCACGACGAAGCCGACGCGATTGGCGTGGCGCAGGGCGTCACCACCGTGGTGGATGCGGGCAGCACCGGTGCCGATCACATCGACGACTTTTATCAGCTGACGCGCAGCGCGAAGACCGAAGTGCGCGCGCTGATCAACATCTCGCGCACCGGCATCGTCACGCAGAACGAGCTGGCCGACATGGCGCAGATCGACGGTGAAGCGGTGGTGCAGGCGGTACAGCGTCGCCCGGACTTTATTGTCGGCCTGAAGGCACGCATGAGCAGCAGCGTGGTCGGCGACAACGGCATTCAGCCGCTGGTGCGCGCCAAAGCCATTCAGCAGGCGGCGGGCAATCTGCCGCTGATGGTGCACATCGGTAACAACCCGCCGGTGCTGGAGGAGATCGCCGCGCTGCTCACTTCCGGCGACATCATCACTCACTGCTTTAACGGCAAGCCGAACCGCATTCTGTCACCGCAGGGCGAGCTGAAAGCGGCGGTTAAGCAGGCGATCGCGCGCGGCGTGAAGCTGGATATCGGCCACGGCAGCGCCAGCTTCAGTTTTGCGGTGGCGCGCGAGGCGATTGCCCAGGGCATTCTGCCGGACACCATCAGCTCCGATATCTATTGTCGCAACCGCATCAACGGCCCGGTGCACAGCCTGGCGCACGTGATGTCGAAATTTTTCTCCATCGGCATGACGCTGCCGCAGGTGATCGCCTGCGTCACCGTTAATGCCGCAGCGGGTCTGCGTCTGGCCGGTAAAGGGCATCTCACCGCCGGTTATGACGCCGATCTGACAATTTTTACCGTCAAAGAGGAAGCCCGCCCGTTCGTCGATGCTGAAGGCGAACGGGTCACGGGTGAGCAACATTTGCTGCCGCTGGCCGTGGTGATCGCGGGCCAGTGGCATCTGACTGAGGAAGGGAAAGCGCATCATGTCTTCGATTTATGAGAAATATGACCTGAAACAGGTGATCAACGCCTCCGGCCGTATGACCATTCTTGGCGTGTCGACGCCGTCCGCCGACGTGGTGGATACCGTCAGCTACGGCCTCAATCACTACTTTGAGATCAAAGATCTGGTCAACAAAACCGGTG
This sequence comes from Pantoea sp. GM_Pan_4, assembly GCF_026541005.1. Lineage (NCBI taxonomy): Bacteria > Pseudomonadati > Pseudomonadota > Gammaproteobacteria > Enterobacterales > Erwiniaceae > Pantoea > Pantoea sp. GM_Pan_4. The sequence continues at coordinate 95,605 of NZ_JALNUZ010000005.1, forward strand.
CCTACATCGCGCGCCTGCTGGAAGTCGAAAACGCGGTGGTGGTGTCCTGCGCCTCGGCCGGTATTGCCCAGTGCGTAGCGGCGGTGATCGTCAAAGATAACGACTGGCTGCTGGATAACCTGCACACCGCGCCGCTCAGCGTGCCGCACGACATTGTGGTGCCGAAAGGCCATAACGTGAACTACGGCGCGCCGGTGGGCAGCATGGTGGCGCTGGGCGGCGGACGCCTGATTGAAGCCGGCTACAGCAATGAGTGCTCGCCAGAACAGCTGGCGGCGGCCATCACGCCGACCACCGCGGCGCTGCTGTACGTTAAGTCGCATCACTGTGTGCAGAAAAGCCATCTCAGCGTCGAACAGGCGGCGGTGGTCGCACGCAAACACGGCATTCCGCTGATTGTCGATGCGGCGGCCGAAGAGGATTTGCAGTGCTATTACCAGATGGGGGCTGACCTGGTGATCTACAGCGGTGCCAAAGCGATTGAAGGGCCAACCAGCGGCCTGGTGATTGGCCGCAGCCAGTACGTCGAGTGGGTGAAACGCCAGAGCAACGGCATTGGCCGCGCGATGAAAGTTGGCAAAGAGGGCATTCTCGGTCTGACTCAGGCGATTGAAAACTATCTGCTGCAGAGCAAAACCAGCGGTGCCGACATGGTGGCGAAGATGACGCCCTTTATCGATAACCTCAACACGCTGAACGGCGTCAGCGCGCGCGTGGTGTGGGATGCGGCCGGTCGTGATATCGCCCGCGCTGAGATCAAATTTGATGAAGCGGTGACGGGCTGGCCGACCGGCGAGCTGGTGCAGGCGCTGAAAAACGGCGACATCGCCATCTATTTCCGCGGCTATAAAGCCAACGAAGGCATTATCGAAGCGGATGTGCGCAGCGTCAGCGCGGAACAGCTGCACATTATCTTTAGCCGCATCCAGGCGCTGCTCAGCGGAGGAAAACGCGCATGAATCTCAACCCCAATTTCTATCAGGGCCGTCTGTGCCTCAACGTGCTGGCTGGTTCAAAGCAGAATGCGCAGGCGATCTGGCAGGCGGCAGAAGGGCATGTGCTGGTCGGCGTTCTGTCGAAAAACTACGCCTCGAATGAGGCCGCGATTGCCGATATGCGCGAGTACGCGGCGCTGATTGATAATGCGCTGTCGGTCGGGCTGGGTGCGGGCGACCCGAATCAGTCGGCGATGGTCAGTGAAATCTCGGCGGAACTGCAGCCGCAGCACGTTAATCAGGTCTTTACCGGCGTGGCCACCAGCCGCGCGCTGCTCGGACAGCCACACACCATCGTGAACGGTCTGGTTTCACCAACCGGCACGCCGGGCAAGGTGAAAATCTCCACCGGTCCGCGCAGTTCGCAGGCGGCGGACGGCATTGTGCCGATCGCCACGGCGATCGCCATGCTGCAGGATATGGGCGGCAGTTCGGTGAAGTATTTCCCGATGGGCGGACTGAAAGCGGTGGAGGAGTATCGCGCGGTGGCGGACGCCTGTGCGCACCATGATTTCTGGCTGGAGCCGACCGGCGGTATCGATCTCAGTAATTTCGAAGAGATTGTGCGGATTGCTCTGGAGGCCGGGGTCAGTAAAGTCATCCCGCACGTTTACAGCTCAATTATTGATAGCGCCAGCGGCGACACGCGCATTGACGATGTGCGTCAGCTTCTGGCAACGTGCAAGAAACTGCTGTAACAAATGAGTAACAGGTGAGGCTCCGTGAGATTTCCCAATCAGCGTTTAGCTCAACTCTTCGCGGCGCTGCAAAGCGAAACGCTGCCACAGGATGAGCTGGCGCGGCGTTTTTCCGTTTCAACGCGCACGGTGCGCACCGACATCACCGCGCTCAATGCGCTGCTGGAACAGCACGGCGCTCAGTTCGTGCTGGCGCGCGGCGCGGGCTATCAGCTAAAAATCGACGACGCGGTGCGCTTCGGCCGCCTGCAGCAGGAGAGTGCGGCACCGCTGCGGGTGCCGCGCACCTCGCAGGATCGGGTGCGCTATTTGCTGAGCCGCTTTCTCACCGCCGCGTATTCGCTCAAGCTGGAAGATCTGTCGGAAGAGTGGTTCGTCAGCCGCGCCACGCTGCAGAGCGATATGGCGGAAGTGCGCGAGTGGCTGGGCCGCTATCATCTCAACATCGAAACCAAGCCGCGCTACGGTATGAAACTGTTTGGCAGCGAGGCGGCGATTCGCACCTGCCTGACCGATCTGCTGTGGCAAATCGACCAGCAGACACCCGACAGCCCGTTGCTGACGGTCGAGGCGCTGCACAGCGGCATGCTGGCGCAGCTGCAGCCACTGCTGGCGCAGTGTTTCACGCAGCATGCCATCCGGCTGAGCGATGAAGGCGAGCGCTATCTGCTGATTTACTGCGCGGTGGCGGTGCGCCGCATCAGCGAAGGCTTCCCGCTCAGCGATCCCGGCGCGGAGGATGTCGGCGAGGAGATACGCGAGGCGGCGCACGATCTGGTTAATCTGATGCGTCCGCTGGTGGGTAAAGGCATCTCGCAGGCGGAAGAGAACTGGCTGCGCGTTAACATTGCGGCGCGGCAGATTCAGGCGCTGGCCCCCAGCACCATCAACGCCGATGACGCGGATGCGCTGGTGGATTACCTGCTTAACTACATCAACACCCATTACAACTACCGGCTGCAGCAGGATGAGCAGCTGCGCGCCGATCTGCTCACGCACATCAAAACCATGATCACCCGCGTGCGCTATCAGATCCACATCCCTAATCCGCTGCTGAGTAACATCAAGCAGCACTATCCGATGGCCTACGATGTGACGCTGGCGGCCGTCACCAGCTGGGGCAAATACACGCCGTATACCATCAGCGAAAACGAAATTGGCTTTCTGGTGCTGCACATCGGCGTCGGGCTGGAGCGACATTACGATGTCGGCTACCAGCGACATCCGCAGGTGTTGCTGGTTTGCGACAGCGGCAACTCCACGCTGCGCATGATCGAGGCGCTGCTGCTGCGCAAATACCCGCAGCTGGTGGTGACGGCGCGGCTGTCGCAGCGTGACTACGAGGTGCGTGCGCACATTGATGAAGATTTTGTTATTTCAACCGCGCGGCTCAGCGAGAAGAACAAGCCGGTAGTGATGATGTCGCCATTCCCTACGGAGTTTCAGCTGGAACAGCTCGGCAAGCTGGTGCTGGTGGACCGCACCCGGCCTTACATGCTGGAGAAGTACTTCGACGCGCAGCATTTCATGGTGCTCGACCGGCCGATGAGTCAGTCGGCGCTGTTCCGCCTGCTGTGCGATCGGCTCGAGGCGGAGGGCTATGTCGATGCTGATTTTTATCCTTCAGTCGAAGAGCGTGAAGCGATTGTCAGTACCATGCTGGGCGAAGGGATTGCGCTGCCACACTCGCTGGGATTACTGGCTAAAAAAACCGTGGTTTATACCGTGCTGGCCCCGCACGGCGTGAGCTGGGGCGATGAGACGGCTTCGGTAATTTTTCTGCTGGCGATCAGTAAGAGTGAATACGAGGAGGCGATGGCGATTTACGATCTGTTTGTCACCTTCCTGCGCGAAAGGGCGGTAACAAGACTGCGCGACTGCGCTGATTTCGTCAGCTTTAAAGCGGTGGCGATGGATTGTCTGAGCCGGTTGTGATGGGGATGGGTGCGGTTTGTCCCTCACCCCAGCCCTCTCCCGCAAGCGGGCGAGGGGACCGACCCAGCGGCGAGTGAGTTCAGGCGCTGATCCTCAGGCCCGGTGGAATGACTGAATTCTGGCCCTCAAACCACGCGCGGACGGCTCCCTCTCCCGCTTGCGGGAGAGGGCTGGGGTGAGGGCGAAACGCCGCCAGCACCAGAAATCAGCCGCGTTTCGCCAGCAGTTTCGGAATCTCACGCAGACACCAGGCTTTGGCTTCACCCATGCTATCGCGACGCCACGCCATAATAATATCCACCTCACGGGTATACTCGGCGCTGACGACGCGCAGGCGGCCTTCGGCGATATCTTTCTCCACCATCGGATAGGGCATGGTCGCTACGCCCAGACCGGCCAGCAGCGCGCGGCGTTTATCATCCATGCTGCTTACCGTCAGGCGCTGCTGTTTGTCCAGCAGCTGCACCGTCAACACCGGACGTTCGCGCGCGGTGTCCGCCACGGCGATGCCGCGATACTTAACGCGCGTGACCTCGGACAGCGGCTCGGCTTCCTGATGAATCGGGTGATCCGGACTGGCAACATACACGCTCATAATGCTGTACAGCTTGCGCGTGTTGATTTCGGTGGAGGCGCGAAAATGCAAATCCGGCGCGATCACGATGTCGGCGCGCCCCTGTTCCAGTCGCTCCCACGCGCCCGCCAGCACTTCGGTGACCAGCGAAATCTGCGTATTGGCTTTCTCGGCCAGCTTCTCGACCAGCGGGAACAGCAGTTCGGTCGGGATTAGCGCTTCGGCCACGATGGTCAGATGGGTTTCCCAGCCGCGCGCCAGCGCTTCGGCATCGGTGGTGAGTTTATCGGCGGCTTCCAGCAGCACGCGGCCGCGTTCCAGCAGCATTCGCCCGACGTTGGTGAATTTGGTGCGATGGCCGGAGCGGTCAAACAGCACCACATCCAGCTCCTCTTCCAGCTTCTGCATGGTGTAGCTCAGCGCCGATGGCACGCGTCCCAGCTCGTCGGCCGCCGCGGCGAAGCTGCCGCGACGGTCAATAGCATCCATCACACGTAAAGCTTCCAGGGTTAACGCGCGCTCTTTAGCCATGCCGACTCTCTGTCAGTAAATTTGAATATGCCAGGCAGATTAACTGGCTAACAATCCGGCGTCCAGCCTTTTACCATTGACGTATAAAGCCTGTGGTGGATTCTCACCGCAGTGCGTCGGAGGTAAAGCATGATGACAACCCGCTGCGCGTCCGCATGTGGCCAGGCCGATTTCGGTTGGTTGCAGGCGCGCTATAGCTTCTCATTTGGCCACTATTTTGATCCCCAGCTGATGGGCTACGCCTCGCTGCGCGTGCTAAATCAGGAAGTGCTGGCACCCGGTGCGGCATTTCAGCCGCGCACCTATCCGCAGGTGGATGTGCTCAACCTGGTGCTGCAGGGTGAAGCCGAATACCGCGACAGCGAAGGCAATCACCTGGTGGCGCGCGAGGGCGAAGCGATGCTGCTGTCGGCTCGCCAGGGCGTCAATTACAGCGAACACAATATCAGCAAGGATCGCCCACTGACGCGCATGCAGCTGTGGCTGGCCGCCTGTCCGGAACGGGAAAATCCGCTGCTGCAAAAACGTGCGCTGCCGCAGCAAACCCATGTGCTGATTGCGTCACCGGATGGTGCGGACGGCAGTTTGCAGCTGCGCCAGCAGGTGTGGGTACATCAGGTCACGCTGGCACCAGGCGAGCAGTACAGCCTGGCGCTGCACGGACCGCGCGCCTATTTGCAGTCGATTCACGGTGCGCTTGAGGTACGGGCCAGCAGTGCGCATCAGGAGCAGCTGCGCTGTGGCGATGGGGCGTTTGTCAGTGAAGAGGCGCAGATTACGCTGCAGGCGGAAACGCCGCTGCGTGCGCTGGTGATTGATATTCCGGTATAAAAAAGGCGGCCCTGCTGGCCGCCTGTGGCATTATTTCAGAATGGTAAAGGCGGTGGTGACGTGCTTCACGCCGCTGACACGGCTGGCGATATCCGCTGCTGCCTTCGCTTCTTCCTGCGTTACCAGACCCAGCAGGAACACTTCCCCGTTCTCAGTGGTGACTTTCACGTTGGACGATTTCACCTGATCGCTGCCCAGCAGCTGCGAGCGGATTTTGGTGGTGATCCACGTATCCGATGAAGACGTGCCAAGGCTCACTTTCTGCCCGGTGCGAATCTCGTTATACACCTCTGTCGCGCCATCAACGCCCATGGCGATCTGTTTCGCCCGGCTGGCGAGATCGGCTGACGGTGCCTGACCGGTCAGCAGTACTTTGCCCTGATACGCGGTCACGACCACGCGCGCCTGATTTTTGATCTGCTCATCTTTTGCCAGCGCGTTAGTGACGCGCAGCTCCAGCGTGCCGTCATCAACCTGCGTGCCCACGGTACGTGGGTCGGTGGCGGTTTTGGTGGCGACCGCAGCGCCGCCGGCGACAACCGCCACGCAGCCCTGCAGCAGCATGGCGGTTAACAGAATGGCGATAGCGTTCAATGCTTTCATTTGAGCTCCTTCAGTCATTCCTGGTGTGGGAACAAGGTGTTATCAATCAAATCGCACAGGCAGTTCAGCGTCAGCATATGCATCTCCTGAATGCGTGCGCTGCGATGTGACGGAATGCGAATTTCCACATCGTGCGGACCGAGCAGGCCCGCCAGCTCACCGCCGTCATGGCCGGTCAGCGCGACGATAGTCATATCGCGGGTAACCGCAGCTTCCACCGCTTTAACAATATCGCGGGTGTTGCCACGGGTGGAGATGGCCAGCAGAACGTCGCCGGCCTGTCCAAGCGCACGAACCTGCTTGGCATAAATTTCGTCGTGCAGACGGTCGTTACCGATTGCCGTCAGCATCACATTGTCCGCACTCAGCGCCAGCGCCGGCAGGCTGGGACGCTCGGTCTCAAAACGGTTAATCATGCTGGCGGCAAAATGCTGGGCGTTAGCCGCCGAAGCGCCGTTACCGCAGCTGAGGATTTTGTTGCCGTTCAGCAATGACTGCACCAGCGTCATCGCGGCGCGGGAAATCGCATCTGGCAGCGCTTCGGCTGCGGCGATTTGCGTCTGAATACTTTCGGTAAAACACGCTTTAATTCTGTCCTGCACAAGACCACCTGGTTCTATCCATCCGCACGAAAGGCATCGGCCAGCCACACCAGTTCGCGCCCGGTGATGGCGATGATGTCAAAACGGCAATTCACCGTATCAAAACTGCCGCCGCGTGCCAGCAACCACAGCGCAGCGGTACGCAGCAACTTTTGTTGTTTCTGGCGCGTCACGCTGGCAGCCGCGCCGCCAAAACGTGCATCGCGCCGATAGCGCACTTCAACAAACACCCAGCAATCCGCGTCGCGCATAATCAGGTCGATTTCCCCGCTGCGGCAGCGCACATTGCTGGCTTCCCACTGCAGTCCGGCGCGCTCAAGGTAGCGACGCGCCTGCTGCTCCTGCTCAGCGCCGAGGCGCTGGCGGTTTACTGCACCGGAACGATTTGTCCCTGACGATACTGGTTCCATGCCAACTTCCTGTTGATCACGCAATCCGTGTCGGCGCTCAGCTTGCCGGTGTTGCCATCAATGGCGAAGCCCGGTACCTGACGCATCTGGTTAAACTGATTCGCCAGCGTCCAGGCATCAATGCCCATCGCATAGAGGCGTACCAGCGAATAGTCGTTGTTGAAACTGCGCGCCGCCTGCTGCATCAGGCCTGGATTGGCGCCGGACAGCAGCGGAATATCGCTGAACTGCAGGCCATCCATCTCCAGCCGGAAGTCCGGACCGGCACCAGCCTGCGCGCTGCGCGAGCTGGCATACAGGGCGATGTTATTGCGGCTGCTGGTGCGCATGGCAATCATCGGCTTGATCAGCTGCAGTTCGTCCTGAGTGGCAATAATGTAAACCGCATCAACGCTGCCGCTGCTGCTGGCGCTCTCAGGTGCAGGAGTGCTGGTCTGCGGTGCCGGAATCGTCAGACCGGCGACCGCCACGCCCTGCGGCTGGTCCGGCTGTACCGTCAGCGGCGTGCCGCTCAGTGCAATACCGGCACCGCTGTTGATGCCCTGTTTCAGCTCGCCCACGCCGCCGAAACGCTGCTGCAGCACGGTTGCGCCGCCCAGCTTCTGCCACTCCTGCGCAAACGCTTTGCCCACGCGGTCGCCATAGCTGCTGCGCGGCATCAGCAGCAACGGCTGGCGTTTGCCCTGATCCCAGATATGGTGCGCGGCATCGCGCGCTTCGTCTTCAGGAGAAAGCGCAAAATAGCAAATATTCGGATGGTTCTGGATCTGCTCTGGCTCGTTGAGCGCCAGCACGTTCAGCGGTGTCTGGCTGTTGGCGACCTGTTCCACGTTATTTTTCAGCAGCGGACCAACCACCAGGGTGGCACCATCCTGCTGCGCCTGCTGCATCACCTGAGCAATCGGCTGGCTGCTGGTGTCATACACTTTCACCTGGGCGCTGCTGGCAGGCTGCGCGACGGCTGGCTGTGCGGCGGGCTGCTGCGGCTGTGCGCTGTCTGACGGCGTGATGGCCGCGGCCGCCGGACTGACTACCGCGTTGGCATCGCCATTGGCTGGCGTTGCCGTGCTGGCGGGCTGTTGCGTGGAGGCGCTGGCATCGCTGCTGGCCGGTGCGGCAGGGGCTGCCGGCGCAGTCAGCACACCGTTTTTCGCATCGTTAAAGCCTTTCTGGATGGCACTGGCGAACACCTGCGCCTGACCATTAAGCGGCAGCAGCAGCGCGATTGTGCTGGTCGAGGCTTTAGTAAAGTTCTGCACCTGGCTGAGCTGGGTCGGCAGGGTTTTCGCGCCGGGGTTTTGCGGATAGCGCGTCTGCCAGTCGCTAATGGCGGCTTTCAGCATCTGGGCATCCTGGCTGTTGGCGTGCCAGGTATTCAGCAGGTCGAGCCAGCCCTGTAGCGTATTTTCGTCGGCGTTGATCACCACGCTGTTGAGCTGATCCTGGGTAAGCTGGGTCAGCGCCTGCCAGGTGGCGTCAATATTGCTCTGGTGATCGGCGCCTTTCAGCAGCGGTTCCTGAGCAATATAGGCGCGCAGCAGCGCGAGCGACGGACGATTTTGCGCAGCGGCAATCTGCAGCGCGTAGTAGCGCACCTGCTGATCCTGCGACAGGTCAGCGGCTTTTATCTGTCCCAGCAGCTGCTGAGCACCGTTGAAATCCTGCTGGGCAATTTGCAGCTGGGCGCGCAGCAGCAGCAGTTCCTGCTGTTGCACGTCAGAGAGCTGCTGTGGCAGCTGACCGAGCTGATTTTGCGCCTGCGGATACTTTCCTTCCTTCAGCAGGGCACGGATGGCAAGTAATTGCCAGTCGGTCTTGCTATCATCGCTGCTTTGCTGCACCTGCTGCAGATAATAGTCAGAGCGGCCCGTGGCAGGACCCTGCACGTTTACGCTTGAGGTTTGCTGCGGTCCCTGGCCGCTACAGGCGGCCAGAATCAGGCCCGCGAGCAAAACAGGGACCAGGCGTCCTGCTTTATGACGTACGACTTTCGAAGGAAGCATACTGTATCCAGTGATGTTTTTTTCAAGATGCTCAATATTAAATCGGCAATTCGGATGAAACAATGAAACAACTCGATCGGGCAGAGATTTCTGCCAGCACGCTCTATATCGTTCCTACCCCGATCGGTAACCTGGGTGATATCACGCAGCGTGCGCTGACGGTGCTTGCGAGCGTCGATCTGGTCGCTGCGGAAGATACACGTCATACCGGGCTGTTGCTACAACATTTCGCCATCAATGCGCGACTGTTCGCACTTCACGACCATAACGAACAGCAGAAGGCCGACGTGCTGTTAGCGAAGCTGCAGGAGGGCCAGAGCATTGCGCTGGTTTCCGATGCGGGCACGCCGTTAATCAACGATCCGGGCTACCATCTGGTGCGTCGTTGCCGCGAAGCCGGGGTACGCGTGGTGCCGTTGCCCGGTGCCTGCGCGGCGATCACAGCATTGAGCGCGGCGGGATTACCGTCCGATCGTTTCTGTTACGAAGGGTTTCTGCCGGCCAAAAGTAAAGGGCGTTGCGATGCGCTGCGTGCCCTGAGTGATGAGCCGCGCACGCTGATTTTCTACGAATCGACCCATCGCGTGCTGGATACGCTACAGGATATGGTCAGCGTATGGGGCGCGGCGCGCTACGTGGTGCTGGCACGAGAGCTGACCAAAACCTGGGAGTCATTGTACGGTGCGCCGGTCGGTGAATTGCTGGCGTGGGTGCAGGCGGATGAGAATCGCCGCAAGGGCGAGATGGTGCTCATTGTCGAAGGCCATAAAGCGGATGAAGAGACGCTGCCGGCAGAGGCGTTGCACACGCTGGCGCTGCTGCAGGCTGAGCTGCCGCTGAAAAAGGCGGCGGCGCTGACGGCGGAAATTCATGGGGTTAAGAAAAACGCCCTGTACAAGTATGCGCTGGAGCAGCAAGAGGCGTGACAAACGCGGGCGGATCGCCTATTATCCCGCGCCGAAGCTGACCAGACAGTCGCCGCTTTGTCGTCGTCCCTTTCGGGGGAGACGGGCAGAGGGGAGGAAAGTCCGGGCTCCATAGGGCAGGGTGCCAGGTAACGCCTGGGGGGCGCAAGCCTACGACCAGTGCAACAGAGAGCAAACCGCCGATGGCCCAGTAATGGGATCAGGTAAGGGTGAAAGGGTGCGGTAAGAGCGCACCGCGCGGCTGGCAACAGTCCGTGGCACGGTAAACTCCACCCGGAGCAAGGCCAAATAGGGGTTCACATGGTACGGCCCGTACTGAACCCGGGTAGGCTGCTTGAGCCAGTGAGCGATTGCTGGCCTAGATGAATGACTGTCCACGACAGAACCCGGCTTATCGGTCAGTTTCGACTTTTTTATAAAGACGCCCGCAGGTGAGAATCTGCGGGCGTTTTGTTTTTGGGGTAAGGTGCGTGCTGTCCCTCATCCTAACCTTCTCCCGCAAGCGGGAGAAGGGACCGATTGTGCGTGTGGCGAGTTGAGTGCTCGCCCTGCCAGACCGCACTTAACTATTCCCTCTCCCCGTGGGAGAGGGTTAGGGTGAGGGCAGAAAACCGCACGTAGCCAGAAAATCGCACCTAACTATTCCCTCTCCCCGTGGGAGAGGGTTAGGGTGAGGGCAGAAAACCGCACGTAGCCAGATAAAACCGCACAAAACCCCCATTTCTCTGCGTAAAGAAACGCAAATCCGCAAAAACATTCTTTTCCCTGTGCCAGAATAGGCGCGTGTTCAACTACTGAGGACAATTTTTCATCCACACCGGGAAAAGCAACAACGTGGATAAGTTGTAAAATTATGGATAACCATTTCGTTACACTTTACGTATTAACCTCTTCACCCACCTGCGTTTTCTGCTGCTCACTGAGCGATCGGCACTGGCGCTTCGCGCTGTAGTTTTTTCTCTCCTTCCTGGATTTTTATCTTTTTCAGCTATCACGCTGCTGTTTGCGCGTGGATGGCGTTTATTTCTCACAGGAGAGAAATCATGCTGTACTGGATTTTATTAGCGTTAGCGATTGCTGCCGAAATTACGGGCACCGTGTCAATGAAATGGGCCAGCGTTAATGGCGGCAGCGCTGGCTATATTTTTATGCTGTTGATGATCGCCCTGTCATACATCTTCCTCACCTTTGCCGTTAAACGTATTGCCCTTGGCGTGGCTTATGCCATGTGGGAAGGCGTCGGTATTCTGTTTATCACTCTGTCCAGCGTGATGCTGTTTGACGAGGCGCTGTCGGTGATGAAGGCGGCGGGTTTGATCACGCTGATCGCGGGTATCGCGCTGATCAAAGCGGGGACATTCAGCCGTAAGGAGCTGCGTCATGACCACGCTTAATGTCGTGCATCTGGCCTGGCTGGCGCTGGCCATCGTGCTGGAAATTGTGGCGAACATCGCGCTGAAATACGCCAACGGCTTCCGTCGTCCGCTGTATGGCGTGGTATCGCTGGTGGCTGTCCTGGCGGCATTCAGTGCCCTGTCGCAGGCAGTGAAGGGGATCGATCTCTCGGTGGCCTACGCCTTGTGGGGCGGTTTCGGTCTGGTGGCTACCGTAGCGGCAGGCTGGATCCTGTTCGGACAACGTCTGAACACCCGCGGCTGGCTGGGCGTGGCACTGCTGCTGGCCGGGATGGTGTTGATCAAATTTGCCTAAGGCAGCGCAATACTGCCTGCCTTGCTTTCCCAATAGTGGGAGAGAAGGGCAGGCATGCGTAAGCAAGCCGTTAACCGCGGCCGTGCGGCTCATCCCAGTCAAAAGCCGGTCCCAGCGAAATAACGCCGTTCGGATTGATGGTCTTGTGGCTGCAGTAGTAGTGATGGCGGATGTGCGGCAGGTTTACCGTATCGGCAATGCCCGGCATCTGATAAATATCGCGCAGGAAGCCGTTCAGGTTACGGTAATCGCTGATGCGATGACGATCGCACTTAAAGTGGGTCACGTAGACCGGGTCAAAGCGCACCAGCGTGGTCCACAGGCGCAGATCGGCTTCGGTGAGGCGATCGCCGGTCAGATAGCGATGCTGACCCAGAATCTGCTCCAGCCGTGCCAGCGAATGGAACAGTGCGGTTACGGCTTCATCATAGGCCGACTGTGACGTGGCAAATCCGCTTTTGTAGACGCCATTATTGACGGTGTCATAAATCCAGCCGTTGAGTTCGTCGATCTTGTCACGCAGCTCGGGCGGGTAGTAATCGCCGGCGCGAGCGCCCTGCGCGTCGAAGGCGCTGTTAAACATACGGATGATATCGGCGGACTCATTACTGACAATCGTGTGCTGCTTTTTATCCCACAGCACCGGCACGGTCACGCGCCCGCTGTACTGCGGATCGGCATGCAGATAGAGCTGATAGAGGAATTCGTTCTGATACAGCGAATCGCCGGTCGCGGCGGGGAAGTCATCGTCGAAGGTCCAGCCATTCTCCAGCATCAGCGGGTGCACCACTGACACCGAAATCATCTCTTCTAACCCCTTCAGCTGACGCATCAGCAGGGTGCGATGCGCCCACGGGCAGGCCAGCGAAACGTATAAATGATAACGATCGCGCTCGGCGGCAAAGCCGGCTTTCCCGGTTGGCCCGGCGCTGCCGTCTGCCGTGATCCAGTTACGCCAGACTGCTTCTGTGCGTTTGAAGCGGCCACCGGTTGACTTCGTATCGTACCAGGTGTCATGCCAGACACCGTCAATCAGTTGTCCCATAAGCCCTCCATAAAAAAAACGGGGCGAGGAAAATCCCCGCCCTTGCTATTCAGTATATGTGCTGTTGCACGGCTTGTGTGCTTAGCGTGCGGTTGCTGGCATAAAGCGCTGACGAATCAGGCGGTCAATGCTGTAGGCGCCCGGACCCACCAGACCCAGCACCAGGAAACCACCGGCGATGGACAGGTTTTTCATGAACATCAGCTGGTTAACGCCTTCCGCAAAGTTGCTGTGGAACAGGAACGCGGTCAGCAGCGTGAAGCCGGCGGTGAACAGCGCGGTGAAGCGCGTCAGGAAACCGAACAGAATCGCCAGGCCGCCGCCCAGTTCCAGCAGAATCACCAGCGGCAGCAGGAAGCCGGGCACGCCCATCGCCTGCATGTACTGTGCGGTGCCTGCATAGGCGGTGATTTTGCCCCAGCCGGCAGTAATAAACAGGATGGTCATTAATACGCGTGCCAGCAGCAGGCCTGAGTCTTCGAATTTTTTCATCATTTACTCCAACAAGGTTTTTGGCGCAGGTTGTTGGCCTGCCGGGTTATTTTCCCGCTAAACCGCGTTAAACAGTTCGTCGGGCTGATGGAGGGAGATGATAGTCGCGCGCAGCAATAGTTGTAAGCGAGATAAACTGTCGATGTTATTCAGGAATTCTGAAGGAGGAAAACCGAACCTTTTCGATCCGGTTTAAGGTGAGGAAGTTAGCGTGGCGGCATTGCCGATTTGATCATGCGCCAGGTGCTCCACAGGCCGAGTCCGCGTTTGGCCCAGCGCATGATGCGGTTGGGGCTGCGGATCGACCAGATGGCGAGCGCGCTGCTGCCAATCGCCAGATAACGGCGCAGGCTGAGAAACGTCAGCCAGCCGCGATCATACTGCGCGGTGCTTTCCAGCCAATCGCGGCGGGCAGCGCTGAGATCCAGCCGCTGCTGCTGTACCTGATTAAGCAATTCATGAATGCGTGCTTCACGTTCACGCTGACTCATGAGCGATGCTCCTCCAGTAAGGTGCGATCGGTGTCCAGCTCTTTGCGCGTATGGCGCAACAGCGTGGACTGCCGGGATTTACGCAACGTCCATAAACCAAAAATCAGCGCCAGCGCGAATAGCACGCCGGTGGTGATGGCAATCGCCATCAGCCGGTACTGCGCATCCACCGCCCAGATAATCAGCACCATCAGGCTCATCAATCCGAAAGCGGTAAACAGCATGGTCAGGCCTATCATGATCAGCATCTGGATCAGATTGGCCTTTTCCTCTTCCAGCTCGGCAACGGCCAGCCGCACGCGTGTCTCGACCATGCCAACCAGCGTTGTCACCACGCGCTGACCTACATTGAAGACCCCTTTGCCTGGGCCGTGGCTCTGATTCTCGCTCATATCAACGACGTGAAATCAGGATGCCGATCAGCACGCCGACTGCTGCGCCGATACCCACGCCGTGCCACGGATTTTCACGCACGTAGACGTCCGCTTTCTCCGCCGCTTCACGCGTGGTCTGCGCGATGCGTTCGCCGGATTCGCCCAGCCGCTCGCGTGAACTCTCAATGGCACCGCGTGCTTTGTGACGCAGTTTATCCAGCTCGCTTTTCGACTTATCAGCCGAGCTGCTCAGCACTTCTTCCAGGGTGTCGGCAAGGTTTTTCAGTTCCGCACGCAGATGTTCAGATGTGGTGTCTTTAGCCATGGTGTTCTCCATTACATCATTTATTTAAGTCCGATTAATAAGGCTCGGCCTGCAGCTTTTTCAGCTCCTGGCGTGCCTCTTCCAGCTTCCGTTCGCGCTTACCGATCTTCTCCTGGTCTTTGCCTTCCTGGCGATCCTGCTGCAGTTCGTGCTCGCGCTCAGCCACTTTATGCTGCTGGGCTTCAATGCGTTCAGCGTGGGCGGATTTCAGTTTCTCGTCAGTGCAGTTGGCGCGGACTTCAGTCAGCGCGCGTTCCAGTCCGGTGACCCGGCGCTGGTTGTCGTGCTGTTTCGCCATCTCAATTTCGCGCTGAATATCCTGCTGTTTTTGCTGACACAGCGATTCCGCTGCCAGCAGTGAACCCGAGAGAGAGAAAAGAATCGCACCCAGCAGTAGTTGTTGTTTCATCAGGTTTTTACCTTCCATTGTTGACGACCTGTCGCAAACCGGACAGGAGGGGCATCCCAGCTTGTCGTCTGCTCGCGCTTACTTAAGAATAGACAGCAGACGAAAAAATTCAAAAAACACGCGGGGATAGCGAGGATTGAGGTGCCGCCGGGCGGTGAACCCGACGGCGGGGATCAGCTATAGGTGGGGCGATTAGCGTCCACCACCTGCTGTGACGCCTGCGGACCCGCCGCCACGACAAAGCCCTGTGGCAGCAGGCGGCGCAGTACTTTCTGCGCGGCCAGGCTCTGCTCTTCATTCTCAAAATGAATGACCAGCGCATCGCCTGCCGAGGTAATGCTTTTAATCCGCACGCCCTGCGCTGAAAGCTGCTGGTAGAGATAAAAGCCGTCCGGCAGATTGGTGCCGCTGTGTGCCACGCGGATCTTCACCACCGTTTCATGCTGCATCAGTTTGGGCACAATGCCGATAGCCAGCAGCGCCAGCACGCCAGCGCACAGCCAGGGGAGTAAACGCCTGGGGAAATTACGCAACCCTGTCATTACTGTGACTTCCCGTTCTGACCCGCCTGACGTTTACGCCACAGCACTACCAGTGAACCCACCAGACCGATGACCAGCAGCACCAGCGGCAGCAGCATCAGGCAGAACATCAGCTCATCTTCATAGCGGCGGAAAATGGGGGTTTTCCCCAGCGCAAAGCCGAGCACGGTAAGAATCAGCACCCACAGGAAGCCGCTCATCCAGTTAAAGAACTGGAAGCGGGCATTGCTCAGGCCGGAGAGGCCGGCAATGGTCGGCAGCAGGGTACGGACAAACGCGATAAAGCGGCCAATCAGCAGCGCAGACAAACCGTGGCGGTGGAACAGACTGTGGGCGCGCTGATGATACTGCGCGGGCAGATGGGAGAGCCATTTCTGCACCGTCGGCGTATTGCCAAGCCAGCGGCCCTGAATGTAACTGACCCAGCAGCCAAGGCTGGCGCCGGTGGTCAGCACCAGCAGAGTAAGCGGGAAGCTCATGGTGCCTTTCGCTATCAGCACGCCGACCAGAATCAGCAGACTGTCACCAGGCAGAAACGCGGCGGGCAGCAGGCCATTTTCGAGAAACAGAATCATGAACAACACGCCATAAATCGCCCACACCAGCGTGGGGTCGGAGAGCATTTCGTAATCCTGCTGCCACAGGGCATGCAGCAATGCTTGCAAAATATCCATCAATCATTCCTGAACATCATTGTTAAACGTGCCCGTGAGGGGCTTAGGCGCAGGCGGGTTAAGTTATACATTTTAGGTATGCCACCTGAGCAGGATTTCCGGATCCATCCAGAATTGATTGTTAAATCAGCGACTTTTTATAGCCCTGTCGCAAAGGGTAAGAAAAGGGCGATAACTGTAACAAAAATCGCGGGATTCAGACAGTGTAAAGTCGCGGTCGCACAGGAGTTTTACCTTTTGACGCAGATGGTCAAAAGGAGCTTTACACGAGCTGACACTATTGCAGATTAACTGACTTTTTAGCCTGAAAATGCAGCGTTTCTGCCATTGCGGCTTCAGGGCAGGATCACCGGATTTTCTGCGAACATGTAGCGGTCAACGTTGAATTCGAAATCATCGGCGGTGGCGTCGAACAGCATCTGTTTAGTATTTTCCAGATGCTGCCACATCGCCAGTTTGCTGGCGGCGGGATCTTTGCGCATCAGCGCTTTTAAAATCTGGTCGTGATCGTCGCACCAGCTGGTGATATGGCGCGCGTCAATGTGCTCGTGCAGCTTAAGCCAGTAAGGATTATGCAGCCGGTGCCGCCACATTTTCTCTACGATGGCGGCCAGCGCGCTGTTTTGGGTGGCCTGGGCAATGCGCACGTGAAACTCCATATCCCATGTCGAATCGCGCGCGTGATCTTCCTGCCGGGCTTTTTCCTGAATTGCCAGCAGCGCCACGATGTCCTGTGGACGGATCTGCGTGGCGGCAAATTCGGCGACATTGCTCTCAATCAGCTGGCGCGCCTGCAGCAGTTCAAAGGGGCCATAGCTGGCAAACTCCAGCTGATCGGTGGCGCTGTCGCGCGGTTGTGGCTGGTCGCTGATCACATGAATGCCGGACCCTTTGCGCACCTCGACGTAGCCTTCCACCTCCAGCATGATGATCGCTTCCCGCACCACGGTGCGGCTCACCTGGTGCGCCTCCGCAATCATCCGCTCTGCCGGTAACTTTGCCCCCACGGCATAACTGCCCGCTTCGATGCGCTGCTTGAGTTCGCTGGCGAGTTGCTGGTAGAGGCGGCGGGATTCGTTCAGGTCCATGATTTTTCGGTTCTGTGAAAGACGGTAAGTTGTTATACCACTTACCCTACGATGTCGCAAAGCGCTGAAGCTGTTATACCATCTGGCAAGTTAAGAACCTGCGCTCCTGCTCAGGTTTGATGTTTAATTGATAGAATATACATATGCTTAAGTCGATGAAAATCAGTGGTACGCCGGCTTTCGCCGTATGGCAATGATGGATAATGTGACGCAGTTGGCAAACAAATCTCCCTTTCGCTGAAATTGGTATGATAACTTTTGCGCATTAGCTGACCGATTTCATCTTCAAGGAAGCGACATGTTGCGACTCAACCGCCGCGATTTCCCCGGCGCACGCTATAGCGAACGCGTGATCCAGTTCGGCGAAGGCAACTTTTTGCGTGCCTTTATCGACTGGCAGCTCGACTGGCTCAATGAACATCAGGGCACTGATGCCGGCGTGGTGGTGGTGCGACCGCGCAACCGGATGCAGACGGAGACGCTCAATCAGCAGGATGGCCTCTATACCACGCTGCTGCGCGGGCTGAATGACGCCGGGGAGCCGCTCAGCGAAACCCGGCTGATCCGCAGCCTCAATCGTGAAATCCAGCCTTATCAGCAGTTCGAAGAATTCCTGGCTCTGGCACGAGCGCCGCAGATGCGTTTTGTGTTCTCCAACACCACCGAGGCCGGCATCGCGTATGCCGAACAGGATCGGCTGGAAGATCAACCTGCGTCGTCTTTTCCCGGCAAACTGACGCAGCTCTTGTGGGCTCGTTATCAGCACTTTGCCGGTGCCGCCGATAAAGGCTGGCTGATCGTGCCGTGTGAGCTGATCGACCATAACGGCGACACGCTGCGCGCGTTAGTGCTGCGTTACTGCCAGCAGTGGCAGCTGCCAGCGGCCTTTGCGCAGTGGGTGACGCAGCACTGCGCCTTTTACAACACGCTGGTGGATCGCATTGTCAGCGGCTATCCGCCGGATGGCGCACAGATTGCAGCCCAACTGGGCTATGACGACCGCTATCTGGTGGCCGGGGAGCGCGACTACCAGCTGGTGCTTCAGGGACCGGATACGCTGATGCACGAGCTGCAGTTGACGGCGCTGGCACCTGCCGTCAGGAGGGTGGATGACATCACGCCGTACAAAGCGCAGAAGGTGGCGATCCTCAACGGGGCGCACACTGCGCTGGTGCCGGTAGCGTTTCAGGCCGGGCTGGCGAGCGTGGGCGAGGCAATGAACGATGCGCAGCTGGCCGCTTTTGTCGATGCACTGCTGCGCGAAGAGGTGATTCCGACGCTGGATTTGCCGCGCGCCGAGCTGCACGCCTATGCGGATGCGGTGCAGCGCCGCTTTCGCAATCCGTTTATTCACCATGCGCTGCTGGCGATTGCGCTCAACGGCATGACCAAATTCCGTACGCGCCTGCTGCCGGCGCTATTGCAGGCGCAGCAGCAGCGTGGCGACTGGCCGCCGCGCCTCATCTTTGCCTTTGCCGCGCTGCTGGCGTTTTATCGCGGCCAGCAGGATGACCGGCAGTGGCCGCTGCAGGATGACGCGCACTGGCTGCAGCGTTTTGCCCGGCTGTGGCCGGCGGTCCTCACCGATCAACTCACCCCGCAGCAGCTGGTGAGCGACGTACTGAGCGACGCGCAGCACTGGGGCGAAGATTTAACCCAGCGGCCCGGTCTGGTTACGGCGGTCAGCCAGCAGCTGCACAACATTCTCGTCCACGGCATGCGGACGGCCCTTAGCCAACTGAGATAACGCGATGCAACAGGCAATCAAAATACATTCACGCGACAACGTCGCCGTCGCGCTGCAGGATCTGGCGGCCGGCACCCAGGTTATCGTCGCAGAACAGCGGATTACGCTGCAGCAGGATATCGGGCGCGGCCACAAGTTTGCGCTGCAACCGCTCAACAGTAGCGAGCAGGTGATTAAGTATGGGTTGCCGATTGCCCATGCCACTCAGCCGATCGCCGTCGGCGAGCTGATTCACTCCAGCAACGCGCGCACCAATCTGAGCGATGTCGATGACTATCACTATCAGCCGGAACACCTTACGCAGCCACCGCAGGCGGCGGATCGTGAGGTACAGATCTATCGTCGCGCCACGGGCGAGGTTGGCATTCGTAACGAGCTGTGGATTTTGCCGACCGTCGGCTGCGTGAACGGCATCGCCCGGCAGATTGTGTCACGCTTTCTCCGGGAGAGTGATGACGCGGCCGGCATCGACGGCGTGCACCTGTTCAGCCATCCCTTCGGCTGTTCACAGCTGGGGCAGGATCACGAAAATACCCGCACCATGCTGCAAAATATGGTGCGTCATCCCAATGCCGGCGCGGTGCTGGTGATTGGACTCGGCTGCGAAAACAATCAGGTCGATATCTTTCGCGACACGCTGGGCGACTTCGACAGCCAGCGTGTGCAGTTTATGGAGTGTCAGCAGCAGGATGATGAAGTGGAAGCCGGCCTGCAGCGGTTGCATGCGCTGTACAACGTGATGCGTCACGACCGCCGCCAGCCGGGCAAACTTAGCGAGCTGAAGTTTGGTCTCGAATGCGGTGGCTCGGACGGCTTTTCCGGCATCACCGCCAATCCGCTGCTCGGCTGTTTCTCTGACCAGATGATCGCCAACGGCGGCACCACGGTGCTGACCGAAGTACCGGAGATGTTTGGTGCCGAGCGCATCCTGATGAGCCGCTGCCGTGATGCGGCGATTTTCGACAAAACGGTGGCGATGATTAACGACTTCAAGCGCTACTTTATCGATCATCAGCAGCCGATTTACGAAAATCCATCGCCGGGCAACAAGGCGGGCGGCATCACCACGCTGGAGGAGAAGTCGCTGGGCTGTACGCAAAAAGCCGGGCAGAGTCAGGTGGTGGATGTGCTGAAATACGGTGAGCGGCTGCGCACGCCGGGGCTCAATTTGCTCAGCGCGCCCGGTAACGATGCGGTCGCCACCAGCGCGCTGGCCGGAGCCGGCTGCCATATGGTGCTGTTTACCACCGGACGCGGCACGCCGTATGGCGGCTTTGTGCCCACCGTGAAAATCGCCACCAACACGCCGCTGGCGGAGAAAAAGCCGCACTGGATTGATTTCAATGCCGGACGACTGCTGGAGGGCACCAGCATGGAGACGCTGCTGGCGGAGTTTGTTGAGACTATTGTGGCGATTGCGAACGGCCAGCCGGCGCGCAATGAAGCTAATGATTTCCGCGAGCTGGCGATCTTCAAGAGTGGCGTGACGCTTTAAAGCGGCAGCGGTTAAAGCGCGGCACCGGTGGGTGCCGCGACGCGGGTTAACCGGCGGTACGCGGCTGACGTTCCGCTTCCGCCTGACATACGGCGGCGGTAAACAGAATGTCGGTTGAGGAGTTGAGTGCGGTTTCAGCAGAATCCTGCAGTACGCCGATGATAAAACCGACCGCAACCACCTGCATCGCCAGATCGTTAGGAATGCCAAACATGTTGCAGGCAACCGGAATCAGCAGCAGCGAACCGCCCGCCACGCCGGATGCGCCACAGGCACACAGCGAGGCGACAAGGCTCAGCAGAATAGCGGTGGGCACGTCTACGGCAATGCCCAGCGTGTGCACCGCGGCCAGCGTCAGTACGGTAATGGTGATTGATGCGCCCGCCATGCTGATGGTCGCGCCCAGCGGAATCGATACCGAATAAGTGTCTTCATCCAGATTCAGGCGTTTGGCCAGCGCCATGTTGACCGGAATATTCGCCGCCGAGCTGCGGGTAAAGAACGCCGTTACGCCGCTTTCGCGCAGGCAGGTAAACACCAGCGGATAAGGATTGCGGCGGATTTTCTGAAACACCAGCATCGGGTTGACCACCAGCGCCATAATCAGCATGCAGCCAATCAGCAGCGTCAGCAGGTGGGCATATTGCCACAGCGCGCCGAAGCCGGTTGAGGCCAGAATCGATGCCACCAGGCCAAAAATGCCCAGCGGCGCGCAGCGAATCACACAGCGCACCACCCAGGTCGCGGCATTCGACGCGTCGTTCAGGAAGGCTTTGCTGCTCGGGCTGGCATGACGAAACGCCAGGCCAAGACCAATCGCCCACACCAGAATGCCAATGTAGTTGGCGTTCATCAGCGCTTCAATCGGATTGGCGACCATGCTCATCAGCAGGCCGTGCAGCACTTCGGTGATGCCGGACGGCGGGGTAATTTCGGTCGCGCCGACGTCCATCGACAGCGTCTGTGGGAACAGATGGCTGAAAATCACCGCGACCACCGCCGCGAAGAAGGTACTGAGCAGGTACAGCATGATGATCGGGCGAATATTGGTTTTTTGCCCCTGCTGATGGTTGGCAATGGAAGAGATCACCAGCACCAGTACCAGCAGCGGTGCCACGGCTTTCAGCGCGCGCACGAACAGTTCACCCAGCAGGCCCACGGCCAGCGCGGCATCGCGTGAAAGCCACGCCAGCGCCACGCCGGCAATCAGGCCAATCATGATTTGTTTTACCAGGCTTCCTGAGAACAGCGCACCCAGCGGTCGAAGAAGATTATTTAGCATATTACGGTCTTTTTATCGCGGTATGAGTGTTGTGCGCGGTTGCTCCGCGCCAAACGGTTTGCCCGGCGGAGTATAAGGAAAAGAGCTGACGAGAAAAGAGATAATTCTGCCGGTGCGCGCCAGATCGGTTTTTTGATCTGCTGATGACAGGAAGTGTGACAGAGATATGAAACGCGAAGGTTGGCGCTGGCGAAACAAAGCAGGGGCGATTAGCGCCCCTGCAGAAGATTATCGTGAGATGCCTTTCTGGTCGTTTCTGTGGTTTACCCAGGCGTTAATCAGCAGCGTACCGCCGAGAATCACGCCGACCACCGTCAGCGAGATCGCCACCGGAATATGGTAGAACTCGACGATCAGCATCTTGATACCGATAAACACCAGTACGATCGCCAGACCGTACTTCAGCATCGAGAAGCGCTCTGCCACGTTGGCCAGCAGGAAGTACATAGCGCGCAGGCCAAGGATGGCGAACAGGTTAGAGGTCAGCACGATGAACGGGTCGGTAGTGACGGCAAAAATAGCCGGAATACTGTCGACAGCGAAAATAACATCGCTCAGCTCCACCATAATCAGCACCAGCAGCAGCGGTGTGGCAAACAGCACGCCGTTTTTGCGGGTGAAGAACTTTTCGCCGTGCAGTTCATCGGTCATGCGCAGATGCTTACGCAGCCAGCGCACCACCGGCTTATCGCCGACGGCAGCGTCATCGCCCTCTTTAGCGAAGGCCATTTTGATGCCGGTAAACAGCAGGAATGCGCCGAAGATGTAGAGGATCCAGCTGAACTGTGTGACCAGCCAGCTGCCGGCAAAGATCATGATGGTACGCAGCACAATCGCGCCCAGCACGCCGTAAATCAGCACGCGGCGCTGAAGATTAGACGGAATGGCGAAGTAGCTGAACAGCATCAGCCAGACGAAGACGTTATCGACCGCCAGCGCTTTTTCCAGTACGTAACCCGTCAGGAAAGCCAGGGTTTGCGCGGTTGCCACTTCGCGCCCGGCGCTGCCGTCGAGATACCACCAGAACGCGGCGGCAAACAGCAAAGAAACGGAGATCCACACCAGCGACCAGACGGCAGCCTGTTTGAATGACATGGTTTGTGCGCCGCGTCGTCCCTGTAAGAAGAGATCGATCGCCAGCATGATGAGCACGACGACAGCGAAGCTGCCCCAGAGTAACGGTGTGCCTACAGAGTGCATAGTCGTATCCTGTCCTGAAAATGAAAAAACGGCTGAGTCAGAAGACGTCAGCCGCTTTATAGAGCTGCAAGCAAACCTCGCCTTCCGGCAAGGTCTCACTTACAACACAGAATCAATTCCGGGTTGCCTGACGACCGGATGCGCTAAGCATCGTAATGACGATCGGTCAGCTTACAAGTTACTCCCCTTTGCTGCCGCCAACATACGTGCAAGCGCGAGCAGATTCAATGGGGGAGCTGTAATATTTTGCAATATTTACACTTCTTTCCGATCCGCCGGAAACACCACGCCGGTCTGGCGACGAATCTCTGTCAGCAACCGGGCGGTAATGCGTGACACCTCCAGCGCAGGGTGCTCAACCTGGCGCGTTTCCACCAGCCGGGCAAAGGTCTCTGCTTCATACAGCATAGTATTGATGTGCTGTGGCTGCGTCAGGTTCTGGCTCTCGCCGCCGCGCGGAATCAGGCGCAGCTGCTGGCACTCGGAAATTTTCTCTATCACCAGCGAGCCGGCTTCGCCCTGGATTTCGCTGGGAATCAGGGAATCACTCACTTTTGAGTGCAGCAGCGTGACGTCGAAATCGCCGTAGTCCAGCACTACCACGCCGTGCGCATCGACGCCACTTGCCAGCAGCGAGGCCTCAGCTTTCACCTGCTGCGGCGCACCCCACAGGGTAACGGCAGCCGCGAGGCAGTAGTAGCCAATATCCATGATCGAACCGTTGGACCAGCGCGGGTTGAAGGTATTCGGGTTCTCACCGTCGAGATAGCGCTGATAGCGTGACGAATACTGACAGTAGTTGAACAGCGCTTTGCGCAGCGTGCCTAACTGCGGCAGCGCCTGTTGCAGGCGCAGGAATGTCGGCAGACTGGCGGTTTTGAACGCCTCAAACAGCACCACCTGATGCTGACGCGCACAGGCAATCATCGCCTCAGCTTCACGCAGGTTAGAGGCCAGCGGTTTTTCGCAGATGACGTGTTTGCCGTGCGACATGAACAGCAGCGCTTGCTCACAGTGCAGCGCATTGGGGCTGGCGATATACACCGCGTCGATTTCCGGACTTGCCGCCAGCGCCTCGAGTGAGGTAAAGGTCAGCGGACAGGGATAATCCGCGACAAAGGCGTCGGCCTGCTGCTGGCTGCGTGAATAGACGGCGCTCAGTTTCATTTTGCCGCTCTCGTGCGCGGCGTCGATAAACTGGCGGGTGATCCAGTTGGTTCCCACAATGGCAAAACGTATCACGGCTGGCTCTCCTGCACTCTGAAAGCGGCAGAGTAGCATGTTCCCTGGCGGCGCAGGCAGGCGAAATTTGATCCTGCGATCCGCATTCCAATATGATGATGCCAAACCCTTTTTTAACCGATATGCGGGGACGCCGGGTGAGCGGAAGCAAACACGCACTGAACTGGACCACACTGCTGATCGCCATTCCGGTGGGCCTGGTGGCCTCGCTGGTCACGCTGGCGTTTCGCGGCATCATCGATCTCATCAATCATTTGCTGTTTCACAGCGACAGCGAAATCACGGTCGCGATGCACGTCTGGCCGTGGATCTTCTGGCCGCTGCTGGTGGGGGCGGGCGGGCTGCTGGCCGGCTGGTTCCTGCGCTACGCGGTGGCGATTGAGCAGCAGGAGACGGTGAAAACCGATTACCTTGAAGTGATTAACGCGCGGCTGGATGCGGTGCCCACCAAAACCTCGCTGTTTCGCGCACTGTCGTCGATTGCCAGTATCGGCAGCGGGGCGTCGATTGGTAAAGAGGGGCCGATGGTGCAGCTGTCGGCGCTGAGCGGCAGCCTGCTGGGGCGCTGGCTGCCAGCGTCCCTCAATATGCGCAACAGTGACATCGTCGCGATGGCGGCGGCCGCCGGTCTGTCGTCGGTGTATCACGCCCCGCTGGCGTCGGCGATTTTTGTCGCGGAAATTGCGTTTGGTATCTCTGCGCTACAGCGGCTGATTCCGCTGATTATCGCCTCGGCTGTGGCGGTGATGACCATGTGGTCACTGGGCTTTCGCAGCGCGCTCTATCCGCTCTCCGACACGCTGTTTCAGATGGATCTCACCAGCCTGCTGATGACGGTAATCATTGGTTTTACTGCGGGTGTGGCGGGCTGGCTATTGATCAAGCTGATTGCGCGCAGCAAAGCGTTGTTCAGCCGCGTGCGCTCGCTGCCGCTCAGGCTGGGCGCAGGCGGCTTTGCGGTTGGCTTACTGGCGCTGATCTCCACCGATATCCTTGGTAACGGCTATGAAGTGATCGTGAAAATCATTGAAGGCAACTATCTGCTGGCGGGTCTGCTCGGCCTGCTGGTGCTGAAAATGCTGGCGACCACGCTCTCGGTTGGCTCCAACGCGGTAGGCGGCCTGTTCACGCCCTCATTATTGATTGGTGCGCTGCTCGGCGTGGCGCTGGCGCAGACTGGCGTGCTGCTGCATCTGCCGGTGGGCAATACGCTGCTGTATGCGGCGGTGGGCATGGCGGCGGTGCTGGCGGCGGTCAGTCAGGCGCCGCTGATGGCGATGCTGATGGTGCTGGAGATGACGCTTAACAGCAGCCTGCTGTTCCCACTGATGATCGCCTCGGTACTGGCGTCAATGCTGGTCTACCGGCTGCAGTCCGCCAGCACCTATCCGGTGGTAAGCCATCACCTTAATCGTTCAGAAGCGAAATATGATTTTGATAATATGCGGGTTGATCAGCTGATCATCCCCGGCGCGGCGCTGCAGCCGGCGGAATCGGTCGGGCAGGCGCTGGCGGTGAGTTCGCTCAAGCGCGAGCGCTACGTCTACGTCATTAATCAGGCCGGTCAGTTTCTTGGCGTAGTATCAATTCATGACATTTCGCGCAAAGTGCTGGCACAGGAGATCACGCTGGATTCGCCGGTCAGCAGCGTGATGGATGATAATTTCCCCTGCATTTATCAGCACCAGAGCATGCGTGAAGGCTGGGAGGCGTTTGCGCGCGTGACGCTGGAGCGTTTACCGGTGCTGAATAATGCGCAGGAGCGTCGCTTCCTCGGGGCATTGACCAAAACCAGTCTGATTCAGAAAGCGCAGGAGTTTCTTTAGGCCGCGTTGCCGCGCAGCGCCTGTTCGGTCATCCACAGGCGCGCGTCGAACTCCAGCTGGTGATAGTCCGGCTCCATGTGGCAGCACAGCTGATAAAAGGCTTTGCTGTGATCTTTCTCTTTCAGGTGCGCCAGTTCGTGCACCACGATCATGCGCAGAAAGGGTTCCGGCGCGAGGCGGAAAAAGGTCGAGATGCGAATTTCGGCCTTGGCTTTCAGGTTACCGCCCTGCACGCGGGAAATGGCGGTATGCAGGCCAAGCGCATGCTTCATCACTTTGATTTTATTATCCCAGATGACCTTGCTCACCGGCGGCGCGCTGCGCATATAGCGGTTTTTCAGCGCCTGCGTGTAGTCATAAAGCGCGCGGTCGCTGACGACGTCGTGCGTATCGGGATAGCGCTGCTGCAAAAAGGCGGCTAATCGCTGATTATCAATCAGCACTTGCACCTGTTCGAGGATGTTTTCAGGGTAACCCTGCAGATAGATTAATGACATTGGGATTCCCGACGAAAGACAGTATACTGCGCCCCCTTTTCAGGGCGAAAATCGCGCAAAGTGTACCACGCCGGAGATTCCATGAGCCAACTTGAACTGACCGATCGCACGCTGACGCTTCAGCGCTTCCCGCCGATGCGCGAAGAGAGCCCGCTACAGGCGTGGGACGCCGCAGATGAATATTTGCTGCAGCAGGCGCTGCCGGCAGGGCCGGTGCTGGTATTCAATGACAGCTTTGGCGCGCTGACCTGCGGGCTGAACAATCGGGAAATCTGGCACGTCAGCGACTCGTGGCTCAGCCAGCAGGCCGCCCGGCAGAATCTGCGTCTCAACGGTCTGGATGAAGCGTCGGTACACTTTCTTGATAGCCTGGCGCCGTTGCCGGCTGCCCCGGCGGCGGTACTGATTAAGCTGCCCAAAGCGCTGGCGCTGCTTGAGCACCAGCTGCGCGCGCTGCGGACGGTCGTCACGCCGGATACCCTGATTCTGGCGGCCGGTAAAGCCAAAGATATCCATAATTCCACGCTGCAGCTGTTTGAACGCATTCTTGGTGAGAGCAAAACCTCGCTGGCGTGGAAAAAAGCGCGTCTGATTTACAGCCATTTCAGCGCCCCGGCGCTGGCGGACGTGCCGGCGACCACCGTGTGGCCGCTCGACGAGACGCCGTATCACATCCACAATCACGCCAATGTGTTCGCCCGCGCCGCGCTGGATATTGGCGCGCGCTTCTTTCTGCAACACCTGCCGCACGATATTGAGGGCGAAATCGTCGATCTCGGCTGCGGTAACGGCGTGATTGGCCTGCAGGCGCTGGAACAGAATCCGCAGGCCGAGGTGCTGTTCGTCGATGAATCTTACATGGCGGTGGCTTCCAGCCAGCTTAACGTTGAGCTGAACCGGCCACAGGATCTGGCACGCTGCCAGTTTCGGGTTAACAACGTGCTGAGCGGTTTTCCGTCGGACCGGCTGCACGCAGTGTTGTGTAATCCGCCGTTCCATCAGCAGCACGCGGTCACCGACCACCTGGCGTGGCAGATGCTGCGTGACGCCAAACGCTGCCTGCAGTATGGCGGCGAGCTGCGCATCGTCGGCAACCGCCACCTTGGCTATCATCAGAAAATGAAGAAGCTGTTTGGCAACTGCGAGCTGGTGGCCTCTAACGCCAAATTTGTGGTGCTGCGTTCAGTCAAGCTGCGCTAATCACAGGCTGAGCGCCAGCTCAGTGGCCTGAGCGATGGCGCGCCGTGCATCCAGCTCCTGCGCGACGTCGGCACCGCCGATCAGCCGCACGGCTTTGCCGCGTGCGGCCAGCGCCTGCGCCAGCGTACGCAGCGGTTCCTGACCGGCGCAAACCACGATGTTATCTACCGCCAGCGTCAGCGCTTCCCCCTGATGGCGCAGGTGCAGCCCGTCATCATCAATCTTCAGATATTCGACATCGCCCCACATCTGCACGCCGTGCGCCTGCAGGCTGGCGCGATGGATCCAGCCGGTGGTTTTCGCCAGCCCGGCGCCCGGCTTGCCGGATTTACGCTGCAGCAGCCAGATCTGGCGGTCGGCAGGAGCCGGCTGTGGACGCACTAAACCGCCGCGCGCCTGCAGGCTGCGATCGATGCCCCAGCTTTGGTAGAAGTCTTCCTCGCGATCGGCGTGCTGCAGCAGAAACTCCGCGGTGTCGAAACCAATGCCGCCGGCACCGATAATCGCCACGCGCTGGCCAACCGGTTTTTTGTCGCGTATCACCTCAAGATAACTCAGCACGCTGGGGTGATCGATGCCCGGAATCGCCAGCTGGCGCGGTGTGATGCCGGTCGCGATGATAACTTCATCCGCCTGTTCCAGTTCGTCGGCGCTGACGCGATGATTCAGGCACAGCTCAACGCCTGCGGCTACCAGCTGATGGCGGAAATAGCGCAGCGTTTCGCTGAACTCCGCCTTGCCGGGGATCTGGCGGGCGATATTAAACTGGCCGCCAATCTGCGCATCGGCTTCGTACAGGGTGACGTGATGGCCGCGCTGCGCCGCCTGCAGCGCGAACGCCATACCGGCCGGACCGGCACCCACCACCGCCAGCCGTTTTGGCTGCGCGGCGGCGATGACCGGCATCAGCGTTTCGTGACAGGCGCGCGGATTGACCAGGCAGGAAGTGACCTTACCGGCAAAGATTTGATCGAGACAGGCCTGATTACAGGCGATGCAGGTATTGATGGCGTCGGGCTGGCCCGCCTGCGCTTTGCTGACAAACGCGGCATCGGCAAGAAATGGCCGCGCCATCGACACCATGTCGGCAATACCCTCGCGCACAATCTCTTCCGCCACCTGGGGATGATTTATACGGTTGGTAGCGATAACCGGTACGCTGACGTGCTGGCGCAGATGCTGCGTGACCCAGGCGAAACCGGCGCGCGGCACGCAGGTGGCAATGGTGGGAATGCGTGCTTCATGCCAGCCAATGCCGCTGTTGAACAGCGTCACGCCGCGCTGCTCCAGCGCCGTGGCAAGCTGCAGCGTCTCCTGCAGCGAGCTGCCGTTATTCACCAGGTCGAGCATCGACAGGCGAAAAATAATAATAAAGGCATCACCGACGGCGGCGCGCACCGCCTGTGTTACTTCCAGCGCAAAGCGCTGCCGCCGCGCCACATCACCGCCCCAGCCGTCGTCGCGCTGATTGGTATGGACGACCAGGAACTGATTAATCAGGTAGCCTTCGGAACCCATGATTTCGACACCGTCGTAACCGGCCTGCTGCGCCAGCCGGGCGCAGCGCGCGAAATCCGCGATGGTTTGTTCAATCTGCGCTTCGCTCAGTGCCTGCGGTGTAAACGGGTTGATGGGCGCCTGTAACGCCGAGGGCGCCACCAGATCGCGCTGATAGCTGTAGCGTCCGGCGTGCAGAATCTGCAGAGCAATTTTGCCCCCCTGTGCATGTACCGCATCGGTTATCTGGCGGTGCCAGCCGCACTGGGTTTCGTCTGTGAGCATGGCTCCGCCCTGCGCCACCACGCCCTGCGCATTGGGCGCGATGCCGCCGGTCACAATCAGCGCAACGCCTTCCCGGGCGCGCTCGGCGTAAAAGGCGGCGAGGCGCTGTGCGCCATCGGCATGCTCTTCCAGACCGGTGTGCATTGAGCCCATCAGGAAACGATTTTTCAGTTGCGTAAAGCCCAGATCCAGCGGGGCAAACAGATGCGGATAACGCTCAGTCATAATCACTTACTCAGTGAGTGGTCGGATGAGTGAACTCTAGCGGGAAAAGTGCGGGCTGGAAATTTGCGGCGCTCAGCCTGTGAGAAACATCAAAAAAAAGCAGGGCGGCAAGTCGCAGACGAAAGTATCGGACCACTTTCGCCAGGCACGGGAAGAAACCTGCGCGCCCTGTAATGGCATGAAGATTGGGCTAATAAATTAGCTCTGTGGTTATAAATTCCTGTATGACTCAATCTCTATAACAATCCCGGGTGAGGACGAGGTGATGATGCCATGCCTCAGTCGAATTAATCCGCAAGACTGGTCTTGATTTTAGCTTTAGCAGGCACCGTTTCGCCGTGCCAGTTCAATAATATCGACCAGATTCTTTGATTCGAGCTTTTGAAAAATTTTAGTTTTATAAGTACTGATAGTTTTGTTATTTAATCCTAATTCACAGGCAATGATTTTATTGGATTTTCCCTGCGCCAGCTGACGTAAAATAAGCGTTTCCCGCTCGGTCAGGCGCGACAGCATATCCTGTTCATTAACATAACGCTGGCGCCGGTCAAGAATATCGCCGGGCAGATAATTTACATTGTTAAATACGCAGCCAATGGCGGCGATCAGCGTCTGAATCGGATCGTATTTCGACACGAAGCCGTTAGCGCCCTGGCTAAGTGATTGTATAAGCAGGTGATTGTTACTGCTCTGACTGAGCAGAATGACTTTCATCCAAGTTTTAGACTTTACGATATCGCGTAAAAAGGCGATGCCATTTTTCTCTTTGAAATCAGGGTCTAAAATCAGGATGTCGATGTGCTGATGAATAACATCGTCAATACCATCATTAATTGTGTTTGCTGTAGTGACACAATTAAAGCCATTCATTAATAATAAAGCCTGCACCCCAGCCGCAACAAGGCGATGCTCATCAACGATGAGAATTTTTGCATTAAACATAGATCTCCCTTTTACGACACCGACATGATGGCGCTGGCGGACATTATGTCTGGCGGCTTATCCCGGCGAACCGAGAAATGTCTTGATAAGATTATGTTTTTATAAAACCTGCTGATTTTTCAGCCGATATTGTTCAAAGATAATTAATGTTTCATTGACGGTGTTTATCTCGCACGCGATGGCGGCAATCAGCTGCGCGACATCGTGTCCTTCCTGCTGATGTTTCTCCAGCTTGCGCCCCAGCTCCATCAGCGCGCTGGCGTTAAGAATGCTGGCACCGCCTTTCAGCTTATGGCCAAGCTGTGACAGCGCGTGAGCATCAGTGGTTTGCTGCAGCGCTGCCAGCAATTCATCGTGGCTGGTGCGAATACTTTCCAGCAGGGTGATGCAGCTGGCAGGATCGCGCTCAGCCAGTTGCATCAGCAGCGGCGCAAAAGTCGGAACCGCCGCAGGGGCCGGCAGCGCGGCGACGGCGGTGTCAGCAACAGGTTGCCCGGTTACGCCGGCTGCAGCCTCGCTGTCAGGCGCGTTTGGCGTGCGGCGCGGACAGTGGGTGATTTGCGCCAGCAATGTATCCAGATTCAGCGGTTTGAACAGACAGTCGTTCATGCCAGCCTGCAGGCAGCGCTGCATGATGTGCTGCTCGGCGGAGGCGGTCAGGCCGTATAGCGTGATCGGCGGCAGATGATGGTGGCGTTCATGCTGGCGCAGCGCCTGGGCAAATTCAAATCCGTTCATGCCGGGCATATTGCAGTCGGTAATGATCAGGTCAAAGCGCAGCGGATCCTGCTGCCACAGCTTCAGCGCTTCGACGGCGCTTTCGCTCACCACCACCTGATGGCCCGCCAGCTCCAGCTGTTTACCCAGCAGCAGGCGATTAGGCGCATGATCATCAATCACCAGCACCGACAGCTTGTCGGTGACCAGCGGCTCTGACAGATGCGGTTGGGTTTGATCGCGCGGTTCGCCGGCTGGGGCGCGGAAGTAGAAGGAGAACACCGATCCTTCACCTGGCGTACTCTCCACAATCAGTTCGCCATCCAGCAGCTCTGCCAGATTGCGGCAGATGCTCAGGCCAAGACCGGTGCCAATCTGCTGCTGCTGACGTTCACCGACCTGGACAAACGGCTCAAAGATAGCCTGCTGCTGCTCCTCAGTCATGCCGCAGCCGTCATCGCTCACTTCTATGACGAACTCACAACCTTCCTCTTCCTGGCCAATCCCCTGCATCAGCACCACGGTTACGCTGCCGCGATCGGTAAATTTAATGGCGTTACTCAACAGGTTAGACAGGATCTGGTTGATCATCAGCGGATCGGTCTGTACCCAGTAGGCCGCGATGTCCATCTCCACGCGCAGATCGATCCCTTTGCTTTCGGCCTTGTTGCGAAACAGCGTCACCGCCTGATCGATCACATCCGGCAGGTAGACGGTTTCCGGCGTGGGTTGATACTGACCAGATTCGATCTTCGACAGATCGAGAATATCGCCAATCAGCGACAGCAGCGCGCGCGCCGAGCTGTAGGCGACGCGAATATTCTCTGACAGCGTCTCACACGGCTGCGAGCGGGTTTCCAGCTCCAGCAAACCAATGATGGCGTGCAGCGGCGTGCGGATCTCATGGCTCATGCTGGCGAGGAACTCACTTTTGGAGCGGTTGGCTTTGTCTGCGGTGTCCTTGGCCAGCTGCAGCTCCTGCAGCAGCGCGTTACGTTCGGTGACATCGACCCAGCCGCCGATCACCCCGGCAACTTCCCCCAGCCGATCGCGAAACGGCAGCGTCCAGTGATACAGATGGAAGGCCTGCTGGCCAAACATCAGCTGCACGTCGCGCATTACCGCTTCACCATCCTGCAGCGTCTGCTGGTAACCATCTTCAATGGTATGAATGCTGGCGTTATTAGTGTTGAACACGTCCGACAGTCGTTTACCGATTACCTCGTCGCGTTTGATGTGCAAAAAGCGCAGATAGGCATTGTTACAGTCCACCAGCCGCGTTTGCTTATCGCGGATGTACATCGCCACCGGCGAGTCGTTAAACAGCGTGTGGGTAAAATTGAGCTGATTTTTCAACGCATTCTCTGCCTGCATTCGCTGCTGAATCACTTTGCGCAGATGGTGGTTCCACAGCAGGATCAACAGAATCAATCCCAGCGATACCGAAACAATCAGCAGAATCGTTTGCTTATAGTTCTGCCACGAGCCGCTGAGAAACGGCGGTTCCGCCTGACGCCACTGCGCCATCAGCTTAAACAGCGTTTCCGGCGGGATGGCCAGCAGCGCTTTATCGAGAATGCTGACCAGCGTCTCATTGCCTGGCTCTACGCGCATCACAAAGCGCGCGGGATCGGCGCCCAGCGTACCCTCGACGATCAGCCCGCTGCCAAAATGGTTGCGCAGATGGTAGTCGGCAAAAATTTTCGGCACGATCACCGCATCGACCTTGCGCGCCAGCAGCTGGCGCAGCGCATCCAGCGGACGATCGGTATCGCTGACCGACAGGTGCGGATAGTGTTCATGCAGCCAGCTTTTCATTAGCGGATTTTTTAGCATCAGCGCCGAACCAAACGGAAAGGTGTCGCGCGCCATAATGTTTCCAGGCTGCTGATTGCGGATAATCACCCAATGCGATACCAGCCACGGACGCGTAATCAGAGCCGGTTGTGCTTCGAAATGTGGCTCCAGAATTTCCAGTGGAAACAGCTTTGGCAGAGGACGTCCACCGGGGTGTTCATGGCTGGCGTGCGCCACAAAATTCAGGCCGGTCTGGCTGGTGATCAGCTCCAGCACGTCCGGCGCCATGCCGCGAAACTGCTCTGCCGGCGTCCGGCTGCTGAGCGGTGCCTGCGCCAGCGGCAAGGTGGTCTCGATATGTATGTTGTTTTGCAGCCACTGCTCTTCGTCGGCGGTCAACGCCAGCGGATTACGTTGCAGTACATGATGGGGATCGAGCTGCCAGCGTTTGGCAATCTGCATGCGGATAGACAGCGGAATCTGCGGCAGCGCCTGGTTGATGGCGTCGGCCAGCGCAGGATACAACGGACTGATGCCGAAACCGACGTTGAGTGGAATTGTATGCTCGTCGGCGAGAATTGTGAGCGCGTTAGCAAACAGATAGCGATTGAGGTGCGTCAGCGTTGCCGCGTTTCCCCAGACGCGCGCCGTCTGGCCATAAACGGTGGCGGCGACGGCATCATAGTAGCCCGGGAAACGCACCAGCTGCGCGTTTTCGTATGTCTCTTCCAGGTACTGGCGCTGCAGCGGCGTGCCTGACCAGGCAATTTGCTCGGGCATGCCGTTATTGAGAAAAAGGTCGCTGTCGGTCTTCAGTCCCATCACGCTGTAATCCAGCATCCACGGGGCGCTGGCCAGCAGCGGCTGCGACTGTGACGACGGCTGGGCGACGTAAATCGCCAGCATATGCATTTCGCCTTTCAGCACCGCCTGCTGCGCGGCGCTATGACTGGGGAAGTGATAAAGCTCAATACTGGTCTCCAGCATGCTTTGAATCAGCGACAGGTAGTCGGCGCTCAGGCCTTCGAAGCGGCGCGTATCGGTATCCATATATATTGGTGGCTGTGATTTACCGGCCACTGCGACTTTAATCACTTTATTTCGAAAGGCAGAAGAGATGGGCTCAGCCAGCTGCAGCGCGGGCTGTGCGGTATCGTAACGCGCTAAAAGCTGCAATGGTTTGACCTGCGCCTGCAGCGCGCCGGCAAAAAAAATAAACAGGACCACGCCCGTCAGACGGATGAAATTAACAGGATTAAACACCGTGCGTTCCTGAAGAAAATAAAGTCATTAATGCCGATAAGGGAAAAGGAGTATAAAGAGATTTTTCCCGCCTGCCTGATCTAATGCCGCATTAAGGATATTTTGCGACCATTCTCGAATGTTTAACTTATTATTAACATCCGTGGTTTTTTTTAGATATTGCTTTTGCTTTGATTTCAAATATTTCAACGGTTTATCCATAAAATGACCTTTCAAGACAATTCTTATGTGGTCCTTTCACAGAGTTACGTCAGAATTTTCGCAGTTTTTCCGGGGCCGCTCACCGCTGCTGTCCATTCATCCGGTAAAACTACCTTTTAATTAGCGGTAATAAGTTAAACGCGTAAGCAAAATTCTAATTTTTGTTAACCTGGTGACGTTTGGTTTAAACCGTTGCAAGCGATTTTCCCGGCAGCGGTCAGCGCATACTTTCAGGTCATTTTCACTGGTGTGGTTATCAGTACTGGACAAAATTGAGACTGTAATAAAGGAATAAAAGAATGGTATATGCACATAATAAACAGGTGCGTGTCGCTGTCCTTGATGATCACCCGATGGTTCGTACCGTTTTCGAGTTATGCCTGAAACACGAACCCGATATTCATCTGGTCGGGACCTGGTCTTCAAGTAATGAACTGTTTAGTCAGCTGCGCAGCACCACGGTGGATGTGCTGGTGCTGGATTTTTTGCTGGGTGAGCGGGAACTGGATGGCCTGGCCCTGGTGAAACAACTGCGAAATCACTATCCGCAGCAAAAGATTTTGATCTCATCGTCCATGGAGAGTCCGGCGATTGTCAAAATGGTGCTGAGCGCCGGCGTTAAGGGCTTTATTGGAAAAAGCCACAATATGCAGGAGATCGTCCAGGCGATTCGTCAGGTGGCGCAGGGGCGGCTATTCCTGTCGCAGGAAGTGGCGTACGAGGTGGAAAACCTCTACGTAATGAATGAAGACGCCATTAACGAAAACCTCGATCTCGCCAGCAAAGGCAATATGTACGAGAAGGTCAAAACCCTCAGTCCGCGCGAAGTAGAAGTGGTGCGCTGTTTTCTGGATGGGCTCAGCGTGTCGCAAATTGCCGTGAAGTTTAAACGCAGCCGCAAAACCGTGAGCGGACAAAAGCAGTCGGCGCTGAAAAAGCTCGGCCTGCGCTCGGATTCAGAATTATTCAAATACAGCCACGACCTGATGTCGGGCAGCTAATCCTTCTTTAAGGCGGTCAGGGATGGCCGCCGTCTGCTTTTCCGCCTCTCTGCATCACGTTCCCGGTAACAGCCGTTTTGTAACATCACTTTGAGTGATGTTCGTCACAGTTTCGCCGGCCGTATCCCGCTGTGATAGCCCCCATTGCTACAGCACTGGAGGGGCTACGATGAACATTGAAACGCAATCCTGCGTCATTACCGGCAAAAAACAGGTCAGCGTCGCACAGCAGCAGGTGCAGTGGAACGGCACTGGCACGCTGGTGCGCATCACGCGCGGCGGCATCTGCGGGTCCGATCTGCACTACTATCAGGAAGGTAAAGTCGGCAGCTTCGAAGTTAAGATGCCGATGATCCTCGGCCATGAAGTGATTGGCCACGTGGTGGAGAGCGACGATCCGCAGCTCCAGCCCAACCAGAAAGTGGCGGTCAATCCCTCAAAGCCGTGCGGCAGCTGTAAATACTGCCTGCGCGAGCAGCAAAATCAGTGCACCTCAATGCGCTTTTTCGGCAGCGCCATGTATCTGCCGCACGTGGATGGCGGCTTTACGCAATACAAAGTGGTCGATAGCGCGCAGTGCGTGCCGTTTCCGCAGGAGGCCGATGACAGCGTAATGGTGTTTGCTGAACCGCTGGCCGTGTGCATCCACGCCACGCAGCAGGCGGGCGATCTGAGCGGCAAAACCGTGTTCATTTCCGGCGTCGGGCCGATTGGCTGTCTGATTGCCGCCGCTGCCAAAGCCCGCGGAGCCGCGGAGATTATTTGCAGCGATATCAGCGAACGCTCGCTTAGCCTGGCGCAGCAGATGGGCGCGACCGGGGTGATCCACGCGGCTAACGGTGATTTCCCCCCCTACCTTGCAGATAAAGGCTTTTTCGATGTCGCTTTCGAGGCTTCCGGCCATCCGTCTTCGCTGCAGCGCTGTCTCGACGTGGTATGCGCCAAAGGCACGCTGGTACAGGTTGGCATGGGCGGCACGATTCCGGATTTCCCGCTGATGACGCTGATCGCCAAAGAGATCAATCTGGTCGGTTCTTTCCGTTTCACCCACGAATTCAACACGGCGGTTGACTGGCTGGCACGCGGCGTGGTCAATCCGCTGCCGCTGTTCAGCGGAGAATATGGCTTACAGGATATCGACGCGGCGCTGCAGTTTGCCGGTGATAAAACCCGGGCGGCGAAAGTCCAGTTAACGTTTTAAGGAGTCAGTATGAGTCAGCTATTTTCCCTGACGGGCAAGCGTGTGCTGCTCACCGGTTCGGCGCGCGGCATCGGTTTTCTGCTGGCGCGCGGTCTGGCGGAGGCGGGTGCGGAAGTGATCATCAACGCCACCACCGGGGGCGGCGCAGAGCAGGGCGCGGCGAAACTGCGCGAGCTGGGTTATCACGCACGGTCGAAGGCCTTTGACGTCACGCAGTCGGCGCAGGTTCAGCAGGCGGTGGAGGAGATTGAAAGTCAGTGGGGCGCGATTGATATCCTGGTGAACAATGCCGGCATTCAGCGCCGCCGGCCGTTTCTCGAGTTTCCCGAGCAGGACTGGAACGACGTGATTGCCGTCAACCAGACAGCGGTGTTTCTGGTGTCACAAACCGTGGCGAAAAGAATGGTGCAGCGTCAGCGCGGAAAAATCATCAACATCGGCTCAATGCAGAGCGAACTGGGGCGCGACACCATCACGCCGTATGCCGCCTCCAAAGGCGCGGTCACCATGCTGACGCGCGGCATGTGCGTGGAGCTGGCGCGCCACAATATTCAGGTTAACGCCATTGCGCCGGGCTATTTCGTCACCGAGATGACCCAGACGCTGGCTGACGATCCGGCCTTCACCGGCTGGCTGACCAAACGTACGCCGGCCGCACGCTGGGGCAAGCCGGAAGAGCTGATTGGCGCGGCGGTGTTCCTGGCGTCGGGCGCATCTGATTTCGTCAATGGCCATCTGCTGTTTGTTGATGGCGGTATGCGCGTCGCCGTGTAATGGCGTGGCGCGGCTGGCGTAATTGCCGGCCCGCGCCTAAACCTTAAACACCCCTCTGTCTTCCTAAGGATAATAAAAAATGCCAATAACCATAATTGTGCTGGGTGTGATACTGCTGCTGGTTCTGATGATTGTCTTCAAGGTCAATGGCTTCATTGCGTTGGTGTTTGTCTCGGCGGTGGTAGGTATCGCCGAAGGCATGACGCCGCTCAATGTGATGGCCTCGATTCAGAAAGGCATTGGTTCCACGCTCGGTGGCCTGGCGATGATCCTCGGCTTTGGTGCCATGCTTGGGCGGCTGGTGTCCGATACCGGCGCTGCCCAGCGGGTGGCCACCACGCTGATTGCCGCGTTCGGTAAACAGCGGCTGCAGTGGGCGCTGGTGGTCACCGGACTGATCGTCGGTCTGGCGATGTTCTACGAAGTCGGTTTTGTGCTGCTGCTGCCGCTGGTGTTCACCATCGTTGCGGCGGCCGGACTGCCGCTGCTGTACGTCGGCGTGCCGATGGTGGCAGCGCTGTCGGTCACACACTGCTTTCTGCCGCCGCATCCCGGCCCAACCGCCATTGCCACCATCTTTGGTGCCAATCTCGGCACCACGCTGCTGTACGGCTTAATCATTACCATCCCGACGGTGATCATTGCCGGCCCGATCTTCTCAAAATTCCTCAAAAGCTTCGAAAAGTCGCCGCCGGAAGGGCTGTATAACCCTAAAATTTTCACCGAAGAGGAGATGCCGGGCTTCTTTATCAGCATCTTTGCCGCAGTGATTCCAGTGGTGCTGATGGCGATTGCGGCAGTCTGCGAACTGACGATGCCGAAAGAGAATGCGCTGCGCCAGTTCTTTGAATTTATCGGCAACCCGGCGGTGGCGCTGTTTATCGCCGTGGTAATTGCGGTGTTCACCCTCGGTTTGCGTAACGGGCGCAAAATGGAGCAGGTGATGGATATGTGTGGCGATTCGATTGCCGCCATCGCCATGATCGTCTTTATCATTGCCGGCGGCGGCGCCTTTAAGCAGGTGCTGGTGGATAGCGGTGTCGGTAATTACATCGCCGAACTGATGAAAGGATCGTCGCTGTCACCGCTGCTGATGTGCTGGACGGTGGCGGCAATGCTGCGCATCGCGCTGGGATCGGCCACCGTCGCGGCGATCACCACCGCCGGCATCGTGACGCCGATCATTGCCGCTACCCATACCGATCCGGCGCTGATGGTGCTGGCGGTCGGTTCAGGCAGCGTCATCGCCTCGCACGTTAACGATCCCGGTTTCTGGCTGTTCAAAGGCTATTTCAACCTGAGCGTGGTTGAAACCCTGAAAACCTGGACGGTAATGGAAACGCTGATCTCTATCCTCGGCCTCGCCGGTGTGCTGGCGCTCAACGCCATCATTCACTAACGCCCGCGCTTCACAGGGAGGTGAAGCGTGCTTACGCGCGGCGGCGAATCCACGAGAAACGTGACTGATAGCCGCTGTCAAAATGGGTGTTATAGCGATAGCTCGAACCCGCCTCCGCCATGCAATAAGTACACACCGCCACGCGATCAATCTGCCCCGCCGGAATGCCGCGCTGTAACAACAGGTCCTGCGCCAGTTGAGGCAAATCAAACCATACTCCCTGATGATGCGCCTGTGCCTGAGGTCGGATTGCCTGCGGATTATGCGGCTGTTGCTGTGACCAGCTTAGCGCCGGCAGGTCCGGGCGCTGCTGCATCTGTGCGATGCGATCGACGCCCAGCTCATAGCAGCACGGGCCGATCGCCGGACCGATCGCCACCAGCAGGGATGCCGGCGTTGCGCCACCCGCCAGCAGTTGATCGAGGGCACTGCTCAGCACGCCGCCGAGCGTACCCTGCAAGCCGGCATGTACCGCCGCCACCTGATGCGTTTTCACATCGGCAAACAGCACCGGCAAACAGTCAGCGGTGTAAACCGCAACCGGCTGATGATCGTCACTGATCACTCCATCGGATTCACAACTTTTCGGCGGCCGGTTTTGTCCGGCCAGCACCACTTTTGCGCTGTGCCGCTGCTGTCCGTACGCCGCAGCGGCCGGTGCCGGCTGACCGGCAGGCTGAAAGGCATACTCCAGCCAGCGTTGACTCTCCAGCAGCGCCGAGCGCGGCCCGCGATTATCCATAAGTGTCTCCTGTGACCTGACCCCGGTTTTCCTCTGCCCACAGCTTACGTTAACTGCTACATTTTTAAAGCTTTACAAAAACTGACCATAATCACTTAAGGACGACATGATGAAAAACACCTCCTGGCTGGCCGCGGCAGGCCTGATTGCCCTGACGCTCACCGGCTGTGCCCAACCGCAAAAACAGCAGGCTCAGCAGCA
Source organism: Pantoea sp. GM_Pan_4 (assembly GCF_026541005.1). Lineage (NCBI taxonomy): Bacteria > Pseudomonadati > Pseudomonadota > Gammaproteobacteria > Enterobacterales > Erwiniaceae > Pantoea > Pantoea sp. GM_Pan_4. The sequence goes on from NZ_JALNUZ010000005.1 coordinate 135,597, forward strand.
ACTTGGTCAGCAGTCGGTGCTGGCAGTCAACTGGTTCCAGCAGTCTGGCGAGTATCAGGCGCTGAGCTGGCAGGCGTTCAACACGGCACGCATGGCGTTTGATAACGCTCCTTCGCTCACCGGCAAACCCAAAGCGGTGATTGTAGATCTGGATGAAACCATGATCGATAACAGCGCCTACAGCGCGTGGCAGGCAAAAAATGGCCAGCCGTTCTCCGGTAAAACCTGGTCAGCGTGGACGCAGGCGCGTCAGGCGACCGCGGTGCCCGGTGCCGTCGAATTTGCCAACTACGTGAATAGCCACGGCGGCACCATGTTCTATGTCTCTAACCGCGATCAGAAAGACTACGCGGCCACGGTCGATAACCTCAACAAGCTGGGCTTCAGCGGTGTAAGCGACAAAACGGTGCGTCTCAGTACCGGCAACTCCAATAAACAGGCGCGTTTCGACGCAATTAAAAATGCCGGCTACAACGTGGTGCTGTATATCGGCGATAACCTGAATGACTTCGGCGGTGCCACCTGGCATCAGGGCAACGCGCAGCGCCAGCAGTTTGTCACGCTCAACCATCAGCGTTTTGGCACCCAGTTCATTGTGCTGCCAAATCCACTGTACGGCGACTGGGAGAGCGGCATGGCTGAAAACTACAATAAGTTAACCCCGGAACAGCAGCTGCAGGTGCGTGAATCCCGCATGAAAGCCTGGAACGGTAAATAATTCGTCAAGCGAAATAGCGCCTGTCCTGGCGGGCGCTTATCGCAGGCGGTCAGCGCCAGTGATATTTACGTTTCTTTGTAATTATTATTCTGCTTATCATTTTCCCGATCTCTTACTTAATCCTTCCGCCGCCTTCAGTGAAATATCATCGCAAATAACGTTAAAACCAGCGGATAACACTATTCATAAATTTAGTAATTAGGATTTTTCTCAGCGAGCAAAGCGTAATCCACCATACCAGCATAAAGGCGCAAAAGTTTTACGTGTATATATTTGTCAGTGCATCCGAAATGCGTTTTAAAAAATCATATTAATAGACTGATTATATTTATTTTTAATGAAATTCCTGCTGATTGCGTCACTTGCATTAACTTACTTTGCCATGACATTTGCTGACACTTATTTTACATAAGGTCGCTTCTTCTGCCGGGCTGAAATATTCATGGTGCAAATCAATTCATAAGCGTCTATAACCAATTTCTGTGAGAAAGCGCCGTATTCACCTGCCACAGAACGCTAAAACCGTGCTGCGCCATGCATTTATTTGCCCGGAAGCGCTATTTGCGGATACAGAGAGAAGATAATTGTGACGACCCTTAAACCCTTATTAGCGAAAAATCGCAGTTGGGCACTCCAGCGCCGCGAGCGTAATCCCGATTACTTTGAACAATATCTGCATCAGCAGAAACCCCACTCCCTGTGGATTGGCTGTTCCGACAGTCGCGTACCGGCAGAAGTGCTGACCGGCTCGCATCCGGGCGAGCTATTCGTGCACCGCAACATCGCCAATATGGTGCTACCCGATGATGACAACTTCCTCAGCGTGCTGCAGTACGCGATTTTTTATCTCGGCGTCGAGCGCATTGTGCTGTGCGGCCACTACGGTTGCGGCGGCGTGCAGGCGGCGCTGGGTCTGCCTGCCAGCCCGTTAGCGCAGGAGGATTCGGCGCTTGCCAGGCGCATTGCCGCGCTGCGGCGCGCATTGCAGCACGGGCTGGTGGCCTATCACGCCAGTCCCGCGCAGGAAGAGGAGAGCAGCAAGCTTAACCGGCTGGTTGAAGCCAATGTCATCGCCCAGTTTAGCCAGCTGGTGCGCTGCGAGCCGGTGCAACAGGCCTGGCAGGCCGGACAGCAACTGGATGTATTTGGCTGCGTTTATGACCTGCAGTCCGGCCATCTGAAAGAGTTAATACAGCAATCGTCAGAGGAACCCTCATCATGAATCTGCAAACGCTTCGTCAGGATATTCCTGCTGGTCTGGTGGTGTTTCTGGTGGCGCTGCCACTGTGTCTGGGCATCGCGCAGGCCAGCGGTCTGCCGCCCTTTGCCGGTCTGCTCACCGGGGTGATCGGCGGTCTGCTGGTTACCGCGCTCAGTCCCTCGCGCTTTGCCGTGAGCGGCCCGGCGGCGGGGCTGGTGACTATTGTTGTGGCCTCAATCCAGACGCTCGGCAGCTTTTCCGCATTTCTTACCGCGCTGATTCTGGCTGGCGTGCTGCAGTGCATGCTCGGCCTGCTGCGCGCCGGTCGTTTTATCTCGCTGGTGCCGGGCAGCGTCATCAAAGGGATGCTGGCGGCAATTGGCCTGCTGTTGATTATGCAGCAGATTCCGGTGGCGCTGGGCGCAGCGAGCGATGCCGGTCTGCAGTCGCTGGTCAGCGGTGAGTTTTCATTTTCGCTCAGCGCGATGCTGGTGGCCGGTAGCGGGCTGCTGATTCTGTGGCTGTGGACCACGCCCGCGATCAAGGCAGTTAAAGCGCTGAGCTGGATCCCCGGCCCGCTGGTGGCGGTGCTGTTTGGCTGCCTCGCCACGGTGTTGGGCGATCGCCTGTTTCCCAGCCTCGGCGAAGGCCTGCCGCGTATCGTATTGCCGGCGTTTGACAGTATGTCGGCGCTGGTGGCGGAGCTGGAAACCCCAGACTGGCTGGCGTGGCAGAATCCGTCGGTGTGGGTGGTAGCGATTACGCTGGCGCTGGTGGCCAGCCTTGAAACGCTGCTCAGCCAGGAGGCGCTGAAAAAACTGCGTCCGCAGCACCCGGCGCCGTCACCGAATAAAGAGATGTTCGCGCAGGGCATCGGTAACCTGACCGCCGGCTTGCTCGGCGCGATGCCCATTACCGCGGTGATTGTGCGCAGCTCGGTCAACGTCAGCGTTGGTGCACAAACCAAACTGTCGATTCTGCTGCACGGCGTGCTGCTGCTGATTTGTGGCTTGTGGTTCAGCGCCCTGCTTAACGCGATTCCGCTCGCCAGCCTGGCCGCGGTGCTGCTGTATACCGGCTACAAGCTGGCAACGCCGCGCCTGTTCGTCGAACAGATTCGCATGGGCGCGCAGCAGTACGTGCCGTTTCTTGCCACCATCGGCGGTATCATTGTGTTTGGTATGCTGGCCGGGATTGGCATCGGTATCGCGACGCAGATTCTGTGCAGCATCTACCAAAGCCACCGCAACGCGCTGCAGCTTACCCGCTATGACGACCATTACGTGCTGCGCTTTCAGCAAAACCTGACCTTCATGCACAACCCGAAGTTGCAGGGGCTGCTGGCGGAGATCCCGGAAAATAGCGTGGTGATTGTCGATCACGATAACGCCGAGTATATGGATCCGGACGTGAAAGCGGTGCTGCAGGATTTCGGGGATAGCGCCGGTGAGCGCGGCATCCGGCTGAGCCAGTGGCCGGTAGCGGTGAAATAACGCTACCGCGCGCAGTCATGCAGTTTTTTTCGCCAGAATCGGATATCCCGGATATCCGATTTTTTTATTTATACGGCATAATTGCCGATCACAGCGCCTGCCTGTTTCACTCCCTTTTGGCAGGGCTGGTAGCTCGTCTCTGGCTTTCATGGCAGAGTGAGCGCCGCTCAGTCGCAGAGCAGGGCGACGAACACCGGTTTAATTAGCGAATTATCGCACGGATTTTTCAGGTTAAATGATTGCTGATGCCAGCGACGGATGGCAGCGATTTCAGGTTACAGGGTTCAGACGTATGCGCGTTAAGCTGTTTGAAGAGAATAATGTTAAAAAGAATGCTCTTTCGCTGTGTCTTATTACGCTGTTCTTCTGCTTTATTGGCAGCCACCTGCGTATTCCCGAAGAGTTTTCCCTGTTCTGGCCAGTGAATGCCCTTATCGCCGGGTTGATGGTGCGCAACCCGTTTTTACACACCACCTCCAGTTATCTGGTGTGTTTTGCCGCCATGATTTTCAACGATACGGTTTTTTCCGGCTGGGCACTGCCAGCGGTGACGATTAATTTTGCCAATATCCTGTTTATCCTGGTGTCAGTCAGCATGCTGATTAAGCATCTGCAATCGCCAACCGCAAACAGCCAGGTGTTCAACGCCATGCGCATCTTTCCGGCGTGCCTGCTCGGCGCGGCAGCGTGTGCCACCTGGGGTGCGTGGGCGCAGGATATCGACTTCAACGCGCGCTTTGTGGTGGCGTGGGCCGACTGGTTCAGCGAGCAGTTCTCCACCTCGCTGATGCTGCTGCCGGTGATGCTGACGCGTCCGTTGCGCAGCGTGCCGCTGCGGACGCTGGCACACCCGGCCAGGCTGCTGCCGCTGCTCGCCGTGGCGCTGTCGCTCACGGTGGGGGCGCTGATTGGTGGCGCGGGCAGTCTGACTTTCCCGGTGCCGGCGCTGATCTGGTGTGCCATTGTTCTGCCGATTCCGATCACCAGCCTGGTGATTCTGTTCACCGGCATCACCGAGATCGTGCTGGTCTCGCACGGCGTGATGAATATTCAGGGCGATGATTCGCTGCTGCCCATCAGCCATCTCACTTCCGCACGGCTCGGCGTGGCCACCGTGGCGCTCAGCCCGCTGCTGGTGGCGGTGAGCATGGACGCCATTCGCCAGCTTAACCATCGGCTGGTATTGCGCGCCAATTACGATTTCCTCACCCAGCTACTGTCGCGCTCCGGCCTGTATGAAAACCTGCGCCAGCAGCCGTTTTCCCTGCAGCGTGAAGCCGGCGTGATTATGCTGGATGTCGACTACTTCAAAGCCATTAATGACAATTTCGGCCATGATGCCGGCGATGGCGTGCTGGAGGAAATTGCGCGCCGTATTCAGCACGTGGTCGGCAGTCGCGGCCTGGTGTGCCGCTTTGGCGGCGAAGAGTTCGTGGTGGTGGTATTTGATTACACCCACAGCCAGCTGTTTCAGCTGGCCGAAGTGATTCGTCAGGCAATGGTGAAAGAGAAGTTCTGGATTCAGGGCAACACCGTGACCGTGACGGTCAGCCTCGGCCTGGCGCGCGGCGGTGCGGTTAACGAACGTGAATGGCCGGGGGTAATCAACCGGCTGGTGTCAGCGGCGGATAAACACCTTTACGTTGCCAAGCGCAACGGCCGCAATCAGACCTCACCGGCAATCGCGCCGCGCAGCATGGCGCATGACGTGGCCTGAGCCACGCCATCGCAGGTTACACGCTGCTTTTCAGCTGGCTGGATTGCTGATGACGCTGCTGCGCCAGCTCAATCAGGCGGGTGATCAGATCGCTATAGCTCAGGCCGGCCGCCTGCCACAGTTTGGGATACATGCTGATGTTGGTGAAGCCGGGTAAAGTATTCACTTCGTTGACAATAATGTCGCCCGTTTCGGTGAGGAACACATCGACGCGCGCCATGCCAAAGCACTCCAGCGCCTGAAACGCGGTAATCGCTACAGCCCGAATGGCCTCGCTGGCTTCCGCACTGATGTCAGCCGGTACCACCACCTGCGCGCCGCTCTCGCTGATATATTTGGTGTCGTACGAGTAAAAGGCGTCGTGCACCACAATTTCACCGCACGGGCTGGCTTCTGGCGCCTCGTTACCCAGCACCGCGCATTCAATTTCACGGCCGCTGATGCCCTGTTCAATCAGCACTTTGCGGTCAAAGCGGAACGCCAGATCCAGCGCCGCGTCGAATTCGTCCGGCTGCGTCACTTTGCTCACCCCAACGGATGATCCCTGATTGGCTGGCTTGATAAACAGCGGCAGGCCAAAGCGCGCAATCACCGCCTGCACATCCAGCGCCGCGCGCTGCGTCTGGGTGACGCTCAGCCACGGTGCCACTTTCAGGCCGGCATCGCGCAGCAGGCGTTTGGTGAAATCTTTGTCCATGCTGACCGCGGAGCCCAGCACATCCGACCCGACAAACGGCAGATTGGCCATGCGCAGCAGTCCCTGCAGCGAGCCATCTTCGCCCAGCGTGCCGTGCACAATCGGGAAGATGACATCCAGCTGCGACAGCGGCTGCGCCTGCTGCCGCGTAATCAGCTGTTCCGCGCGGCTGCCGGGCACCAGCGCCACGTTTTCACCGGAGCGGTTCAGGGCAATCAGCGCCGGATTGTCGGCGTTGAGCAGAAAGCCTGAAGCGTCATTCAGATGCCACTCGCCCTGTTTGTCGATCCCCAGCAGCACCACGTCGTATTTGTTTTTATCGATCGCCTCAAGAATATTTTTGGCCGACTGTAACGACACTTCATGTTCGGCCGACTTGCCGCCAAATACGATACCTACCCGCTGTTTTGCCATTGCTCTTTGTCCGGTTGCAGTAAAGCGAGCAGCTAAGATAACACGCCCAGGACAGCGCTCAACAGCGCCGCGATTATTCTGCAGTTGATCGGTCGCCAGACCGCATTCAATCGGGCTTTGCCCACTTTATTCATAAATATTCTCCACCGTTTGAGACAAGTCTTGGACGGCCTGAAAGCTGCCTTCTGTCAGAATTTTCCCAATTCAAAGAAAAGTCTGCGGTGGACGATGCGTCCACCGTTTTTTGTCAGGTTTACAGGAGTCGGGAAATGATGGACCAGAAGCAGAATGCCGTGGAGCAGGATGCGCGTTCTGTTGCTCGTATCGAAACCACCGTGGATGACACGCTGTTAAAAAGCGTGGCGTGGATTTGCAAACACTACAAACGCGAGAAGAGTGAAGAGGCGCTGGTCGCCGGCCTGCCGAAAGCGACGCTGCTGTCGCCGTCGCAGGCGATGACCGCTCTGGAGAACGCTGGCATTACCGGCGGCATGGTTGAACGCCGCCTGCAGGATCTGCCGGAGCAGCTGATGCCGATGATACTGCTGCGGCAGAACGGCGGCGGCTGCATTGTGCTGTCGCGGCGCATTCACACCAATGAGGAGAATCAACGCGAGCTGCGTTTCCAGCTGATCATGCCGGAGGTGAGTGATAAAGCGGTGGAGATGAGCCTGGCGGAGCTCAACGAGATTTACGCCGGCTTTGCGGTGATGGCGAAACCGGCGGCGGTACTGGATGAGCGCGCCAGCGAAATGCTGCCGGAGGTCAAAGGCCACTGGCTGTTCAGCACCCTGTGGCGCTACCGCCGTTACTACCGCAGCGCCGCCATCGCCGCCGTGCTGATCAACGTACTGGCACTTTCCAGCATCTTCTTCACCATGAACGTCTACGATCGCGTGGTGCCGAACCAGGCGTTTGTTACGCTGTGGTCGCTGGCGATTGGCGTCACCATCGCCATGATCTTCGAAGCCATTACCCGCTTTGTGCGGGCGCATCTGCTGGACATGGCGGGCAAAAAGGCCGACCTGGTGCTGGGCAGCATGCTGTTCCGTCAGGCGTTGTCGATCCAGATGGAGCACAAGCCGGCCTCATCAGGCACTTTCGCCAACCAGATCCGTGAATACGAATCGGTGCGCGATTTTGTTGCTTCGGCGACGCTGGCGGCGATTTCGGATCTGCCGTTTATCCTGATGTTCGTCGGCGTGATCTTCTTTATCAGCGGTCCGCTGGCGATTATTCCGTTGATGATGATCCCGCTGATCATCATCGTCAGCGCCGCGATCCAGTGGCCGCTGGCGCGCATCATGAAAGAGAATCTGCGCGATGCGTCGCTGAAACAGGGCGTGCTGATTGAGTCGGTTGAAGGCATGGAAACGCTGAAAGCCGTGGGCGGTGAAGCGCATATGCAGCGCCGCTGGGAGAACTTCAGCGCGCTGCAGTCGGCTAACTCAATGAAGTCAAAACGCTATTCGACGCTGGCAACCGGCGTGGTGACCTTTCTGCAGCAGTTTCAGACCGTGATGCTGGTGGTGGCCGGGGTTTATCTGATCAACGCTGGCACCTTCACCATGGGTGCGATGATCGCCACCGTGATGCTGGCCAGCCGCGCCACTGGCCCGCTGGGTCAGGTGATTGGTCTGGCGGTGCGTTATCAGCAGGCCAAAGCGGCGCTGACCTCGCTGAATAAGCTGATGGAGATGCCGGTCGATCGCGACAGCAGCAAAACCTACCTGACCGATCCGCCGCTGACCGGCGAGATCTCGCTGAGCAATGTCAGCTTCTCCTATCCGGCACCGCCGATGAAGCCCAATCCGGAAATCCTCAAAGATATCTCGCTGACCATTAAGGCCGGTGAGCGCGTGGCGATTCTTGGCCGCATCGGTAGCGGTAAATCGACGCTGTTACGCGTGATGGCGCGTCTGTATCAGCCGGTGAAAGGGCAGATCTCCGCCGACGGACTCGATGTTAACCAGATCGATCCGGCCGACTGGCGCAAAGCAGTGGGCTTCGTCAGCCAGGATGCGCGCCTGTTCTACGGCACGCTGCGCGAGAACGTGATGATTGGCCGGCCGGATGCCACCGCGAATGAACTGCTGCGTGTGCTGAATCTGACCGGTCTCGATCACGTGGCGGCGCGCCATCCGAGCGGCATCAACCTGTCGGTCGGTGAGGGCGGTGAAGGGCTGTCGGGCGGTCAGCGTCAGTTAGTGTCGCTGGCGCGAACCCTGCTGACGCGGCCCAAAGTGCTGCTGATGGATGAACCGACCAGCGCCATGGACAGCATGACCGAAAGCCAGTTCCTTGCGCATCTGCGTCGCGCCAGCGAAGGCCACACGCTGATCGTCGTGACGCATCGTCCGTCAATTCTGGCGCTGGTCGACCGCATCATCGTGGTTGAGGAAGGAAAAATTGTCGCGGATGGCCCGAAAGAGCAGGTGCTGGCCGCGCTGGAAGGTAAAGGTAAAACCCGCCAGCCGCCGCGTCAGGCGGTAGAGCAGGCGGCGCGCGCACCTGCGCCGGCTAACGATGCTTCGGCAACGTCAGAGCCCGCCGTCGCCGCGGCAGAGGAGGCCGCAGTATGATCAAGTTAATGCCATGGCGCAGCCGCAGCAAAAATCTCTCCGCTGCGGATGCCGAATTCATGAATGACGTGCAGGCTTCCCTGCTGTCGCAAACCACGCCGGGATCAAAACTGGTGATGTGGATCATCATCGCGGTAATTGGCATCGGTCTCACCTGGGCAAACTATGCGCGGGTGGAGGAGATCACCAAAGGCGACGGAAAAGTGATTTCCCGCAGCCGCGAGCAGGTGATTCAGAGTCTGGAAGGCGGCATTCTCGCCGAAATGAACGTGCGTGAAGGCACGGTGGTCAACCGGGGCGATGTCCTGCTGAAAATCGATCCGACGCGTGCGCAATCAAGCTATCGCGAGGCGCTGAGCAAGGTGATTGGCCTGAAGGGCAGCATTGCGCGTCTGCGTGCCGAAGCCTACGCGCAGCCATTGACGTTTGACGAGCAGGTGCAGAGCGATCCCGCCGTGGTTGCGCAGGAGACCAAGGCCTATGAATCACGCAAGCGCGCGCTGAACGACAGCATTAACTCATTGCAGCGCAGCTATGCCCTGTCGATGCGTGAAATTCGTCTGGCGGAGCCGCTGGCGGCGAAAGGATTACTGTCTGAGGTTGAACTGCTGCGCATGCAGCGCCAGGCGAACGACATCCAGGCGCAGATTGTTGAGCGGCGTAACCGTTACCAGTCTGATGCCAACACCGAACTGGCGCGGCTGGAGCTGGAACTCAGCCAGGTAAGCGAAAACCTGATTGGCCGCGCGGACGTGGTCGAGCGCACCACCATTACCGCACCGGTGCGCGGCACGGTGAAAAACGTGCGCGTTAATACCATCGGCGGCGTCATTCAGCCCGGTGAGCACATCCTGGAAATCGTGCCGCTGGAAGAGCAACTGCTGGTGGAGGGCAAAATCCGTCCTTCTGATGTCGCCTTCCTGCGTCCGGGGCTGCCGGCCAAAGTGAAAATCACCGCCTACGACTTCGCCATCTACGGCGGACTGGATGGCCATGTGGAATACATCAGTCCGGATACGCTGAAAGACGATCAGAAAGCCGCTTCCGGCCGCCCGGATGACACCTATTACCGCGTGTTGATCCTCACCGATAAAAGCACGCTGCACGCAGGCAACAAAGATCTGCCGATCATTCCCGGCATGGTGGCCACGGTGGAAATCCGCACCGGCGAGAAAACCATCCTTGATTACCTGCTGAAGCCGGTACTTAAGGCGAAAGAAGCCTTCCGCGAGCGTTAATAACCATGAAAAATAATAATATGCACCGTCGCGCAGCGGCGCGGCGCCTCTCTTTGCTTGCCGGTTGCATTACGGTCATGATGGCTCCGGCCATCAGCGTAATGGCCGATTCGACCAGTGAACTGATGATGTTTGCCGAGATGAGCGGACATCGCCCGGCCGCCCCCGCTGCGGCACCGGTACGCAGCGCGCCGGTGCAGCGCGTGCCCGTTGCGCCAGCCCAGCGCTTTGCAACCGCGCCGGCACCGCAACCGATGTTTACGCAACCTCAGGCCGTGCCGGTTGCGCCACCGGTGGCCACGCCACGCGCTCAGCCGGCACCAGCACCGGCACCTTCACCGGCACCAGCGCCAGCGCCAGCAGCGCCGATTGCCCCGCCGCCGGTGCAGCCGGTACAGGGCGGCGGTTTTCTGACGGAGGAGCAGCGCCAGCCGGAACCAAAGCAGACGAATCCGCTGCTGAAATCGGTACGCACTTTCAACCCGCAGCAGCCTGCGCCGGTGCCGGTGAATGAAGCAGAAGTAAAAGCGCAGAGCGAGTTCAGCTTTGTCAGCCCGCCGGTAGCGGAAACCAGAACCACCGCCGCCGATGCCGCCGTGGCGCGTTCACCGGTCAGCCTGAGCGGCGCGGTGGATGAAACCGTGGCTGAATCCGAGCTGCGGCAGAAATTCCTCTCGGCCGCACGTATCACCTGGCGCATCAGCCCGGCGCTGAAATCATCCGTGGCGCAGACCGATGCCGCCGCCGCCAGTGTGGATGAGGCGAAAGGGCAGCGCTGGCCGCAGCTGGATGTCAGCGCCAGTTCGGCGACCAAAGAGTTTGGTGGCGGGGTAAAAAGCGACGGTAGTCAGAGCAACGTGCCGGCGCTCGGCGTGTCGATGGCGACCAACCTGATTGATTTCGGTCAGACCAGCCGCACCATCGAGAGCCGCGAAGAGCGCGTGACCTCGGCGCAGCAGGCGGCGCAGGCGCAGCGTGAAGAGCTGGCGATGCAGGTCAGCAACGCGCTGATTGAGTGGAACAAGCAGCAGCGGATCATTGCCATCAGCCAGCAGTACGTGGCGCGCATGACCGAACTGACCACCATGCTGAGCGGCATTGTGCAGTCAGATACCGGTCGTCGCAGCGAGCTGACGCAGGCCAAAGGCCGATTGCTGCAGGCGCAGAGTTATCTGGAGAATGCCGAGTCGCGCGCGCGCGATGTCGAGATCACGCTGAACCGCCTGATGGGCAACAGTCGCGTGACGCTGCCAGCCAGCGATCGCTGGGCGATGAATTTTGGCGATCTCAATCGTCAGCTGGCCAGCCTGGATTATCATCCGCTGATCCTGCGCGCCAGCGCGGAAACGCGAGCGGGGTTTAAAGAAGCGGAGGCGATTAAAGCTTCCGGCCTGCCAAAACTCAACTGGACGGTAACCAAAAGCACGCGTGAGGATCAGCTCGGTCGCCAGCAGGCGTGGCAAACCGGAATCAACGTTAGCTGGGGCCTGTTCCGCGGTGGTTCAACCAACGCGCAGGAGATTGCGGCGATTAAACGCGCCGAAGCCAGTCGTCAGCAGGTGCAGGAGCAGCGGCGCGATCTGGAGAATCGCGTGCGCGCTGCCAGCCAGGATGCACATTCGATGGCCGATCGCGCCGCGCTGTATAAGAGTCTGATCGTCGAGTCTGACCGCATCCGCAAAGACTTTTTCGATCAGTGGTATCACCTCGGACGCCGCTCGCTGTTGGATGTCCTGAGCGCCGAGAGCGATCTGTATAACAACCAGGTAAGCGAAGTGAGCAATCGCTTTGACAGCTACGCGGCGATCATTCGCGGCTACTCCAGTGCCGGCATCCTCAGCCGCTGGCTCACCACCGGACGTTAAGCGTCAGCGCGCTGTGGCGGGTTAGCCGGTATCAGAAACAGCAGCGCAACCGGGATGGCAGCGAACAGCAGCAGTGCCGCAGCGGCGCTGCTGCTGTAGATCTGCGCAAAGAGTATCGCCCCGCCAATTTGCCCAATCGCCAGCGTCAGAAACGCCGCCGCCACGGCAGAGGCCGCATTTTGTGGCGTGGCGGCGGCACCCGCAACCAGCAGAATACCCGACAGCGTGACGTATCCTGCGCCGCACAGTGCCGCCGCCGGTACCAGCCAGTAGCTAAAGTGGGTGAGCGCCGCCAGCAACAGCAGCGGTACGGCCATCGCCAGTTGCGCCAGCCAGTACACCTGACGCATACCGATGCAGCGTGCCAGCGGGCCGGTCAGCGCGCCGAGAATGCCGGCCGCGCCGCTAACCAGCCACAGCATACTGGCCTGGCCTTCGTTCAGGCTGCTGTGCTGGCGTAACACATCCGGTCCAAAACACCACCACGCCGCGCTGGCGACACCGCTAAGAAAAGCGATGATGATCACTCGCAGCAGCGCGCGGTTGTGCAACCGATCGCGCCAGCCAACCGGCGATCTCTGTGGATCCGCACGGCCTGCGGGCAGGCAATAGCGTGCCAGCAACAGGCTGATTAACGCCAGCGCGGCAAAACAGCAGCAGGCCGCGCGCCAGCCGCCGGGCACCAGTATGAAAATGGGCACTGACGCAATGATGCCCGCGCCGGTGCCGGCGTTGATGAGCGTGTTAGCGGCGGTTTGCCGCGACGCGTCAATTTGCCGGCTCACGGCACTGGCGAGCGCCGGGGAAGCCAGTCCGGCACCGAGACCGGCGATAAACAGCCCACCGGTAATCAGCCATGCGCTGCTGGCAGCGGCCAGCAGCAGTAAGCCGAGCATAGCCGTCAGCGCTGCCATTATGGCGGTGCTGCGCACGCCCCAGCTCGCCAGCAGCAGCGTGGCGCCGGGCGTAGCCAGGCAGTAAGCCAGATAGCTGCAGGCGGCCAGCATGCCCGACGCGCGTGGGCTGAAGCTGATCTGCTGCGCCACCTGCGGCATCATCATTCCCCAGGCAAAACGCGCCAGTCCGTAAGTCACGGCGATCAGCATAAAGCCGCTCAGCGTCAGGCGGAGTGAGGCTTTCATGGCGTATTCGCCATCAGTTGCTCAGCCGCCAGACGCGCAGTGACCGCGGCCTGCGGACCGTCAATCAACCCGGCCATAATCGCCCCTTCAAACAGTATCCAGATGGCATCGGCCAGCGCTGACGGCGAATTTCTGTGCGAGTGCGCCAGGCAGGCACGGATGTAGCCGCGCTGCCAGTAGCGATAATCCAGCGCCTGCGCCGCCAGCTCAGCATTCTGTTCCGCATACTCGCCGTACGCTTTGGCAAAAAAGCAGCCGAGCGATCCTTCCGCCCGCATCCACTGTTCCAGTACCGAAAACAGCTGGCTGATGGCTGCCGGATCGTCTGGCTGTGACAATAAATCGGCAAAGCGCTGCCGGCGCGCGGTCATCACCACGGCAGTTAACCGCTCGCGCGACGGAAAGTGCTGATAGAGCGTACGCGTGGAGACCTTCGCCTCACGGCAAATGTAATCGGTGCTGGTGGCATGAAAACCGTTGTTGTAGAACAGCCGCTCGGCAGCGTTCAGGATGTGTTGTTTTTTACGCATATCTTAAAAAGTAAACCGATCGTTTTACTTTTGCAAAGTTGCGAGGGTGAAAATCGGGTGCGAGGCGGTTAATCACCGCCTGTTTCGAGGATGCAACTTTGAAGAAATTATCAATCAGGAAAGGCGCTTAGCCGAGTCGGGCGATGCGCGCTCGGGCCTCATCCAGATGCTGTTGTAACGCGGCGAGGCAGGGCGCAAAACGATCGGAGAAACCATCGCAACTATTCGTCAGCGACAAAAATTCCTCCGCCAAAGCCAGCGCTTCCCGCCATGTATCGCTGCTGACCACTTCCGGCAGTGACGCTGGCCGCAGCGTATTCACGATGGCGCCGCCCGCTCTGGGCGCAAAGCCCATCGGCAGAATGTCATAAGCTGGCGCGAGGTGATAAGGACGGCCATGGCGACTGATGAATGACAGGTTGCCGGCGTGCATGTCGGTATTGCCGATCAGCATGCCGAATGCCCAAAGCCGGGCCGTGCTGCTGGCGGCCTCCGGCTGAACACACTTTTCCGCCACAAGCTGGTTGACGAGGACCGGCCAGCTTGCACTGGCATTGCCGACGAACTCCGCATCAAGCGCGCGCAGCGAAAACACGCCAATACGGCCCATTTTGCCCACCCGATCGAAGCGGGGGATTTCGAGGAAGCGCTGCCCTGCAATATCAAACACGTCGGTCTCAACACCCAGCACTTTCAGGGCCAGATGCTCAGCCATCAGCAGATCGCGCCAGCGTTCACTGACTGGGTTGTCATCTGCTGCGGTGAATTTCACCAGTACATGACCGCGTTCGGTATAGGTGCAGAATTTTGGCTGCTCGCCACCCGCAGATGAGCCCGGCACCTCACCAGCGCCCGCGGCCCGCGCCAGCTCAGGATACGCCGTCTCGCGCTCCACGGGAGTCGGTTCGGGCATTTCCAAGAAACGGCTGCGCGCCTGCTCGCCGATCAGCAGGTTGCCGATCGCATCATGACCTTGCGCCAACAGCGCTCTGACGACATCTGCGTCCGCCCATTGTTCGGGATTCGCCGGCAGACCGAGCCCGCTGGCATAAGTCGAGGCATACGCTCTGCCAAGATAGCCCTGTGGTCGCATGTCAAACAGCCACCACGGCAGCCCGTCACTGTGAAAGCTTTTCTGGTCCGCCTGCACCATCACAAACCCTTCCGGACGAACCGGAATCAGCTCGCCGAGAGGTTTGATTTGCCCTTCATCGGTAACACGATAAATCGGGGCCGAGCGGAATCCGCGAAACGTATCCCGCAGGGCATACTGAATAGATGGACCCGCCCCGATTTTGACAATGTCATCACCCAGTTCTCTAATCGCACGGGAAAGCGTAGGCTGGCTTATGCCAATTTTTTCAATGAGTTGCCTTGCTGTCATCGGTCCGCTATAGAGAAGCTGGCGTACGGTTTCCGCATGCGTAGACATGGTGTTGAATCACTTTATGAATAGATAGATGAATAGTTTTTTGAATGGGTAATTTAGCAGCTAAGCGGCTGGCAGTCACTGGGATGTGTTGTGACTGGTGTGCAAAATGTGTGGTTCTGTGGTTCTGTGGTTCTGTGGCAGAGGGTGCATGTTGTGTTAGCGAGGCGGCTTCTGATGTCGTTGTCTTTAAGAGGCGGTTGTTAACACAATAGCAGCGTGAGGAAGCAGGGGTCTGGAAGGCTGGTAAGACTAATATTATTAAGTCAAAGCGGGCAGGGGCAGTGAATTTTAAACAGTATCTGGAAAAAGCACCGCCATTTTATCGCCATTATTGAAATCTAAATAACAAAGTCATCTCTCTAAATGGTGACCTAAGTAAATAAGTAATTGGCAACCTTCGCTAAGCTTGAACTACCGAACAAGCGATTATGAGTCCCAATTCGAAATGATTGAAATCAGTAACTTACTGATTTTTATGTTTTCTTTAGGCCAAATAGTGATGAAAAGTGGCACATAGCGTTGAGCTCTGCTGCCACTTTGCTGCCAATCATCAATAGAAGATTTCACTTAAATGATAAGTACAATTTTAGAACAGGATTTAAGTTATACATATTTTATCTCTAATTTAAGAACTCCATTTTGAACAGTTTTTTGATGTAACTCTCAATGATTTTTTATTTTAAAGGGTTTGTAAAATTCGCCTTAATAATAGTTATAGATTAATAGCTGTTGAATTTTCTTAGCTTTAATTTACTTTAACCTAACATTGAATTGACGAGATTTGAAAACTGTTCAGCAATTTTCGGGTCAAAGGGTTCTTTTCTACCTGTAGCTTCCTGTGCCTCATCAAATGTATTAGCTTGAATTTTATCGAGCTCAAAATATTTTTTGGTAAATTCCCCTTTTGCACTTCCGGGCATTACATTATAATAAACAATTTTTCTTCTATTAACTTGAGCCACTAAATATATTAAGTTTTCATCCCAATTATCAATGTTGGGATGAATAAACTTATAACAATCGGTTTGATAATAATTTTCAGAAGCTTTGAAATCTTCAAAATCTCCCTCAATAAAAGAAACATCCTCACCTTTAATTCTCATGTTGCATCTTTTACAAGATACTGCCAAATTCATCATCTCAAACATTTCTGACTTGATTTTTGATTTTGGAATAATATGCTCAATGTCAAGTACCATGTTAAATTCATCGTCAATGTTACGAGAACAATAACAACAACATTCCTGCTGATTTTGTCTAAGGTGATTTTTTATTTTTCTTTTAAGATCACCAAGAGACTCATCACTCCAGAATGTATGGCCTTGCTCGATAGCGTTTGCCATTAAGACTCTTTCCTCTTCTAGAAATGAAATGTTATTCATTATTCAATCCCTTTCTTAATGGCAACTTTTGAAATTAACTCACCAACACCAATAAGGAATTTTTCTTGAGCAATGTCATTTGCCATGTCTTGAAATTCCGCAAGACGTTCTCTTGCAGTTTTTAATGATATTTCACCGCTTGTAAATTTATCAATGATATCTACACATCGGTTTGATAAGGCTCTGTTCTTAGGTGTCAGCGTGTCAAAATAATCAATATATAACTCTTCAGCATTATCACTAAAAGATACAACTCTGGAAAAAAAGTCATTTTCTCTCTTGAAAATTGCCACTTCATTCTTTTCTGAAACAGAAGATATAATAAGAGGTGAATGTGTTGCTACAATAACTTTACATCGATTGTATCCAATAGCTCCCTTCAGAAGGTCGAAATACTCCCTTTGCCATTGAGGGTGAAGACTATTCTCAGGTTCATCGATAAAAATAAATGAGCGGTCATTTGCACAAAAAGCAATATGTACAAGTAATGCTATAAAAGATAGTTCTCCTGAACTTGCAAAACTCAGTGGAAATGACGTTTTTCCTTTTCTCAAAAAAACTTCTATTCCTGATATTATTTTTGCCTTTTTCAAAATTTTTTCGAACTTTAGTAAAAGCAAATAGGCGTCGAAATTACCTTCATAAAATACATTGCTTTGATTATTTAGCCAAACTAAAGCGCTGTAACCGTAGTTTATCTGATGAATAGCTTTATCTATGGCCATTTTAAGCTCATCAGGTATTTCTTCATCGCTGCTATCAAAGAAAATTGGATAGTAATCGCCTGCTGAGTTTTTATTATATCTTATTGCATCTTTGAATTTTTTCTTGAATTTCACTGAAATTCCAATTGTCTGTTCATATCCTATATGGTCTAAAACTGAAAATATGCTATTGACTTTATTCTTACTTTTAGTGGAAAGAGTTTTTTTGATCGCTTGAGCAGGAAAATTCCTACCAAGTTTATTGCCGATATAGTTGTAGTTTAGGCTTTTTTGATGAGTTCGAAATTTATCAAAAAGAGTATTTGAAACTGCAATTGTAGTGTATCCTGAATCGTGAAACTCTTCAGCTAAATTGTGCAGCAGCCTACTTTTGCCGCTTCCATTTTTTCCTACTAAAATAAAATAATCTTTTGAGGAATTTATAATGTCTTTAGAGTTTAACATTTTTCTCCTTAATAATTTTGATGACCATATACTCTGATGAATCAAGGTTTCGCTATTTGCTAAGTTTCTATTTTCTATGGCGCGACGTATTAATCATATTATTGAATCTTTAGTGCTTAAAGGGATTTGTTATTTAGTTCGTTATCTATATTATGATTTTAATTGAAAAATAGATTCAGTGTGATTTGGAGGTTGAGTATTATGAATAAGCTCACATTTCATAATAATTATAGCTCCACGAAGTTTAATGGGTTAAGCAACATTGCTTCCGACAAATGATCCGGTGCAAAATGTGCGTACCGCATAGTCACCTTAATATCTGTATGTCCCAATATTCGCTGAAGCACAAGGATGTTGCCACCATTCATCATGAAGTGAGACGCGAAGGTGTGGCGCAAAACATGCGTAAGCTGCCCTGCAGGTGTCTCGATACCAGCGCGTTGCATAGCCTTTCTAAAGGCTGAGTAACAAGGTTTAAAGAGCACCTGCGCTTTCCTGCTGGATGGCAGATCAGCCTGTAATTTTTCAGTTATCGGCACCGCGCGGTTTTTCTTGCCTTTAGTTTTCACGTAGATGATCTGACCGGTGCGGATTTGGTTGCCCTTCAAGCCTTCGGCCTCACTCCATCGTGCGCCAGTTGCCAGGCAGATTTTTACAATTGTCGTCAGGTCTTTGGATCGGCTGTTCTCGCATTCGGAGAGGAGGGTTCTGATTTCCTCAATGGTGAGATACGCCATCTCCGATTCACTGATTTTAAACTCGCGCACGTTCTCTAACGGATTCGGTGCGGTCCATTCATCTAACCGGCGTAGCTCGTTAAACATCGCCCTAAAATATGCCAGCTCTAAATTCACCGTACGCGGCGTAACCGTCTTCACTCTGCTGGAGCGGGTGATCTTCCCGCTTAACCGCTGCTCGCGATAAGACGCAAAAATCTTTGCGTTAAACTCGGTTGCGAGTGGGTTTCCCATAGCCTCGCAGGCGAACGCCATTGTGGTTCGCCGCTTCTCACCATCCGCTAACGTAATGCCATGCGTGTTGAACCACAATTCAACCAGCTCAATTACCCGCCGCTTATCTGCTTTCTCTCCCAGCCAGGGCTTATCTTGAGCCTGTTCTTTTACGAACTTCTCATAAGATTGTGCTTCACCCTTCGTCGCAAACTGGCGGCGAATCCTTTTGCCGTCACGGCCGTTTGGAAAAACCTGTGCCTGCCATTTCCCGTTGGGTAATTTGTTTATCGCCATGCTTTGCCTTTAGAGGTACTCAGTGCGGGCAACGACTTTGCCCAAGACCTTGATGTCGTCTGCCTTGCATTCAAATGAGGCTTTTCCATTCTCAACGCGGATGCGCCCGCCGGGAAAACGGTACAGTTCTTTAACGCTAATGAGCTTATCAATCTCGATGAGCCACAGCCCGTCGGTGATTTCTGCGGCGGTCATATCAACTAGGTAATTCTGTTTCTCGAAATGTACTAACAGTGGGGCTTTAACATCACTTGGTAAGAGCTGAGCGTCATATTCAACCCAATCAGATGATGAAAAGTTCCCATTTGTGATTTTTCTGAGTTCGATTTTGGTTGATGGCTGATCTTGATTTGTGATGTTCGAATCACCGCGTCCATATGTCAGCCACTCAAGGGAAGTGCCGGTTTCCATCGAGCAAATCAGAACCCAATCAGCAGGAAAGTTCCCACGCATTATGCGGTTAGCCATAGTGCTTTGAGACACATCTAAGTGCCGACACAGCGCCTGTCGAGATGCAAAACCGTATGCCTGAACGATGCGCTCAATGGGATCTTTACCACCCTCTGGTAATGTTGGAGCTTTACGACTCGTAAAATCTTTCGTTGACCTTTCCAATTTGTGATCCTAATATTCACTCGTCGTATCAAGACGTGTTTAATAGTGATGAATAGAGTTGGCTAGAACTCAACAGAGGATAGTGCATCATGACCCGTAAACTTTCAATGCGCCCATCAATCAATCTCGTGATTTCAGAACCGTACATTACTGTCGAAGAGTTCTGCCGTCGCACAGGTTACAAGAAAGGGACTTTTCGCCAGATGTACCGCGAAAACCGCCTACCTATCAGGAATAAGGATGGGGTTAACGGCCTCATCGAAATCAACATGCTTGCCCTGATTATCGAAGCAGCAGCCGGTCATGAAATCACAATGCAGGCTTGATGCATCCATATTGGGATAACGTGAGGTATTAAGCATGTTTGATTTCAGTGTCTCCACACAAAGCCATTTTGATGAAGCGTGCCGCGCGTTTTCCGCAAAGCACAACATCATCCAGCTGGCTAAAAAAGCGGGGCTTAATCCGCAAACCATCCGTAACAAGCTAAACCCGGATCAGCTCCATCAGCTTACCGTTCGTGAAATGCTAATTCTGACTGACCTGACGGAAGACTCAACGCTGGTTGATGGCGCATTGGCTCAACTGCAATGCCTGCCATGCGTGCCGGTAAACGAAATCGCTCAGGAGAACTTACCGGCTTATGTCCTCAAAGCTACCGCCGAAGTCGGGCAGTTAGCCGCGGGGGTTGTGAGTCAGAAGAAATTTACCTCGGCCTGCAGGCGTGGATTTGTGCAGAACGTTAATGCCGGCATTCGCTGCCTGACGTTAGCTGCGATAGCTGTTCAAACGCGCGTGCATTCAAACCCTGCAATGGCTGGCACTGCAGATGTGTTAAGCGGGATCGGCGCATCGATAGGGGTTGTTTAACTATGGCGTTTTCAGTGGCACCGCTTCTAAAACGGCAAAGCCCTTCACACGCATTCGGTCACGGCTGGATTGCAGCTGAAAATGGCAGGCGCTGGCACCCGGCACACTCTCAAGCCGAATTGCTGGCAGGTTTAACTGGCAACAGGACAAAAGCGACATGGCTTACAAAGCTGAAAGCATCACTGTTCAAATGAGCGCTGGGCAGCGAGTTAGCGCGCTTAATCATATTGCCGCACTTCGTAACATGATGTACGGCGATTGCGGTAATGAGCTAAAGCGGTTCATCAGTAAAATGCGTAATACTCGTGATCCACAGTACGAACAAAATAACCGGGCGATGAGTGCCATTTTCTTTCTGGCAAACATCAATAAAGAACGTCACAACGTTGAATACAGTGAATTGACGAGTGACGAAATTACCGCGCTGATAGGTGCAATGAATCACTTTCGCGCAGTCGTGAGTTTATTTCCTAAGAAGCTAACGCTACCAAATTAATGAAACCAAAAAAATGAATGGCGTAAACCCGCCGGGCATTTTTTTGCCCAAATTCTGGAGAAAGTTAAATGCGAAATATTGAAACCCGAAATTTTGAAGCCGATGCAGAAGTGCTAAACGCGATGCTGAGTAAGGCCAAAAGTGAGCAGCGATCAGATGATGCGCTGGCCGTATCCGTTCGCCTGGCAGCATTAGCGATTCACGCAAGAAACAAAGAAATGTCAGCCGCTGAAATTATCGAACTGCTGGATAAAGAATCCGCACGCTTCGAGAACCAATCACGGGAGCTGCACTAATGGCCGACTCAATGGATCTGGTTCAGCAGCGCGTCCAGGAAGAACTGGCGCGCAATCTGGCAACGGCTATTCACCGTCCTGCAGGTGCAAGTGAGTTTTTCTGCCTGTCATGCGATGCAGCTATCCCCGAAGCGCGTCGCAGAGCGTTGCCGGGTGTCGAGCTATGCGTTACCTGCAAAGAGATTAGCGAACTGAAAAGCGTGCATTACAAAGGTGCCGCGCTTTGAGAGTCCAGGTTGATGATCGCTATGCAGTGCGCGCGTTGAAATCCAGTGAGCCGGGCAAGCCGCAACAGTTGGTGCTGGAGAAATTCAGCTGGCTTGAGATTGATGGCGTTCGTCAACGCGTGCCGCAAACCATGGCAGTATATGAGTCGGCAGTGCTCCTCATGCGCGATTTGGCTGCTGATGTAATTGCTCTCCGTGTTTTGCGCGGCCAGATGAAAACAACTGCGGCCTTTGTGGCGGAAACTCGCCGCATTGCTGAGTTGGTCGAGGCTGCAGTGCAAGAGCTGGCTGAACTTCAGGCCGCGCATGTCTGAAAGCCTTACTGACCTCCTTACTGGTGAATATCACGCCGTAAATCAGCTGCGGCGTGAAGGCTTTGGCATGTCCGCTCCGGCGGATATGTCCCTTTCTGAGCGCCGTCTCTGGAATGTGAATCCAGAGGACCACAATTGGCGCAGCCAGTATCTGCAAAACATGCCGGATTATCTGGCCGGTTACTTTGCCGATCGCTACAGCAAAATCCTCTCAGCGAATAATGGCCGCCGTCGGGCCAATGCGTTTCTGCGCCAGACTATCGGCCAGAACGTATTGCCACGCCTGCAGCTGGTTCGCAGTCGCTATCGTCTTGATGAAGCCGCTCAACATGAGCTGCCGTTCATAAAGCAGCTTGATCGTCTGCCCACGCTTGACCGGCAGGACGTGCGCGATCTGGCTTATAAAGTTGCATCCTATCTTTCGCTCAGCCTGGCTGAGTTAGTCGATAAAACCTCAATGCCGCATGAAGCGGACGAGCAGAGCATAACCTGCATTGCTTATCGCTACGTTGCTGAGCTGGCCGCATTGACCGGCACGCAGCCGCCATATTGGGCGGAGTTCAAAGCCTGCAAAGGTGAACTGAGTCTGCGCAAGGCGCAATCCGGTTTATTGCGCATGATGGCGCCTGAATGGTGGCGCGGCCGTCTTAAACAGATGCGCGATCTCCAGCGCGAGCACATGGCAATCGCCGTTGGGCAGGTGCAAAAATCTGCTTCGCCTTACGTTTCACGCGGCATAATGGCGGAATGGGTTGAGCAGAAGAAACGCAATCGCGAGTTCTTCAAAAGATACGACCTGATGAACAAAGAAACCGGTGATCGTGTCGCGATGGATGAGATGATCAACCGCAGCACCGCGAACCCGGCCATGCGCCGCCGCGAGCTAATGACCAGAATGCGCGGCTTTGAAGATATCGCCAATGATACCGGCTGCGTAGGGGATTTTTATACGATCACCGCACCGTCGCGCTATCACTCCGTTTACAGCCAGGGCGGTTTCATTACCAAGTGGAATGGATCAAGCCCGCGTGATACACAGCGCTATCTGTGTCGTGTTTGGGCGCGCATCCGCGCCGCGTTGTCCCGCGCAGAAATCCATGTTTACGGCTTCCGTGTTGTGGAGCCTCATCACGACGGCACGCCACACCGGCACATGCTGCTGTTTATGCTGCCGAAACATCGCGAGCGTGTGCAGCAGATCATGCGTGAGCACGCCTGCAAAGAAGATGCCGACGAACTGAGCACGCCGCAGGCGCGCAAAGCGCGTTTTCACGCTGAGCCTATCGATCCCACCAAAGGCAGCGCCACGGGTTACATCGCTAAATACATCTCCAAAAATATCGACGGCTTTGCAATGGACGGCGAAAAGGATGATGAAACCGGCTCAAACATGCGTGATATGGCGAAAGCCGTTTGTGCGTGGGCGTCTCGCTGGCGCATCCGCCAGTTTCAGCAGATTGGCGGTGCGCCGGTCACTGTATGGCGAGAGTTGCGCCGTCTCGGCGATACGCGCCTACCAAACGAGAAGATGGACGCCGTGCTGGCGTCTGCTTCCGTTGCCAGCTGCTGGGCGTCTTACACCATGGCGCAGGGTGGTCCGCTGGTCGCACGTGATGACTTGGTGATCCGCCTTTGCTACGAGATTACCGAAATGGGCAACGAATACGCGGAGGACGTGCAGCGCGTTCAAGGCATCTACTCGCCTCACTATCAAGATTCTGAAGTATTCACGCGTCTGGTGAAGTGGGAAGCCGTTGCCAAATTAGCCGACGCGTCAGCGGAGGCTGGTCCTTCTGGCGGCATCGCCGCCCCTTGGAGTTCTGTCAATAACTGTACGGGGCCAGAGCGCCGGCGGTTAGAGCTGGAACTAAAAGCCCGTGGTTTTGAGGGACATGATGAAGAAATTAGCCTCCTTTCCAGAGGATGTAGCCTGAATGCTGGCGCGCGAATGCGGCTGTTTTACCGAAACGGCAGGCTACAGGAGCAAAAGATAACCATCTGATTAATCCAGAGGATTTCTCACGGAAGGTAAAAAACATTTCACATTCCGAAGCTCATAATATACTGTACGCATAACCAGTAGTCCATTGTGCGGAGGGATTATGCAGGATTATTTTTTGGAGTCGATGAAGCTCCAGCGTATTGATTTATTTATGAAACTTGTTGCAGCCAGTGATTGCACTGATGACGAGAAGCAGCTCGCCATTCAGTGGGTTTCAGAGTTGACGGATGAACTGATGCGAAAAGTCAGAAGCCACGAGTATTCACGCATGATGCAGGCTTCTGAATAGTTTATGCCGGTGCTACACACAGCGAAAACGTGATCGGGTAAGAGCAAAAATTTAACCGGAAATGCTAAGGGAAGGTGAGTCCGAACATTACGAGAGTTACGAGGCGTTAGGTTATGGCTAAAAGTCCCGAAAAATTCCAGATCGTTTACCGGGGTGAGGTTCTCACTTACTACAAACCCGGCGGATGGGTGTTTTTCCAACGACCAAAAGAATGTGGCGGGGGCTACTGGCTGGGCAAGACCTACGACTTTGTTTTTATGTTCGAGATTCCCTATCCCGTTTCATTGCGACAGGGCATGGAATTTATGGATGCATTGGAAGGTATTGGCACTCATAAGCCCGAATTGGTGGACGACTTCAAACTGGAGTGAAGCGTGCATGACTATGCCGCATGAATTCGCATGATCCGAAAAGGATCGCTTTACCCTAGGCCCGCCAGTTCTGGCGGGCTTTCGTTAAGGTCATGCAGGTGCATGAAAACCGCATCATAAAGCGGGCAGGCGTGGCGGGGGTACGAGCGCGCGCAACGATACGTTTTATCAGAGGTAAGGAAAATTTCTAAGACTCAAGGAAGCATCTTTTTAGTTTCAATAAAAATGCTTTTTTTTCAGACAATTCTGTAATATAAATACATGCAAACATTAACATTTCTTTACATCGGACTGTATAAATGAATGCGTCAATTAATCGATTAAACCATCTTACTAACAAAGAAATTGTTTTAATTCGTTGTTTATTAAATAGATTTCCTTGGAATGTTGTTCGTCCTATCATTTCTTCACTTGGCCTTTCAAGTGGACATGGTAAAGAAAAAACAATAGATAAAATTTTGACTGCTATGGATGATCTTAAATCCTCTAAGCCGCAAAAATTTGCAAGAACCATTGATAAGATTAATGACCTATTATTTAGTCAGTTTCTGTATGGTGATAAAGCCCTTTACTCAATTTCGGTTGATGATGCCGACCTGAAAATTATCAAAATTAATATTGAAAAAGAATGGTTAGGAAAAAAGCAAAAAAATAAAATTTCAGATGTATTAATTGATGAGTCATCTCTTTCAAAGACTCAAAAGAATGAATTGGAGCTATTGCACTATAGTAACAATAAAACTCAATCACTAATTTTATTTAGTTCAGTTAGAGATCAATTGATAAGGGAAACTCTCCCTCCGTCGACTGTCCCCGGTTTTAAAGATTATGATGAAATTATTGCCAAGAAAAAGATAAAAAAGCAGTGCTTTGACTCTTGTATGATTGATTTCGTCTCCAAAAAAATCAATATAATGATTGATCTTTCTGGTGGTATCTCAGCAAGTGACAGCCTTTTCCCTAAAAGTGTTGTGCTGCGTAAGTTTTCAGATTATTTAGGGCGTAATCTTGATTATTCTGAAAAGGACTTTTTCTCACTAATTGAACCAATTTGCGAACAAACCCTAGCTCCCTATAATTCACTCGACTATAGAGTTTTTGATCTTTCATTCCACACTCGTGAAGGCACTTCTCATAAGGAAAAGAAAAGTGACAGCTCAAAGGATTTAAGAGATGACATTTTTAATGTTGCGGGGATAAAGGCTTCAGGTAAAATCGGATTATACCGAATTGGAATAAGGATCGAGAGATCAAATCCTGACTTGCAGCTCTATGATAACCTTGAACTTTTGATTCCTGGCACGCTCAGGCGTTATTTGAGTGGAGGAAAGACATCTCCCGTGACCTATGCTATTATAAATAACTGCATTACCCGAAGCGATTTTGAAACTTTAACTAAATTTATATTATAATTTACGAGTTAATTATGGAAAGACATGGGCAGTTTAAAACAACTGATTTAATTAATTCTCTTTCTGGAGAAGATAAAGAGTTGGCTTACACTGCCCTGTGTCTTTACAAGTTTGTCTTCAACGAAAGCATGAAGTCCTGCCAGTTTAACAATAGGAAAAATAATATTTTTCTGAGTTATATGGATATTCGTGAGTATTTTAATGAAAGTGGTCTCAAGATGAGGTGCTTTTCTGATTCATTGAAAATACTTTGCAATCCCGAAGTGCATATTCTTAATTTGAAATATGTCTTTATCGACGAACTGAATAATCAAACTGATGTCCGTGCTGAGGATGTTGAAGAGGCTTACGAGTTAGGTTCCTTCCAACACCCATTTACTGGGGATTTAATATACAACTACAAAAAATATATTTTTCCATTTTTTGTACCTAGTAAACCTTTGATGGAAATGAAGGGTGATTTATGTCAGGAATGAGTCTCGAAGACCTTGAGAAAGATATGCAGCTTCAAAGTATTGATAATACTCTTCGAATGGCAATGATCGCTTCTAATAGTTACGATGGTTTTAAAAGCCTAATAAGAAAAAGGCTTGATAAAGCTATTAGGAAGTTTGAAGCTCAAGTAAACAAAATGAAATATGAGTTTGGAGAGGATGCTTTAACTCTTCATCTTATGGCGTTGCTTGAAGATGAAACTTTAGGTTTTAAAGCCTCTCATGAAGTTAATGAAAGAGGTCATTGTGACATAACTTTAAATTTTGCAAACTTCACTTGGCACGGAGAGGCAAAAAAACACACAAGTGGTTATGCGTACTTGTTTAAAGGTTATGGACAGCTAACTGAAAGGTACAGCACCGGGACCGTTCATGCACAAAGCGGTGGTCTGATTATTTACACAGACAATGCAAGCTGTAAGAATATGATTGATAAATGGAAAAAACATGTTGAAAAAAGTGCACCAAGAATTCATTTACATAAAGACTTTTCTGTCAAAGTGTGCCCTCAAAATAGTCTAGTTCTTATTAGCAATCATACGCATACAGTGTCTGGTTTGGAGTATGAAGTTCTGCACTATCCCATTAACTTCTATCACAAACCCGCTGATCCTGATTTGTAATTCTTTGTTTTCCTTTGCGATTAAACCTAAGCCCATATCGGCTCAGGTTTAATTAATTAGTCTTCATTCATATTATAAGGCGCGAATTTAATAATTTCTTGCCCAATCCATTGGTTAAATTCATACAACCTCTTTTGTAATGGAATAAGCTCATTGCGCACAAACACTCGGCTAGCCTTCTCAACATCCCCAAACCCCCCTACATTACTCGGCATAATCCCCATCATCTGCGGCGGCACGCGGTGTGCGGCCATCATGTCGTCGCGGCTAACGTTCTTGATATTTAGAAACTCATCCTTAGCCGCCACCTCTGACAGGGGGATAATCTGGATCCCGTCTTTCTTCCCGTTCGGCGAGTACATAAACAGGTTGCGGAAGTTGCCCGGCCCTTTGGCGCTTTTCATCGCCTGGCGGATATTTTCACGTCTTCCTGATTCTGCGCGGCATCGGTCATGTACATGATGAAACCGGCGTGGCTGCCGTTAAGGTAGTATTTGCGACGAAACAGCGTTGCCGACTCGTTTAGCAGGGTGGATGGGATCGCCGAAAGGTATTCCGGCAGGCCGTAAACCTCCTGGTTTAAATCCGGCTCCATCAGGTGAAACACGCTGCCTTTAGTGAACTCGTAGGGCTGCGTGTTCATGCCGTACTGCACGAACCAGTAGGTGTCTAAATCGGTGCCGCGCCGCGTGAATTTTGCCAGTGCCGGCTCAAGCGCCAGCACGCCGCCGAGCCTGTTGGTGCGCTTCTCCAGATAAGCATTGCCGAACACCAGATAGTCCTGCACAAAGCGGCTAAACGCCTGCTGACTCAGCAGCGGGTGAGGGATGAAGGTGCTGGTCAGGATGTTACGCTTCACGTTGATTGGCGAGCTGTGATGTACGGCGGCGCGGAACGTCCGCGCCAGCCCGTCAAAGCTCACCGGCGGTTCATACCACCTGTCCATAACCACGCATTCCACGTAATCCAGCAGCTCGCGGCGGTCCAGCACCGGTACCGGGTCGCCAAAGGTGAACGCTTCTGCCGCCGGGCCGCCGGTCATCTGTTGCTGCTGCACGGTCTGCGCGTGCGTGCGGTTCCTGCGTTTGCTCATTTAAAAAATCTCCATAATGTTGCCGGTATGGGCGGCTTCGCCCTGTAGCGGTTCGTTTGCCAGCGCGTGCATGGTCGCCCACGCCAGATCGGCGTGGCTTGCTTCTTCGCTGCGGCTGGCTTCGTAGGTCGGGCGGTTGCCGCTGGCCGTGGTGGCGCGGCGGATTGCCATGAACGACTGCGCGATGTCGAGATGTCCGGCGTCGAACTCCAGGCGCCCGCTGCTGATGATGTCGAACGCCTTCAGCACCAGGGCGTTTTTCACGTTCGGGTTATAAACAAACTCCTTCACCGCCGGATAAAACATCTTCACGTTCTCGTACACGCCGAGGCCGACGCCCGTGGAGTCGATGCCGATATAGGTCACGTTGTACTGCTGCGTCAGCTTTTTGATGGACTCGGCCTGCGCGCGGAAGTCCATACCGCGCCACTGGTGGCGCTCCAGAATGCGGAACTTGCCGCCCGGCACGGCAGGCGGGGCGATTACCACGCACCCGGCGCTGTCGCCGTTCTGCGTACCCTTCGCCGGGTCATAACCGATCCACACTTCACGCCAGCCGAACGGCCGCAGCGCCAGCGCTTCGAAGTCGCTCCAGATTTCCCAGCTGTCCACCATGCACTTCTGCAGCAGCTGCAGCGGGAACACGGACGCCAGATCGTCCACAAATTCGCACATCAGCAGGTTCTGGTATTCCGGCGGGCTGTATTCGAGGCGCAGCTGGTCGAGGTCAAACAGGTTACAGCCGCCGCGCACGGCGTCCTCAACGGTGACAATCTGGCGGAACTGGCCGTCATCGCAGAAGCGGCCCGGCGACAGGTTTATGTGCGAAAGGTCAATGTCCACGCGATCTGCCTTGGCGCGGCCCCGGTTGAACAGGCCGCCGGACCAGAACGGATATCGCCGCGACGCTGCCGGGTTTCCAGCAGCTGCACACCTCCGTCGAGGGGCTAAAGCTGATCGCCGATTATGAGGGCTGCCGCCTGAAGCCGTACCTGTGCGACGCGGGAAAATGGACCGACGGCATAGGTAACACCGTCGGCGTGGTACCGGGCCGGACCATCACCGAGCGGCAGGCGGCGGGGAATTTCATCACTAACGTGTTACGCGTTGAGGCGGCGCTGGCGCGCTGCGCTGCGGTTTCCATGCCGCAGCCGGTCTACGACGCGCTGGTGTCGCTGGCGTTTAACGTCGGCACCGGCAACGCCTGCGGCTCAACCATGGTGGCACTTATCAAACAGCAGCGCTGGAGCGATGCCTGCTATCAGCTGCCGCGCTGGGTATACGTGAAAGGCGTATTTAATCAGGGGCTGGATAACCGGCGACAGCGTGAGCTGGCATGGTGCTTAAAAGGAGTAACAGCATGATGCGCGCGCTGACGGCGATTGTTCTCGTTCTGATTGCCGCGCTTGGCGTGCAGTCGTGGCGACTTAGCACCGCCCACAACAAAATCGACGAGCAGGTGAAGGACTTAGCCGCGCAGGGTAAAAAGCTGTCGCAGAAAAACGGCCAGCTGATTGCCCTCAACATTCTGACGCAAACCAGCAGCCGGGCGCAGACGCAGCTTTACGCCGCCGCCGAGCAGAACGGCACGCTGTTGCGTGACCGGCAGCGCACCATTGAGGAACTCAAACGTGAAAATGACGAGCTTCGCCGCTGGGCTGATGCCCCTTTGCCTGATCCTGTTATCCGGCTGCGCCAGCGACCGGTCCTCACCGGAGGTCAGTCTTACCGTGAGTGGCTGTCCGCGAATCACCCCGTGCCGCTTGGACGAAGCCGCGCCGCGCCGTGATGGCGACCTGCTGGCGCAGCTGGACGACACCGAGGCCGCATGGGCGGCCTGCGCCGACAAGGTCGACACCATCATCAGCTGTCAGGATAAAGACGATGAACAAGCCGCAGTCCTTGCGAAACGCCCTGAATAAAGCCGTGCCTTACGTGGCCGACAATCCGGATCGACTGCATCTGTTCGTGGACAATGGCGCGGTGGTTGCCACCTCTGCCACGTCGATTTCGTGGGAGTACCGCTACACTCTGAACGTTGTGGTGACGGACTTCACCGGCGATCAGAATCTGCTTATGGCGCCCGTTTTATTCTGGCTTGGCGTCAACCAACCGGACGCCCTGCAGAACGCCACCGAGCGCGAGCGGCTTTTTACTTTTGAGGCGGATATTCTCGGCAATGACCGCTGCGACATCAGCATGAACCTGAAGCTCACAGAACGTGTGATCGTGAAGGAAGTTGACGGCGTGATGTCGGTTGAGGCCGTACCGGAACCGGAAGCGCCAAACGATGACGAGGAAGGCTGGACGGTGCGCCGTGGCTGAGTTACATGAAGTTGAGGCGTGGCTGGGTGTGCTGCTGTCGCAGCTTGAACCGGCTATGCGCACAAAGATGCTGCGCGAAGTGGCGCGCGATGTGCGACGCATTCAGCAGAACAACATCACCATGCAGCGCAGCCCGGACGGCATGGCGTGGGAACCGCGACGCGTCACTGCACGCACTAAATCAGGACGCATTCGCCGTAAGATGTTTGCGAAGCTGAAAACGGCGAAGTATCTCAAGGCGCAGGCAACCGCAAATGAAGCGGTCATTGAATTTACGCCGAACGTGCAAAGGCTAGTCCGCGTGCATCACTATGGGCTGCGGGATCGGGTGAATCGACGTGGCACTGTAGTTAAGTACTCTGCGCGTCAATTACTTGGAGCAAATGACGACACGAAATTACACGTCGAGGATA
Source organism: Pantoea sp. GM_Pan_4 (assembly GCF_026541005.1). NCBI lineage: Bacteria > Pseudomonadati > Pseudomonadota > Gammaproteobacteria > Enterobacterales > Erwiniaceae > Pantoea > Pantoea sp. GM_Pan_4. Next base: position 166,264 of record NZ_JALNUZ010000005.1, read on the forward strand.
TTTTAACCAAATGGCTCAATAATGAATTGTGATCAAAAAAGTTTTCTTAAACTTTCATCAACAGTTAAAAGATCAGATCTAACAATTTTGTCATCCGAGATACCAAACATTTTTAATACACATTCCACGCTACTTGGAAAAGGCTCTTCTGCATATGGTGATATGTAAATCTTTTCAATAAGCAATGATGGATTAACATCAATCGTGGCAGGTGATTTATCTCGGAATTTTTCCATGCCTTTTTCGATAGGGTGGGAATATATTAGTCGCGCCTCTCGTTCGTGCTGAAATGCAAGGCGTTTGAATGCGGGTATTAATTTGAAAGAATTAAATCCCAAGTTTAAATTTACATTATTATTTAAATCGACGTAATGAACATCACTAAAAAGAATTTTGTCGCTCAATTCAGAAGTTATCGAATCAGAGAGTGACTTAACTGTCGTTTGTATGGCCACACCTTTATTCAAATCAGAGTATAATTTCCACATGGCTTCGGATTCGCCATCATTTTGATGCCAGCAATTAACTGTAAAAGCTGAAAGTATTAATGAGATCATTTCCTCAAATTTAACGTTTTCATTTGGCAAAGTAATATTCCCGCTGAATAAAGCTGCCAGTTCTTGTCTTAAAGATTTAGGCAGAAGACCTTCATGTGGATCAAACGTATAATTACCGACAGCAGAAAAATACAATCTTTTCTTATGTAAAATGTCAATTAATTTATCAAGTGACATGTAACGCCATAGCTTTTGATTTTCATTCAAATTTGAACTGATGTTACGCGCTGGGATTCCCATTTCTTCCTCATTAATTGTGTAGTAATTCACACAATTTAGCACACTCATAAATGTGTTAAATAGTTGGCAATCTATCTGTATGAACTCACAACTCACCGAAATCATGCGCCTTATCACCAACCTGATCCGCACCGGCATTGTGTCCGAGGTGGACCCGGTTAACTGGCTGTGCCGGGTGAAAACGGGCGACCTTGAAACCAACTGGAAACCAACTGGATTAACTGGCTCACATGCCGCGCCGGTAAAACGCGCACGTGGTGGCAACCCTCCATCGGCGAGCAGGTTGTGCTGCTGAGCCTCGGCGGCAATCTCGAAACTGCCTTCGCGCTGCCGGCCATTTATTCCGATGCCTTCCCGCCGCCCGATTATTCAGAGAACGGCAGCACCACCGTGTTCAACGACGGCGGCTGGTTCCAGTACGAACCGGACACCGGCCAGCTGCTGATTAAGAACATCAAAAGCGTGCGCATTGAGGCCGCCGACGGCATTCAGCTGATCACCGATCAGCTTGGCGTTGACGCCAGCCGGATGCTGATTAACAGCCAGACCGTGATGAACGGCGCGGTGACGCAGGGCGGCGGCGATATGAGTTCAAACGGTGTGATTGCTGACAAGCACGCACACGACAAAGTGAAGTCCGGCGGCGATATATCAGGAGGCCCGCAATGATGTATCTCGGCATGAACCGCGACACGGGCGAAGCCATCACCGACACCGAACACATCCGCCAGAGCGCGCGCGACATCCTGATCACCCTGGAAGGCAGCCGCATCGGGCGTCGTGAATACGGCTCGCTGTTGTCGGTGCTGATTGACCAGCCGCAGAACGACGTGGTGCGCCTTCAGGTGATGGCGGCAGCGTACACGGCGCTGAGCCGCTGGGAGCCGCGTATCCGCCTCAGTTCTTTGAACATAACCAGCGCCTTTGATGGTTCCATGGTGGTTGAACTGAACGGCCAGCGCGCCGACGGCTCACCGCTGGCAATGTCAGTGCCTACGGGGGTGAACAGTGGCAGTAATTGACCTTTCGCAGCTGCCCGCACCGGAAGTGATCGAGGTGCCGGACTTTGAAACGCTGCTGACCGAGCGCAAAGAAGAACTGATTGCGCTCTATCCGGTGGAAGAGCAGGCCGCCATGCGCCGCGTGCTGGCGCTGGAATCCGATCCGATTGTGAAGTGCTTACAGGAAAGCGTGTACCGGGAAATCCTGCTGCGCCAGCGCATCAACGAGGCGGCGCAGGCGGTGATGGTGGCTTATGCGCTGGGCAGCGACCTTGATCAGCTGGCCGCACGCAGTAACGTGCAGCGCCTGACCATCACCCCGGCCAACCCGGACGCCGTGCCGCCCGTTGAGGCGGTGATGAAATCAGACGACGCGCTGCGCGTGCGGGTGCCGGAGGCGTTTGAGGGATTATCTGTTGCCGGTCCGACGGCGGCTTATGAGTTTCACGCGAGAAGCGCGGACGGGCGGGTGCAAGACGTGTCCGCCATCAGCCCGTCACCGGCGACGGTGCTGGTCACCGTGCTGAGCCGGGAGGGCAACGGCACGGCAGCCGCTGATTTACTGAATACAGTGGACAAAGCGCTGAATGACGAAAGCGTGCGCCCGGTGGCGGACCGCGTGACGGTTCAGCCTGCAACCATCAACGACTACCGCGTGCAGGCAAAGCTGCACCTGTTTGACGGCGTGGCCGCCGCGCCCTGTCTTGAGGCGGCAAACGCGCGGCTTACCGCCTACCTCAACGAGCAGAAAAAGCTGGGCCGCAGCGTGCGCCGCGAGTCATATGGCGCGGTGCTGCGCGTGGCCGGTGTGGACTGGGTGGAAATCACCGAACCGGCCGCCGACATCATCATGGACCGCACGCAGGCGGGCAACTGCACCGGCACCGACGTGACGGTGGCGGACGACGAGGTGGCGTCATGAGTAACAGCCTGCTGCCGCCCGGCTCATCCGCACTGGAGCGCCGTCTGGCGCAGGCGTGCAGCGGGATTTCCGGGCTGAACGTGCCGCTGCGCGACCTGTGGAACCCGGACACCTGCCCGGTAAATTTTCTGCCCTATCTTGCCTGGGCGTTTTCGGTGGACCGCTGGGACGAAAGCTGGGCGGAAAGCGTGAAACGCAAGGTGGTGAAGGACGCGTTTTATATCCATCAGCACAAGGGCACCGTCAGCGCTATACGGCGCGTGGTGGAGCCGCTGACCGCGACGCCTACACCGGCGTGATCGCAAGCTGGCTGCACACCCGCGAACCGGAGAAGAAGCCGGAAACCACGGTTAAGCGTAAACGCCGCAAGCCTGCTGCGCAGAAGAAGGAGCCGGAGGCGAAGCAGGGCGACTATCTGATCGGCACGGATGAAAACGTCTTAGTGCTGAGCCGCACCTATGCGAACCGGGCCAACGCCGAGCGCGCCGCAAAAATGCAGTGGGAGCGGCTGCAGCGCGGGGTGGCGACGTTCTCTATCCAGCTTGCACGCGGGCGCGCAGATCTCTATACGGAAATGCCGGTGAAGGTCAGCGGGTTCAAACAGCCGATTGATGCAGGGGAATGGATTATCACAACACTGACGCACAGCCTGAGCGCGGAAAACGGCTACGCGACAAGTATTGAGCTTAAAGTGAAAATTGACTCACTTGAAATGGAATAGTGCTATCTCAAAATGGTTAAATTGGATAATATTAATCTCAATTGGGATTTGGAGATGACGTCATGATGAATTGCCCTTTGTGCGGTAACGCCGCACATACACGCAGCAGCTTTCAGGTATCAGCAACAACTAAAGAACGTTATAACCAGTGCCAGAATATCAATTGCAGTTGCACGTTTAAATCTCATGAAACGGTTTCTGAGATCATCATGAAACCTGGTAGTGTTAAACCTGTGCCGCCGCATCCGGGAAGGGGGCAGCAGCAATCGCTTTGGTTATAAATTCTTCAAAATCCTAAATTGCCCGTGCTACACGGGCAGTTATTTGCTCGGATGTCTTTTATGAAAACACGGATTCATATAACCCATCTAAACATTGAATGACAAAATCTCGGGCGTCATGCTCCTCTCTCACCAAGGTCATGATTTTGGATTCATAAAACCCCCTGCTAGAACAGTTTAGTCTACGAGTAATTTTATCAATCACGCCGGTACGCCTGATAGAGTATCTCTCAATTAGAAAATTCAAATCTTTTCTTCTAATAGCATCATCATAAACTGACAGTTCATTGTTATAAATGTCACCAGCATTAATTGATACGTCCATATTTTCGAACCCGCCCCTATGACTTGGCATTAGTTCATTAAACATCCACCTCACGGATTTATTTACTGCAAGACTGCATAAGTCTTTTTTCTTAGAGTCGTTGTTCAAAACTTCGAGGATGTCTTGCTGAATATGAATCATGACCGAGTCATCGATCTCAAAAATCGCACCATACTTCCTTATAAAAAAGCCAATCATTGTAGGATGGTAAAATATTGATTCTATCGAGTGATATTTCAAGGTAAAGATGAAGTCACTTTTTAAACTATCAATTTCTGGACCTTTTTTGTTATCGTTATCAACTAAACCAAATGCATTTACCCAACCAAGCTTATCATTATTTCTAATTCCTCTTACTGAGGTGGCAACATCTTCACAACCTTCTTTGGGTATAAGAGATACATTTGGGAATATAGATTTATAAAGCCCTACGTCAAGGCTGGTATTTATACCTTCAATAAAAATCACTGTCTCCTTTGCGCCTATAATATCTCTTTTCAAGTGCTCAGGTATAGAGTTTGGATCTCTAATTAGTTCCGTTTCCCAAGATGTAGCATTGTTAGAAGAATATACGCATGACTTGACTATGAGGATTTGCGAATAATCCATATCTGATGCAAGACCTATATCATGAGTAGATATGATAAAGTAGCAATCAGGCCTGATAGCTATGAGTTCAGATAGAAGAGGTGATGAAACAGATCTATGTAGATGTCTTTCTGGCTCATCAACTATAAATATAGTTCCAGGAAGGGCTGATATAATATCAGCAGCGATAGTTATCGCATTTTTTTCTCCATCAGATAATTGAGATATAGAATAAATTGCAGGAGGGTCATATTTCGAGTTTACAGCTATTATATTATCTTCGTTATCGTGCTCGATAGTAATCGGCATTCCAGATGAACGGAGGACGGAATTTATGATTTCTTGTGGTGATATGCCAACTTCCATTGCACCTTCTATATCCCCAGCATCTACTTTATCAGCAACATCACGATTTCTTCTATTGATGGCTTTTTTCAATCTTATGACAGGAAGTTTGCTTTGCCTAGCATCATCTAATCTCCACCTGGAGTTATTTGAATGTTTCAGGCTATTATTAAAATACTCTAAGGTTGAAGCGAATTCAGTGTTCGACATATCAATCACTGATGATTCAAACCAAACCTGCCTATGGGCAGATATCAATGTGATGTTAATATGATCTAAACTTCTTAATATATGATATATTAATGATGATTTTCCTGCTCCATTAGCTCCAAGAATGAAAAGAACTTGCCCTTTATATATAGGTAATAATTCGCCTTCAATATTTTCTGATGGAATGGGAATGTTAAAAATATGATTCATTTTCTCTCCAAAATAATAATTTTAAATTTTAAAGTCGGATGGGGATCTCTTTTGTGATTTTTAATATTTTTTTGTAAGCGTCCTATCTCAAATTTAGATTTTAATTCTCAGTCGAGTTTAGTTAGTTGTAGCTACTTAAAACCAGGGTACTCGAAGTCCGTTATCAATCTCTTTTCGTCAATAGCTACCATTAGTTGATTGACTTCATGAGAATTGCCTGTTTTTTCACCAATTACTATTTTGCACTGGCATAATCGATGACTTTTAAATCTTTCGTGCGTGGCTAATTTATATCATATGCTCTTAGATTTGAGCACTGTTTGAATCGCAGTTTCGAAGCCAAAATTTTCGTTGAGTCAGTAGAGTAATGCAAAGGTGGAAAATCTGCTGCCATTTTGCTGCCAATGACAGATTACGAAAACAAAAAAGCCACCTTGAAAGGTGGCTTAAATGCATGATTTACATCACTAAACTTGGTGGCCCCTGCTGGGTTTGAACCAGCGACCAAGCGATTATGAGTCGCCTGCTCTAACCACTGAGCTAAGGGGCCAGCGGAGCGGGGATTATAAAGTATCTCGGTGGGGCGATCCAGCGTTACTCAATCGGTTGATGAAAATTCCCGCAATCACTGAGTCCTTGATCTCACAGCAAAAAATCCCGAAGCCCTGACAGATGCGCGCAATAAACGCCCACTGCTGTCGCGTTTTTGAGACAAGGCTTGCTGCCTTGTCTCAGGATGCGCAGGCTCAGCGATAGCGCGTGGCGGGCTTATTCAGCGAGATAAACGGCAGGATGGCGCCGCGCGCCTGCTCAAAGCTTTGCCACAGGCCCATATCTTCCACCGAAGGGATAGTGATCGCTTCGCCGTCATCCAGACCGCGCAGCGCAGCGGCGACTAAGTCATCGACCTCCATCACCATCTCTGCCGGCAGGTCATCCACCGAGCGCCCGGTGCGCTGGAAAATCTCGGTGCGCGTCAGGCCCGGCAGCAGCGCCTGCACGCGTACGTTGTGGCCCGCCAGCTCACGCTGCATGTTACGCGTCAGCGAGAGCACAAAAGCTTTCGTCGCATTGTAGGCCCCGTTTGCCTGTTCGTTGACCAGCGCCAGTACCGACGCCACATTTACGATAGTGCCCGCGTTGCGGCTGCGGAAAACCTGCGCGGCCGTGTGAGAGAGCTGCGTCAGCGCCACCACGTTCAGTGCCAGCATTGTTTGTGTCTGGTCGATGCTGGCGTCGATAAACTCGCCTTCCACCGTCATGCCCGCATTGTTGATCAGCGTGGTAATACGCGTATTGTTCCGCAGCTCGCTATCAATACGCGCCAGATCCTCATGGCGCGTCAGATCCGCAGCCAGCACGCTGACTTCCACGCCGTGCGCTTCGTGCAGCGACTGCGCCAGTGCGCTCAGACGTGCAGCATCGCGCGCCACCAGAATCAGGTCGTTGCCGCGTGTAGCCAGCTGTTTTGCGTAAGTTGCGCCGATACCGCTGGAGGCGCCGGTGATTAAAGCCAGTTGGTGTGACATGGAAAAGCCCTCTGTATGATGGTCGTCATATTGGCGTGTTGGTAATATGACGACCATCATATCCATCGTCAAGCTGGAATATGACGATCGTAATAATTACACTGATTGCCATTAACGATGAGCAGGGTAACAACCGATGGAAAAGCTAAGCCATAAGGCGCGTACGCGGCAGCGCATTCTGGAAGAAGCGGCGGTGGTGATGCGCGAATGCGGCACCGAAGGCATTGGCGTGGCAGCGCTGATGAAGCGCGTCGGCCTGACGCACGGTGGGTTTTATGCGCACTTTGCCTCGCGTGAAGCGCTGGTCGAAGCGGTGATTAGCGAGATGTTTGCCGACTCGGCGCAGCGTTTTGCCGCCGTGCTGGCGATTGAGGATCCGGCTGAACGGCTGAACCAGTGGATCGACCGCTATCTGTCGGACCAGCACTGTGGCGCGCCGGGCGAGGGCTGTCCGATACCGGCGCTGGTCAGCGAAGTGGCGCATTTACCGCCGGATGCGCGGGCGCTGTTTTCAGCGAAGCGCGAAGCGGTGCGGCGTCAGCTGGTACAGGCGCTGCAGCAGCTGGGACATGCGCAGGCGGAAAGTATCGCCAGCAGCATGCAGGCCGAAATGGTCGGTGCGCTGGCGCTGGCGCGCGCCTGCACTGACGAAGCGGAGGCGCGCCAGATGCTGGAGGTGACGCGTCAGGCAGTCAAACTGCGCGCCGGGCTGGTGACAGCATGAGCGATCACGACATCCGCGACATTATCGCGCCCGATTTGCAGGTGCTGTTTTGCGGCATCAATCCGGGCAAATCCTCGGCGCATACCGGCTTTCACTTTGCGCATCCCGGCAACCGCTTCTGGAAGGTCATCCATCAGGCCGGATTTACCCGCGAACAGCTGCTGCCGGAGCAGGAACAGCGGCTGCTGGAGACCGGCTGCGGCATCACCATGCTGGTAGAGCGCCCTACCATTCAGGCCAGCGAGCTGGCGGGCGCGGAGCTGCGTGACGGCGGCGCGCGTCTGCAGGAAAAGGTGCTGCGCTTTCAGCCGCGGGCGCTGGCGGTGCTGGGTAAGGATGCGTTTCAGAAGGCGTTTTGTCAGCGCAACGTGGCATGGGGCGAGCAGCCGCAGTTGCTGGGCGAAACCCGCTTATGGGTGCTGCCCAATCCCAGCGGATTAAACCGCGCTTCGCTGGAAGAGATGGTTGCTGCTTATCGCCAGCTTCATGATTGGTTACAGAATAAGGCGTGAGCTGGCTCTGTTTCATCAGGTAATAACGTTGTTCATCGTTTTGTTTCTGGCTACACCGGATGCTCCACGCAAAAAAAGGAGCAGGGAGATGAAGCAACGCACCATGGTTCTGGCGGCACTGCTGCTGGCGGCGCAACCGGGCGTCCATGCCGCAACGCTGAAGGTATTCAGTTCCGGCGGTATGTATCCGGTAATTGAAAGCCTGAAGCAGGATTATCAGCAGCAGAGCGGCGATAGCATTGAGCTGGAAGCGGCGCCGTCGATGGGTGATACGCCGCAGGCGATTCCTAATCGCCTTAAACGCCATGAAAGCGCCGACGTGCTGGTGATGGTGGATTACGCCATCAAGCCGCTGGAGCAGGCCAAATGGGTGGATAGCGCCAGCCATCAGGTGCTGGCGCACTCGTACATCGCCATGGCGGTGAAGCAGGGCACCACGCCGCCGGATATCAGTACCGTCGCGAAGTTCAAACAGGTGCTGACCTCCGCCTCAAGTATCGCTGTGTCTGACAGCGCCAGCGGCAAATATATTCAGAGCAAGATGCTGGATAAGCTGCAGCTGGGCCCGAAAACGGCGGCGAAAATCACCGTGATTCCGGCCACGCCGGTGGGTGAGGCGGTCGCGCAGGGCAAAGCCGAGCTGGGCTTCCAGCAGAACAGCGAGCTGAAGGCAGTGAAAGGCATTACTATCGTGGGATTGATTCCGCCGGCGGCACAGCAGGATACGCTGTACGGTGCGGTGATCACGCGCAGCAGCCAGCAGCAGCAGGCCGCGGCGAAGTTCGTGAAATACCTGCAGAGCGACAAGGCGCGCAGCGTGATGCAGGAGAAAGGGCTGACGCCATACTGAAGACAATAAAAAACCCCGGCTAGCCGGGGTTTTTACTGACCAGGACGATTAATCGTCGAGGAAGCTACGCAGCACTTCCGAGCGGCTCGGATGGCGCAGTTTACGCAGCGCTTTGGCTTCAATCTGACGGATACGCTCACGCGTTACGTCAAACTGTTTGCCCACCTCTTCCAGCGTGTGGTCGGTGTTCATATCGATACCGAAACGCATACGCAGGACTTTGGCTTCACGCGCGGTCAGGCCAGCCAGCACATCGTGAGTGGCAGAACGCAGGCTTTCCGAAGTCGCGGAATCCAGCGGCAGCTCCAGCGTGGTGTCTTCGATAAAGTCGCCCAGATGCGAATCTTCATCATCACCAATCGGCGTCTCCATGGAGATCGGCTCTTTAGCGATTTTCAGCACCTTACGGATTTTATCTTCCGGCATCAGCATGCGCTCAGCCAGCTCTTCCGGCGTTGGCTCGCGGCCCATCTCCTGCAGCATCTGGCGCGAAATACGGTTGAGTTTGTTAATGGTCTCAATCATATGCACCGGAATACGGATGGTACGCGCCTGGTCGGCGATGGAACGGGTGATAGCCTGACGGATCCACCAGGTGGCGTAAGTTGAGAACTTATAGCCACGGCGATATTCAAACTTATCCACCGCTTTCATCAGACCGATATTGCCTTCCTGAATCAGATCGAGGAACTGCAGGCCACGGTTGGTGTACTTCTTGGCGATGGAGATCACCAGACGCAGGTTAGCCTCAACCATCTCTTTCTTCGCACGACGCGCTTTGGCTTCGCCGATCGACATACGACGGTTGATGTCTTTCACCTGCTCAATGGTCAGGCCGGTCTCTTCTTCAATCTGCAGCAGTTTCTGCAGCGAACGCATGACATCTTCTTCCACTTCCTGCAGTTTTTCCGACCACGGTTTGTTCATGGCCAGTGCCGCTTTGAACCAGCTCTCACTGGTTTCATTACCGGTAAACAGGGTGATGAAGTTTTTCTTCGGCATTTTGCACAGTTCAACACACAGCTTCATGATCAGGCGCTCTTGCGTGCGCACGCGCTCCATCATTTCACGCATGTTGTTCACCAGGTAATCGAACTGCTTCGGTACCAGGCGGAACTGTTTGAACACTTCAGAGAGATTGTTGATCTCGGCCACGGCGTCCGCATGGCTGCGGCCTTTGGCTTTGATCACGGTGCGCGTAGTTTCGTACTGCGTACGCAGGTCGTTAAACTTCTCGCGCGCCAGTTCCGGATCGATAGAGTTATCGTCGTCAGAGCTGTCGTCGTCGCTCTCTTCGTCTTCCTCTTCGTCGTCGTCGCGGTCTTCTTCCGACAGCTCAGAACCGACGTGGGTCGCGGTTGGCGCCAGATCTTCCTCGGCGTTCGGATCGACGAAACCGGTGATCAGGTCAGACAGGCGTGACTCGCCCGCTTCAACGCGATCGTACTGATCGAGCAGGTAGGTGATTGCTTCCGGGTATTCGGCGACAGAGCATTGCACCTGGTTGATACCGTCTTCGATACGCTTGGCGATGTCGATTTCGCCTTCGCGCGTCAGCAGTTCAACGGTACCCATTTCACGCATGTACATGCGTACCGGGTCGGTGGTACGGCCAATTTCAGATTCAACGCTGGATAATACCTGAGCGGCAGCTTCCGCGGCATCTTCGTCAGTATCGGTGCTGTTTTCATTCAGCATCAGATCATCGGCATCCGGGGCTTCTTCCACCACCTGAATACCCATATCGTTGATCATTTGGATGATGTCTTCGATCTGATCGGAGTCGACGATATCTTCCGGCAGATGGTCATTGACCTCAGCATAGGTCAGATAGCCCTGCTCCTTACCACGGGTGACAAGCAGCTTAAGCTGTGACTGCGGGTTTTGCTCCATAAGACGGTATCCACACTTCTGTTAATTAGATTGGTGTCGGTCGGCAGCGAGCCAACTATAACAGTGAAGGCGTTGTGTTTTTGCCGCTGCCTTCAACGCGGCCAGGGCTTTGGCCCATCGTAAATCGGCACTTAAGCCGCTTAATATTCTGTCCGGCGCTAACTCACTTGCCATTTTCAATGCTGGCAGTGCTCGCAATCCCTCACGTACGCCAGTACGCTCCGGTTGCTGCGTGCTGGCAGCCTTGAAACTGACAGCGACGTTAACGCCTATGGTATGTATGCATTGCTTCCGGCTTCGCTTACAGCGTCCATAAACCAGAAACATCAGGCAAGAAGGGCGGCGTTATCAGCCTTCATCATTCTGACCCGGTAAAATCTTATTTTTTGGCTAATGCCTGGCTTAATGCCCAGAATTCACGGCGTTCGGCGGCGCTCAGGCCCTCAGTCCGATCGCGCGCAATCAGTGCTTCGAGGCGCTGCTCCAGCGCAGCATCATAGATGCTTGCCAGCGAGTCCTGGAACACTTCTTCCGCTTCGTCATCTACGATCATGTGGTTCCAGGTGGCCAGTGTTTCAAGGGGCTGGCTAAATTCTGTCCCGCGATATAACTCTAGTAGCTGTCCGGTGGTCAGGCCAGGATTCTCAGTACAACGGCGGACTAACTCCACAAACAGCGGCAATCCCGCTAATTTAGACTGCTCCAGCCCGTCCAGCGCAGGCACGATGGCGGCAAATTGCGGATTCTGCACCAGCAACGCAATCAGCACGCGCATGGTGGTGCGTTTCATCGGTGGCGCCACCGGCGCGGTACCGCTTTCCGCCTGCTTCGGCATCAGCTTGTCTAACTGGTTATCGTCCAGAATGCCGAGTTTATTACCCAGCGTCTGACGCATATAAATCCGCAGCGTTTCGCCCGGAATCTGGCTGATCAGCGGCAGCGCCAGCGTCGCCAGCTTGGTACGGCCGTCGCGCGTACTCAGATCCACCTGCGGCATCAGGCTGTCGAACAGAAACGTGGAGAGCGGCATAGCCTGCTCCATCCGCGCTTCGAACGCTGCTTTGCCCTCTTTACGCACCAGGGTATCCGGGTCTTCGCCGTCGGGCAAAAACATAAAGCGTAGCTGACGACCGTCATTCATGTAAGGCAATGCGGTTTCCAGCGCACGCCATGCAGCTTCACGACCGGCGCGGTCGCCGTCGTAGCAGCAGATCACGTTATCGGTCGAGCGGAACAAAAGCTGGATATGTTCCGCCGTGGTCGAGGTGCCCAGCGAGGCGACAGCATAATCAATGCCGAACTGCGCCAGTGCAACCACGTCCATATAGCCTTCCACCACCAGCAGACGCGCCGGTTGTGGATGATTTTTTTGCGCTTCATACAGGCCGTATAACTGGCGGCCTTTATGGAAAATCGGTGTTTCCGGTGAGTTCAGGTACTTGGGCGTATCGTTGCCCAGCACACGGCCACCAAAACCAATCACGCGTCCGCGCTTGTCGCGAATCGGAAACATCACGCGATCGCGGAAACGATCGTAGGTGCGGCCGCTGTCATTGCTGACCAGCATGCCCGCTTCCATCAGCGATTCACGATCTTCTTTCTGCTGACCAAAGCGCTTCAGTACGTTGTCCCAGCCGGCTGGCGCATAGCCAATAGCAAAGTGATCGATCACCTGCTGGCTCAGACCGCGTGTGGCAAGATACTGTTGTGCTGATTTCGCCTGCGGATTGCGCAGGCTCTGCTGATAAAAGCTGTCTAAACCTTCCAGCAGCTGATACAGGCTCTGGCGCTGATGGCGCTCCATCGGGCTCGGACCGTTGCCCGCTTCGTACGGCACTTCTAAGCCGTGCTGCGTGGCAAGTTCCTCTACGCTCTCGACGAAATCCAGACGATCGTGATTCATCAGGAAGTCGATGGCGTTGCCTTTGGCACCACAGCCAAAGCAGTAGTAGAACTGCTTCTCACCACTTACGGTGAAAGAGGGGGTTTTTTCGTTATGGAAAGGACAGCACGCGTGATAGTTCTTACCCTGCTTTTTCAGCTTAACGCGGGCATCGATAAGATCCACGATGTCCGTGCGGGCAAGTAAATCATTGATAAATACGCGTGGAATTCGTCCAGCCATAAGCCCCGGTTTTTCAGCTCATAAACGGCAACAAGCCGCGCTTCCTTTCGGAAAGCACGGCCTCTTACTTGACTCTGTCTGCGTTTAACACGCGGCGGAAGCGAACTTCCGAAAAGAAATTAGTACAGACGAGTGCGGCGTGCGTTTTCGCGAGCCAGTTTCTTGGCGTGACGCTTAACAGCAGACGCTTTAGCGCGCTTACGTTCAGTCGTTGGTTTTTCATAGAACTCACGACGACGAACTTCAGCCAGAACGCCTGCTTTCTCGCAGGAACGCTTGAAGCGACGCAGTGCTACGTCGAATGGCTCGTTTTCACGTACTTTAATTACCGGCATGTAACTCTCACCTCGATAAAATTCGGTTTTTGCTGCTGACTGCGGCGCCAGCACTTTTCAAAATGGTGCAGCATTTTACTCCAGGCGCGGCTGGCTTGTAAAGCACCATGGACAATTTAGAACCAACAGGAGCGTTTGCCTGTGCGGCTGCCGGTTTTTTCAGGCCGTGGAGTATAGCGCACTCTTTGCGCGACAGAAAAACACTTTTTCGCGTGCGGAAGGGGGCAGGCGTCAGCCGGCCTGTGCTACACTGCGCGCCGCAAGAAGAGGGTGATAAAGCTATGCGAGTTCTGGGTATTGAAACGTCCTGCGATGAAACCGGCATCGCGATTTATGACGATGCGTCCGGTCTGCTGGCGAATCAATTATATAGCCAGGTAAAATTACATGCCGATTACGGCGGCGTGGTGCCGGAACTGGCCTCGCGCGATCACGTGCGGAAAACCGTGCCGCTGATCCAGGCCGCGCTGAAACAGGCGGGCTTACAGGCCGGAGAGATTGACGCCGTGGCGTACACCGCCGGTCCCGGCCTGGTCGGTGCGCTGCTGGTTGGCGCCACCATTGGCCGCGCGCTGGCGTTCGCCTGGAACGTGCCGGCGGTGCCGGTGCATCACATGGAAGGCCATCTGCTGGCGCCGATGCTGGAAGACAACCCACCGGCATTCCCGTTCGTGGCACTGCTGGTCTCCGGCGGCCACACGCAGCTGATCAGCGTCACCGGTATTGGTGAATATACGCTGCTGGGCGAATCGATTGATGATGCCGCCGGGGAAGCGTTCGATAAAACCGCCAAGCTGCTGGGGCTGGATTATCCGGGCGGCCCGATGCTGTCGCGCATGGCACAGCAGGGCACGCCGGATCGCTTTAAATTCCCGCGCCCGATGACCGATCGTCCTGGGCTGGACTTCAGCTTCTCCGGCCTGAAAACCTTCGCGGCGAATACCATTCGCGAACATGACGGTGACGAACAGGCGCGCGCCGATATCGCCCGCGCCTTTGAAGATGCGGTAGTGGATACGCTGATGATCAAATGCAAGCGTGCGCTGGAGCAGACCGGCTTCAAACGCCTGGTGATTGCCGGCGGCGTGAGCGCCAACCGCACGCTGCGTGAACGCATGGCAACCATGATGAGCGCGCGCGGCGGCGAGGTGTTTTATGCCCGTCCGGAGTTCTGCACCGATAACGGTGCGATGATTGCCTATGCCGGCATGGTGCGGCTGAAAGGCGGCACGCGCGGTGAGCTGGGCGTCAGTGTGCGGCCACGCTGGCCGCTGGCGGAATTACCGGCCATCTGATGATAAAAAACCGGCTGCGCGCCGGTTTTTTTATTTCTTCTTTTTACGCTTCCACACGCGGTTTTCCTGACCGCGCCACAGGCGCTGAATATTGTCGTGATGGCGCAGCAAAATCAGGCATGACAGCATCGACACCGGAAAGGTGAACTGCGGCTTAAACCACCAGACATAAAACGGGGCAATCAACGCGCTGACGATCGCGCCCAGCGATGAGTAGCCGCTGAGCAGCACCGTCAGCAGCCAGGTGCCGGTCATCAGGCCGGTCAGGTCCCAGCCAATCGGCGCGATGGCCCCAAACGCGGTGGCCACACCTTTGCCGCCGCGAAAGCGGAAAAACACCGGATAGATATGGCCGAGGCAGGCGGCGATGGCCGTGAGACCAAGATACATCGGCGTGACGTGCAGCCACCAGGCGATCCATACCGGCACCATTCCCTTCGCCACGTCGAAAATCAGTACCGCGGCAGCGGCGGCTTTACCGCCAATACGTAACACGTTGGTGGCGCCTGGATTGCCAGAGCCTGCGCTGCGGGGATCGGGTAAACCAGCGAGTTTACAAACCAGGATCGCACTGGAAATCGAGCCGCAAAGATACGCGAAAATAATCATACCAAGCGCGATAGCACTCATAGCTTCGTACCGTTCCTTTTGGGTCGTTTTGTTCTCGATAAGCGTGGATAATACGCATAATCCGCCGGAAGTGGTATCCGGCTAAGCCAAAAACAGAGAGTGACATCATGGATATCGTATTTATAGAACAACTCACCGTGTTCACCACCATTGGCGTTTACGACTGGGAACAGGGCATGCAGCAGAAGCTGGTGCTCGATGTCGAAATGGCGTGGGACAACCGTCAGGCAGCGGTGAGCGACGATGTGAACCACTGTCTGAGCTACGCCGATGTCACCGAAGCGATCCTCAGTCATCTGCAGGGGCAGCGTTTCGCGCTGGTCGAACGGGTGGCAGAAGAAATCGCCGATCTGTTGATGAATCGTTTCAAAACGCCCGGAGTACGCGTGAAGGTAGGTAAACCGGGGGCTGTCGCCCAGGCGGCGAGCGTGGGCGTGAGAATTGAGCGCGGGACTATTCCTAAATAAATCCTGCGTGATTGCCATCACAATGAAACCAAACCAAATTATGGTGTGTCTCAGTGGAGGCCGCTGCGCTGATGAAGGGGAAGTGACCGAAATCCTTAAGGTTTCCTTCAGCAAGGTGCAGGCATAATTTCAGGCGGTAGCGGTGCGCGACCGCCTTTTTACTGTTTAAAACGGATAGAGGGTAAAATTTGATGGCAGACATTCATCAGCTATGGGTAGCTGCAATCCTCGGGGTTGTGGAAGGCCTTACGGAGTTCCTGCCGGTCTCATCCACAGGCCACATGATTATTGTTGGCCATTTGCTGGGGTTCGAGGGTGAGAAGGCGGAAACCTTTGAAGTGGTGATCCAGCTGGGCTCAATCCTCGCCGTAGTCGTGATGTTCTGGCGCCGGCTGTTTGGCCTGATCGGCATTCACTTCGGCCAGGAGCGCCACGAAGGCGTCGGCAGCGGAAAACTGACGCTGATTCACATTCTGCTGGGTATGGTGCCGGCGGTAGTGATTGGCCTGGTGCTGCATGACCAGATTAAAACCCTGTTTAACCCGATCAACGTGATGTATGCGCTGGTGGTGGGCGGCGTGCTGCTGCTGGCGGCGGAATATCTCAAGCCAAAGCAGCCGAAAGCGGTGGGCATTGATGACATCACCTATCGCCAGGCGTTTATGATTGGCTGCTTCCAGTGTCTGGCGCTGTGGCCGGGCTTCTCGCGTTCCGGCGCCACCATCTCCGGCGGTATGCTGATGGGCGTCAGCCGCTATGCGGCGTCCGAGTTTTCCTTCATCCTCGCGGTACCAATGATGATCGGTGCTACCGGACTCGATCTCTACAAGAGCATGGGCTTCCTGACGATGCAGGATTTCCCGATGTTTGCCGTGGGCTTCGTGACCGCCTTTATTGTCGCGCTGCTGGCGATCAAAGTGTTCCTTGAGCTGATCAAACGTATCTCGTTTGTGTCGTTTGCCATCTACCGCTTTATCGTCGCGGCAGCGGTTTACGCCATCTTTATGTAATACGCGAGGCGCGGCCGGTTACGCTGGCCGCGCGTCGATTAACCCTTCCTGCAACGCCAGCACGCGCCGACGCGTCAGCTCTTCCCGCACCGCCGCGCCTGTGAAACCGGCCTCGACCACCGCTTTGGTGGGTACCGCCTGCGCCAGCGCAAACGCGCGCCGCAGATAATCGCCCTGCGGATAAGCCATGCTCTCCAGCGTAGTACGCCCGCGTGCATCGGCTTCGCTGGTCAGTGCCATCTTTTCCACGCGATCGGGCTTGCGCCATGCGTCGATGCGGTCAAACAGCGCCACCAGCGCGTCAGCCGGCTGGCGTTCAATGGTGTGCACCACATCGTGAAACTCCGTCACCACCAGGGCCAGATCGCGCACCTGGTTCGGCACACGCAGCCGCTGGCACAGCGCTTCAACAATCGGAACACCGGCCGGGCCGTGGCCATGATGGCTCGGCCATTTCTCTGGCGGCGTCAGCGCCTTACCCACATCGTGGAACAGCGTGGCAAAGCGCACGTCAAGCTGGTCGGAGAGCGCTGCGGCCATGGTCAGCGTCATCAGCGCGTGGACGCCGGTGTCGATCTCCGGATGCCACTTAACGGGGGCCGGAATGCCGTACAGGTTGTCGATTTCCGGGAACAGCACCTGCAATGCATCGCAGTCGCGCAGCAGCTGGAAATAGACCTGTGGATTGCGCGTCAGCAGCGCTTTTTCCGTCTCTTTCCACACCCGCTCTGCGGTGAGGTGCGCCAGTTCACCGCTGTGCGCCATCTCGCGCATCAGCGCCTGGGTTTCAGGCGCCACGCGGAAATTGAGGTGGGCGAAACGGGCGGCAAAACGCGCCACGCGCAGCACGCGTAGCGGATCTTCATTAAAAGCTGCCGACACGTGACGCAGGGTGCGCTGCTGCAAATCCTGCTGGCCGTGATAAGGGTCGATCAGCGTGCCGTCAGCGGCCTGCGCGATGGCATTGATGGTCAGATCGCGACGCTGTAAATCCTGCTCCAGCGTCACGTCCGGCGCGAACTGCGTCACGAAGCCGGTATAACCGTTGCCGCTTTTGCGCTCGGTGCGCGCCAGCGCATACTCTTCGCGGCTTTCAGGGTGTAAAAAAACCGGAAAATCTCGGCCCACCTGCTGATAGCCCTGCGCCAGCATGCTGTCAGGCGTTGCGCCCACCACCACCCAATCTCTATCTTTTACCGGCAAACGCAATAAGGCATCACGCACTGCGCCACCGACCAGAAACGTCTTCACTCAATCACTCCAGAGGCAATCCACTTTTGCGTGCCGCGCACGCTTGTTACGTTATTGTTGCATACTTTGGCGAAAAAGCGGGCATGCCAAAAGGGGCATCTTACGATCCCCTCCAGGCAAACCACAAATGGCGTGGCGGCTTTAATTCATCCAGCGATCGTTTTTCTTGCGGCGCGGCACCATGTGCGGCAGCAGCAGACCGAGCAGCAGACCTACGCCGAGCACGCCGCCGCCATACATAAACCACTGCATGATGATGGTGCGCTGTTTGTCATCCAGCTGAACGTTAGCGGCGCTGACTTTCTTCTGCGCCACAATCAGCTCGTTGCGCAGCTTCTGATTCTCTTCTTTCAGGCCGTTGATGGTGCCGTCGCTGTTGGCCACCTTGTTCTGCATCTCTGACGTACGCTGATTCCAGCTGTTATCAATGTTCGCCAGTTTGTCGGTCAGCTCTTTGACCTGCTGCTCCAGCTGCGGTACGCGAGTGCGCAGGCTGGGGGAGGCGCTGAGCTGCGACAGCGGGATCCAGTTAGTTTTGCCTTCTGCATCGCGGATTTGCGCGTACTGCGAGTCATTATTGGTTTGCAGCAGCGTGACTTCCTCCCCGGCATTCAGCTTGCCAACCAGGCGATACTGATCGCCAGGGCCGCTGCGTACCCAGGTGGATAATTCGTCGGAGATGTAACGTTTTTCATCGGCCGCGTGGGCCGGCGCGATGGCGCTGAAAGCCAGCAAAGAGAGGGCGGCAAGTGTGATTTTTTTCATTCGATATCGTTTTTTCATGATGGGCGTAAATTTACCGGCACAGTCTGGAGTCGCTTCGCATAAATCTGAATGAGAACTATCCTGGTCTCAATGCGGTGCGAAAAGGGTCGTAAAAGCACAAGAAAGCAGAGACAGCAGGCTTGCGGTGCATTACTCTTCGCCAGATTAAACTCGTAAGTGCCAGCAGCGTATTGAATAAAAAATTATGACCATCGAAATCGAATTAAAGTTCATTGCCACCCCGCAAGCCGCCGAAAAACTGGCGCAGACGCTTGCCGCCTGGCCACATCAGCACCACGCCGCGCGTGAGCTGACCAACATCTATTACGAAACCGATGACAACCAGCTGCGCCGCTGGGATATGGGCCTGCGGATTCGCGGCGTGGATCAGCGCTATGAAATGACGCTGAAAACCGCCGGCAAAACGCTGGGCGGCCTGCATCAGCGTCCGGAATACAACGTCGACCTCAGCGAGCCGCAGCTGGACATTGCCCGCCTGCCGGCAGAGATCTGGCCGCAGGGGACCGATATTGCCGCGCTGCAGTCGCGTTTGCAGCCGCTGTTCAGCACCCATTTCCAGCGTGAAACCTGGCTGGTGAGCGTTGGCGACAGCGAAATTGAAGTAGCGTTCGATTGCGGCAGCGTTGCCGCAGGGGAGCTGAGCGAGCCGCTGTATGAAGTGGAGCTGGAGCTTAAGCGTGGAGCGCGCAGCGATATGCTGACCTTCGCCAGTGCGCTGATCGCCACGGCCGGCCTGCGCCTCGGCAGCCTGAGCAAAGCGGCACGCGGTTATCAGCTGGCGCAGGGCAACGCGCCGCGACCATTGCGCGCGCTGCCGCTGCAGAAAATTGCCCCTAAAGCCACGGTGGAGCAGGGCATGGTTCACGCCATGAGCGCGGCGCTCGGCCACTGGCAGTACCATGAAGAAGTCTGGCTGCGCGGTAACGAAGACGCCCGGGCACGGGTAATTGAAGCGCTGGAAACGCTGCGTCAGGCGTTTTCCCTGTTTGGCACACTGGTGCCGCGCAAGGCCAACAGCGAACTGCGTCAGAAGCTGACCCGGCTGGAAGAGCTGCTGGCGGACAGCGAGGCCAGCGCAGAAACCGTCTGCTTCTCACCGACCTCAGTTGAAGCCCAGTTAGCACTTACTCACTGGCTGGTAGAGTCGCAGTGGCAGCCGTGGCTGGACGAGAAGAACAAAAGCAAGCTACAGGGCTCGTTTAAACGCTTCAGCGACATCATGCTGGGGCGCATCGGCGCGGATCTGCGTGAAACCTTCGTCGACGTGCAGCTGTTTAATGAATTTCAGGACAAAGCCACGCGCCTGAACCGCCAGTTGCTGGCGGTGCACCTGCTGGCGGGTGCGTATCCGGCTGAAGAAGTCAGCCAGTGGCTGGCGGGCTGGCAGGAGTTGCAGCACGCCATTCGTGAAAAACAGGAGCGCGGTCTGATTCAGCTGGTCAATCTGGCGATCCGTCAACCGCCGTTCTGGCTGAATAACGGTGCGAAACGCTAAGGCTACGGCACCATCAATCATCAGGGAGGGAAGATGTCGTTACCGTTACCGACGCTGATGCAGGCGCAGCTCGCCAGCGTGGCAGAACGTCTGGGCCTGCCGCTGGCGGCGATCACGCCGCAGCAGGCTGGCGCACTGACCTTTAGTGACTTTATCGTGGACAACCTGCAGCAGCATCCGGCGTGGTGGCAACAGCTGCAGCAGCAACCGCCGCAGCCCGAAGAGTGGCAGCACTATGCGGCCTGGCTGGCAGCGGTGCTGCAGCCGGTAGATAACGAAGCCTCCCTGATGCGCGAACTGCGCCTGTTCCGCCGTCATATGCTGGTGCGCATCGCGTGGATGCAGGCGCTGGAGCAGGCCAGCACCGGGCAGAGCCTGACGCAGCTCAGCACGCTGGCGGAAGTGCTGATTACCGCCGCGCGCGACTGGGTGTGGCAGGATTGCTGCCGCGATTTCGGCACGCCGTGCAACGCCGCCGGCGAAGCCCAGCCGATGCTGATTCTGGGCATGGGCAAGCTGGGCGGCGGTGAACTCAACTTCTCTTCCGATATTGACCTGATCTTTGCCTGGCCGGAAAACGGCGTCACCCACGGCGGCCGGCGCGAGCTCGACAACGCGCAGTTCTTTACCCGCATGGGGCAGCGGCTGATTAAGGTGCTGGATCAACCTACCGTCGATGGCTTTGTTTATCGCGTGGATATGCGCCTGCGCCCGTTCGGCGACAGCGGCCCGCTGGTGCTGAGCTTTGCCGCGCTGGAAGATTACTACCAGGAGCAGGGCCGTGACTGGGAGCGCTACGCGATGGTGAAAGCGCGCCTGATGGGCGACGATGGCGGCCACTGGAGCCAGGAGCTGCAGCAGATGTTGCGCCCGTTCGTCTATCGCCGCTACATCGATTTCAGCGTGATCCAGTCGCTGCGTAACATGAAAGGCATGATTGCCCGCGAAGTACGGCGGCGCGGCCTGAAGGACAACATCAAACTCGGCGCTGGCGGCATTCGCGAAACCGAATTCATCGTCCAGGTGTTTCAGCTGATTCGAGGTGGACGTGAGCGCTCACTTCAGCTGCGCTCGCTGCTGCCGACGCTGCAGGCCATCGGTGAGCTGGCGCTGTTAACACCGGAGCAGGTTGATCATCTGCGCGCCGCCTACCTGTTTTTACGCCGGCTGGAGAATCTGCTGCAGAGCATCAACGATGAGCAGACGCAGACGCTGCCGGAAAATCCCCTCGACCGCCAGCGCCTGGCCTGGGCGATGGGCATGGCGGACTGGGCGACGCTGCTGGCACAGCTGGAGCAGCACATGGCCGGCGTGCGCCACATTTTCGACGAGCTGATAGGCGATGATGCGCCGGATGTCGACGATCAGCCGCAGCTGGCGGAGTTCGCCAGCCTGTGGCAGGACGCGCTGGAAGAGAGCGATTTGCTGCCGGTGGTACCGCAGCTGCAGGCGGAACAGCGCCATGCGCTGTATCGGGCGCTGAATGATTTCCGTCAGGATGTCAGTCGCCGCACCATCGGTCCGCGCGGCCGGCTGGCGCTCGATCAATTAATGCCGCGCCTGCTAAGCGAAGTGTGCGCACGTGACGACGCCGATGTGGTGCTGGCACGCCTGACGCCGCTGCTGCTTGGCGTATTAACGCGCAGCACCTATCTCGAGTTGCTGACCGAGTATCACGGCGCGCTGCGCCACCTGATTCGCCTGTGTGGCGCTTCGCCGATGATTGCCAGCCAGCTGGCGCGCTATCCGCTGCTGCTGGATGAACTGCTCGATCCGGCCACGCTGTATCAGCCCACCGCCACCGACGCTTATCGTGACGAACTGCGCCAGTATCTGCTGCGCATTCCCACCGATGATGAAGAGCAGCAGCTGGAAGCGCTGCGCCAGTTCAAGCAGGCGCAGCATCTGCGTATCGCCGCCGCCGACATCGCCGGAACCCTGCCGGTGATGAAAGTGAGCGATCACTTAACCTGGCTGGCGGAAGCGATCATTGAATCGGTGGTGCAGCAGGCGTGGCAGATGATGGTGCAGCGCTATGGCCGCCCTTCGCACCTCACCAGCGACAGCGAGCGCGGCTTTGCCGTGGTCGGCTACGGCAAACTGGGCGGCTGGGAACTGGGTTACAGTTCGGATCTCGATCTGGTGTTTCTGCATGACTGTCCGGACGATGCCGAAACCGACGGTGAACGCGTTATCGACGGGCGCCAGTTTTACCTGCGTCTCGCTCAGCGCGTCATGCATCTGTTCAGCACCCGCACCTCGTCCGGCATTTTGTATGAGGTGGACGCGCGCCTGCGCCCCTCTGGCGCGGCCGGCATGCTGGTCAGCACCTTTGCTGCCTTTGACGACTATCAGCGCCATGAAGCCTGGACGTGGGAACATCAGGCGCTGGTGCGCGCGCGCATCGTGTTTGGCGAACCGGCGCTGTGTGAGCGCTTCGATGCGATCCGGCGCGGTATTCTCTGCCTGCCGCGTGAAGGCGCGAAGCTGCAAACTGAAGTGCGGGAGATGCGTGAGAAAATGCGCGCGCACCTCAGTAACAAGCACAAAGGCCGCTGGGAGATTAAAACCGATGAGGGCGGTATCACTGATATTGAATTCATCGCGCAGTATCTGGTCTTAGGTTACGCCGCCAGCCAGCCGGCGCTGACGCGCTGGTCGGATAACGTGCGCATTTTCGAACTGATGGCGCGCCACGGCATCATGGCTGATGAGGAAGCGCAGGCGCTGACGCACGCTTACGTCACGCTGCGCGATGCGCTGCACCATCTGGCGCTG
The DNA here is from genome assembly GCF_026541005.1 of Pantoea sp. GM_Pan_4. NCBI lineage: Bacteria > Pseudomonadati > Pseudomonadota > Gammaproteobacteria > Enterobacterales > Erwiniaceae > Pantoea > Pantoea sp. GM_Pan_4. The sequence goes on from NZ_JALNUZ010000005.1 coordinate 189,344, forward strand.
CAGGAACTGCCGGGTCATGTCGATCCGGCATCGTTCGCTGACGAACGCGCCGTGGTGCACGCCAGCTGGCAGCGCTGGCTGGCCGCGAGCGATGCGGATGACACGGAGCAGTGAGCCTGGCGGCTTCTATGCTATTATCCGCGCATTATTTTGACTGAACGTTGAAGTCTGGAGTCTCTGCATGAAAGTAACACTGCCCGCGTTTGGCAAGGCCGCTGTGCTGGTTGTCGGCGATGTGATGTTAGACCGCTACTGGTACGGCCCGACCAGCCGGATCTCACCGGAAGCCCCGGTGCCGGTGGTTAAAGTGGATACCATTGAAGAGCGTCCGGGCGGCGCGGCCAACGTGGCGATGAATATCGCTGCACTCGGTGCGGACTCGCGCCTTATCGGTCTGACCGGTGCAGATGACGCTGCGCGCGTGCTGCGCGAAACGCTGGCGCAGGTGAAGGTTGAGTGCGATTTCGTCGCCCTCGATAGCCATCCGACCATCACCAAACTGCGCGTGCTGTCGCGTAACCAGCAGCTGATTCGCCTCGACTTTGAAGAGGGCTTTGAGCAGGTCGATCCGCAGCCGATTCACGATCGACTGCGTCAGTCGCTGGCACAGGCGGGCGCGCTGGTGCTGTCTGATTATGCTAAAGGCGCGCTGAGCAGCGTGCAGACCATGATTCAGCTGGCGCGTGCGGCGCAGGTGCCGGTACTGATCGACCCGAAAGGCACCGATTTTGAACGCTATCGCGGCGCGACGCTGCTGACGCCCAATCTGTCCGAGTTCGAAGCGGTGGTGGGCAAGTGCAAAAGCGAAGAGGAGATTGTCAGCCGCGGTATGCAGTTGATTGCCGATTACGATCTCTCCGCGCTGCTGGTGACGCGTTCGGAAAACGGAATGACGCTGCTGCAGCCGGGCAAAGCGCCGCTGCATCTGCCCACTCAGGCGCAGGAAGTGTATGACGTGACCGGTGCCGGCGATACGGTGATCGGTGTGCTGGCCGCAGTGCTGGCTGCCGGTGAAAGTCTGGAGGATGCCTGCTTCCTCGCCAATGCTGCGGCTGGCGTGGTGGTCGGCAAGCTCGGGACTTCAACCGTCAGTACCGTGGAGCTGGAGAATGCGATCCACGCGCGGCCGGACAGTGGCTTTGGCGTGATGACCGAAGCCGAGCTAAAAGTGGCGGTGGCGCAGGCGCGCCAGCGCGGTGAGAAAGTGGTGATGACCAACGGCGTGTTCGACATTCTGCACGCCGGCCATGTCTCTTATCTGGCCAACGCGCGCAAACTGGGCGATCGTCTGATCGTGGCGGTCAACAGCGATGCTTCCACCAAACGTCTTAAGGGCGAAACCCGCCCGGTGAACCCGCAGGAAAACCGCATGATCGTGCTGGGTGCGCTGGAGGCCGTAGACTGGGTGGTACTGTTTGAAGAGGATACGCCACAGCGGCTGATTGCCGAAGTGCTGCCGGATCTGCTGGTGAAAGGCGGTGATTATAAGCCGGAAGATATCGCGGGCAGTAAAGAGGTGTGGGCCAACGGCGGTGACGTGCGCGTGCTCAACTTTGAAGACGGCATCTCCACCACCAACATCATCAAAACCATTCGCAATCAGTAAACACGTAGCCGGCGGGAGCGAACTCCCGCCGCGTAAACCTTACTGAGGCGTATCGATTTTTCCTGCCGGATCTGGCGTGATCACTGCCGGAGCCGGGGCCGCCGGACTTTCGCTCTCCAGCTTCGCCAGACGCTGCTCCAGCGCCGCCAGTTTTTCACGCGTGCGCAGCAGCACCTGGGTCTGCACGTCAAACTCTTCACGATTAACCAGATCCATGCGGGTTAACTGCGCCTGCAATACCTGACGAATTTTCTTTTCCACATCGTCGCCAAAGTCGCGAATACCTTTTGGCATCGCTTCGTGCACCTGGCGCGCCAGTTGTTCAATTTTTTTCGTGTCGATCATGGTTGTTTCCTGGTTACGGTGGCTGATAACAGCGCGTGTTCCGACTCATCAAGCATTAAGTGTAATGCCAGAAACGAAAAGGTTAAACCCGAAATCCGCAACGCATGAAGTGCAAAAGCATTTGCACTTTTGTTGATTGCCCGACCAGGTGATTGGCGCTATAGTAATTTCGCTTATTCTCAGGGCGGGGCGAAATTCCCCACCGGCGGTAAATCAGCTTCGGCTGAAAGCCCGCGAGCGCTTTCGCTGTACAGTGAAAGGTCAGCAGATCCGGTGTAATTCCGGGGCCGACGGTTAAAGTCCGGATGGGAGAGGGTAACGACATCAGCCGGGCTGCGCCCGCGTCACGTTATTGCCATGTGTTTTCTACGCACTCCTAAGCTCGCCCTGGTTCTGGTAACTCATATTTTATTAATAAGGTTTTTTTACCATGAATCAGACGCTTCTTTCTGAATTTGGCACGCCGGAACAGCGTGTAGAACGCGCCATCGATGCGCTGCGCAACGGGCGCGGCGTGATGGTGCTGGACGATGAAAATCGCGAAAACGAAGGCGATATGATCTTCGCCGCCGAAACCATGACCGTGGAACAGATGGCGCTGAGCATTCGTCACGGCAGCGGCATTGTCTGCCTGTGCATTAACGAAGCGCGCCGCCAGCAGCTGGATCTGCCGATGATGGTAGAGAACAACACCAGCTCTTACGGCACCGGTTTTACCGTGACCATTGAAGCGGCCAGCGGCGTGACGACCGGCGTATCGGCCTCCGACCGTATTACCACCATCCGGGCGGCGATTGCCGATGACGCTAAACCGTCCGATCTGAATCGTCCCGGCCACGTATTCCCGCTGCGCGCGCGCGACGGCGGCGTGCTGGCGCGCGGCGGCCACACCGAAGCGACGCTCGATCTGGTAACGCTGGCGGGCTTCAAACCTGCGGGTGTGCTGTGCGAACTGACCAATGACGACGGCAGCATGGCGCACGCGCCGGAAGTGATTGCGTTTGCGAAGCAGCACGCCATGCCGGTGGTGACCATTGAAGACCTGGTGGCCTGGCGCCGCCAGCATGAAACCCGTCAGGCCAGCTAAGCCGACGTGAAATAAATAAGGCCGGATGTGATGCATCCGGCCTTTTTTTATGATTAACGGCTGGCGTAAAAAACGTGATTACCTATCACCACGGTACGCTGGAAGGCGTGGCGCCACGCGGGTCTGGCGCTGTGTGCATGAAAGAAGGTCGCGCCCTTTGTCACATCCGCCAGCTTACCCTCGACAATCCGCTGGGCCAGGCGCTGCGCGCGCTGCCAGCTTTTGTCATGCTGCGGCGGATGGCGATGGGGATGTTTGTGCAGAGACGTCCAGGAGAACTGTTTGGGTGCGTACACCACCGGACAGATCTCTTTGACGTCCCAGTTAGCCCGGTTCATGGTGACAGTGCCGACGGCAATCTGTCCCTTTACCGGTTCGCCGCGCGCTTCATGATAGATATTCATCGCCAGGCATAAAATGGCTCCCTGAATTAACATAACACTCCACTGCTTTCTAAGAGTCGCGTGGAGTGTAATGAGTCCGCCGTCGGGTGTTAACAAGACCCGTCTCGACTACGCCTTAACAAGCCTAACCCGTTGAGAGATAAGGCCGAAGTGGTGGTGAATGAGACGAATCTCGCGTCAGCCTACCCCGCTGGTTTGCAGCAACGTCAGGCTCAGGCCCATCACCGTCATGCCGCACAGTACGCCGTAGCTGGGGTTGTTATGCGGGTCGATTTCCCGCGCCAGCGGCATCAGTTCATCCACGGACAGCGCCACCATAATGCCCGCCACCGCCGCCATAATCGCCGCAATCATCACCGGTGAGACCGCCGGCCCCAGCAGCAGAAAGGCGATGATGCCACCAAGAATCTCCGCCATGCCGGACAGGCAGGCCCAGAACAGCGCTTTGGCTTTCGAGCCGGTGGCGGCGTACATCGGTCCGGCCACCGCCAGCCCTTCCGGAATATTGTGGATCGCGACGGCCAGTGCGATGCCCAGCCCCAGCTCCATATCGCTGCTGGCGGTGACAAAGGTGGCAATGCCTTCGGGAAAGTTATGCAGACTGATGCCGAGCGTCAGCAGGATCGCGGTGCGTTTCAGGTTGGTGGGGCGGCGATTGACCGCCATCAGATCCTGCGGATGCTGGTGCGGCAGCAGGCGATCCATGGCGAAATAACCCAGCAGACCGAGCATGAACATGCCGTAGCCAAGCACCGGCGACATCCCTTCCGCATGCAGCGCGGCGGGCAGCATCTCCATCAGGGAAATCAGCAACATGATGCCGGCGGCAAAGCCGAGCGCAAAGGCCAGTACGCGGTTCGACGGCTTTTGACCGAGCACGCCAAAAATCGCGCCGACGAAAGTGGCACCGCCAGCCAGGATGGTTAGCAGCAAAGGTACTGACATGATGGGCTCCTTAATGATAATGATTACCAGTTACAATATAGTTAACCCCATAAAATATCGAGTTATTTAGCGTAAAGTTATGTCGGCAAAATCTTGTTCAAATTTGCTGATAAACATCATCACGCTTATCAGCGTTTTTCCCCTGGCGAAAGCGCGTATCGTGACAGTCATTAACGCGATCCCGACGCCAGAGGATGAATAATGACCCGCATGCCCGCTCTGTTTCTCGGCCACGGCAGCCCGATGAACGTATTAGAAGACAACCGTTATACCCGCGTATGGCAGCAGCTGGGCGAAACCCTGCCGCGTCCGCGCGCTATTCTCGCCATCTCGGCGCACTGGTACACGCGCGGCACGGCGGTGACGGCGATGAGCAATCCGCGCACCATCCATGATTTTGGAGGCTTCCCGCAGGCGCTGTTCGACGTGCGCTATCCGGCGCCAGGTTCGCCTGCGCTGGCACAGCGCGTTATCGATCTGCTGGCGCCGGTGGCGGTGCAGGCCGATCAGCAGTGGGGCTTTGATCACGGCTCGTGGGGCGTGCTGGCGAAGATGTATCCACAAGCGGACATTCCGTTGATTCAGCTCAGTATTGATGGCACCCAGCCGGCGGCGTGGCATTTTGCGCTGGGACGTAAACTGGCGGCGCTGCGTGACGAAGGCGTGATGCTGGTAGCCAGCGGCAACGTAGTGCATAACCTGCGCATGATTCGCTGGCAGGGCGCGGAAAGCGCCTATCCATGGGCGGAGAGCTTCAACCAGTTCGTGCGCGATAATCTGGACTACGAGGGCGAGGCGGTGCAGCATCCGCTGGTGAATTTTCAGCAGCATGAAGGCGCGCAGCTGGCTAACCCGACGCCGGAGCACTATCTGCCGCTGCTGTATATTCTCGGCGCGCGTGCTGAAGGTGAGGCGGTGAGCATCCCGGTGGAAGGCATGGAGATGGGTTCGATCAGTATGCTGTCAGTGCAGGTTGGCTGACACCTGTGCCGCCCGCAGACCGGGCGGCACGTGCATTACTCAATAAATGTGTGCGGATAGAAACGCGACAGATCCTGGGTGATCAGCGCACGATCTTCGCGCAGACCGATACCGGCAGGCTGATCGTCAATCAGCCAGCTGCCAATCAGCGTATAGCTGTCACCAAACTTCGGCAGCGGCCAGAACTGCTGGACGATCATGCCCTCTTCGCCATAGGGGCCGTCGGCGCGCGCGATTTCCTGACCGTTTTCCACGATGGTGATGTTGGCACCTTCGCGGGAAAACAGCGGTTTCACCACATATTTTTCCATCTGCGGCGCGCTGGCATCATCGGCAAACCAGGCGGGCAGCAGGTTAGGATGGTTGGGGAACATCTCCCACAACAGCGGTAGCAGCGCTTTGTTGGAGAGAATGCTTTTCCACGCCGGCTCCAGCCAGCGCACGCCGGCATCGGCCAGCTTGGTCGAGAACATCTCGCGCAGCATGAATTCCCACGGATAGAGCTTGAACAGGTTACTGATCACCTGATCGTGCTGATCGGTAAACTGACCTTTTTCGCCCAGCCCGATCTCATCAATGTAGAGAAATTCACTCGGCAGACCGGCTTCAGTGGCGCAATCCTGCAGATACTGTACCGTGGCGCGATCCTCTTCCGTATCGCGACAGCAGGCAAAGTGCAGCCAGTTAAAACCGTGCTGCTGGTGCAGCGTGGCGAAGCGCTCAATCAACTGCTCTTGCAGGCTGTTGAATTGATCGCTGCCCTGCGGCAGGTTGCCGGCGTTGAGCTGATCCTCCAGCCAGATCCACTGGAAAAACGCCGCTTCGTACAGCGAGGTTGGCGTATCGGCGTTGTTCTCCAGCAGCTTGATCTCGCCTGTGCCATCCCACGCCAGATCGAGGCGTGAATAGAGCGAGGGCTGACGCTGCTGCCAGGATTCGCGCACAAAATCCCAGGTGTGTTTCGGAATGCAGAAACGAGTGAGCAGCGCTTCGCTGTTCACCACTTTTTCTACCGCCTGCAGGCACATCTGGTGCAGTTCAGCGGTGGCCGCTTCCAGCTGTTCAATTTGCGCCAGCGTAAACTGGTAATAAGCGTCTTCGCACCAGTAGGGTTCGCCATACATGGTGTGAAACTGAAAGCCGTACTCGGTCGCCTTTTCGCGCCAGTTCGGACGTTCGCTGATAGCAATACGTTGCATGCGCGGGCTTAGCCTCCCAGCGAGCGGCTGCCGGTGCTGGTGGCACTGCTGCGCTGCATGGTGTTCTGTTTGGCTACCGTCTCACCAAAGCCGCCACGGGTGATGGTGGACGTAGTGGCCGGTTTTGGCGCCAGCGCAGTTTTCGGCACGTTTACCGTCCGGCCCGAGGTGGCCGCACCGTAGTTCTTACCGGAAGCATCAACAAACTGGCCGTTAGCCGGGCTGTTAGGGGTTTTTGGCGAGAACAGTGGCTGCTGCGCAAAGCCGGCACCGCCGCCCATCAGACGACCCATCATGTAGCCAGCCATCAGAGGCATCCAGAAGCTGCCGCTCTGCTGCGCTTCAGCGTTGTTCGCCGTGGTACCGACGCCCGCCTGTGCCGGGGTTTGCTGACACTGGTTTTCGCCGAATTCCGCGACGCAATCTTCACGCGTGGCGTATTTTGGCGCGGTGCGCTCAGCCTCTTTCAGCGCGTTGTTGTAAGCGGTGGTGCACTGAGCGCTCTGGCCCGGATTGGCTTTCGCACAATCATCGGCGTTCTGGTACATCGAAACCGTTTCATCGCTCTGTTCGCAGCCTGCCAGCATAAACACGGCGGTGACCGCCAGTGCGACCGGCGTTAAATGGCGTGCCTGCCAGCTTTTACGGAAAGCGGCATGACGAATATTTTTTGTCCGTTTCATTATCTTCATCCTGTGCCCAAAGGTGGGGCTTAGGATAGGTGATGAGTGGTGGAAAATGAAGCGGGAAGCCGGGTGGCAAGGGGATCTTTACGTTGTTATACGTTTGAATGCGAAAGGGGCCGCAAGCGGCCCCTTGAAGGCTTAATTAGCGAAAGGATTGGCGCTGTTACGTGCCGCGGCCGGACGGGCCTGAGCGGCGGCGGAAGCGGAGGTCGCTTTCGGGCCGTTATCCACGCGCGCGGCCTGCTGGCTGTTTTCCGGCGCGACCACTTCTGGCGAGGTCGTCACTTCTTTGCCCAGCGTGCTGTTCAGCTGCTGCAGATCCTGCTCGTTCAGCGTGCCCAGCGCATATTTGATGTTCAGCTGGTTAATCAGGTAGCTGTAACGCGCATTCGACAGTTGCTGTTTAGCGTTAAACAGCGTGGTGGTCGCGTCTAACACATCAACGATGGTACGCGTACCCACCTGATAACCGGCTTCCGAGGCATCTAATGAGCTCTGCGCCGAGATTACCGACTGTTTGTAAGCGTCGATGCTGCTGATCGAAGCGTTCACGTTATTGAACGAAGAACGGACGGTCTGGATCGCGCTACGATGCGCGCCTTCCAGCTGCTCGCTGGCGGCGACAAAGTTATACTGCGCCTGTTTCACCTGCGAGGTCACTGAACCGCCGCTGTACAGAGGCAGTGAGAAGCTCAGGCCAACCTGGTTGGAGCCGGTGATTGAATCAGTGGTACCGGCGCTCTGATTAGCGCGACTGCCGCCGTATTTGCTGTTCGACAGACCGGTAGAAGCGGTCAGATCCAGCGTCGGCATGTGGCCGGACTCGGCGGAGCGAATCTGCTCACGCGCCAGATCCTGGCTCAGACGAGCAGACAGCAGGTTGAGGTTACGGCTCTCAGCCTGTTTCAGCAAATTGGATACCGCTTCCGGACGCGCCGTTTTGAAACGATCGATATTCAGTGACGCCAGCGACAGATAATCCATGCCGGTGATCTGACGCAGCGATTCCACCGCGTTATCCAGGTCGTTACGCGCGGTCACTTCGTTGGCCAGCACGCTGTCGTATTGTGCACGGGCGTTCTGCACATCGGTGATAGCCACCAGACCGACGTTAAAACGCTGAGTGGTCTGATCCAGCTCGCGGTAGATCGACTGTTTCTGCGCTTCAGTGTAAGAAAGCGTATCAATGGCCTTCAGCACGTTGAAATAGGCGGTTGCGGTGTTCAGGATCAGATCCTGCTGCGCTACCTGATAAGTAACGTCCTGAATGCCGGCCGTTTTTTCCTGCAGCGTCAGCGCACGCCATTTCGACATGTCGAAAATCGTCTGTGTTAATTGCAGCGAGGCGCTGGTCGTGTTGGAATGGAGACCGCTGTTGTCGCGATAGCCGCTGTTATAGGTATAATCTGCACCCAGACCCAGCTGCGGCAGCAACGGGCTACGCGCTTCGTTAATTTTCTCAAAAGCAGCGTCGCGATCGGCGGCTGAAGCACGCAGATCCGGGTTGCTGAGGCGCGCCTGCTGGTAGACCTGCAACAGGTTTTCTGCCTGGCTGGCAAGGCTGAAACCGCCCAGGCTCAGTCCAATAAAAAGTGGGAGCAGTTTTTTCATTTGCATTCCTTGTGTTGCAGCAAATGCACAGAGAGTGTGCTGCAGGTAAGCCAAAAAATAATCGCCGATTCTACAGAGGCGGCGTCAGAGATAAGTTGGCTGAACGTGCCTTCTCCCCCTAATTTACGTAAATAATTCAGAAAGAACCACTCGGACGGAGCACAAGGGTTGGCTTTTCTTCGCTCCATCCCAATCTGCATAAGGAACCAGATGATGGCGGGTGAAAAAAAATCCCCTGTGACTTTCACAAAAAACGATGTAGAAATTATTGCACGCGATACTCGCTACGATGGTTTTTTTTCCATCGTCAGTTACCGCTTCCGCCACCGCCGTTTCAATGGCGACATGAGCGGTGAAGTGGTGCGCGAAGTTTTTGAGCGCGGACACGCTGCCGTGCTGCTACCCTATGATCCCCTGCGCGACGAAGTAGTGCTGATCGAACAGATCCGCATCCCGGCCTATGATTCCAGCGCCACGCCCTGGCTGCTGGAGATGGTGGCCGGCATCATTGAACCGGGTGAAACGCCGGAAGATGTGGTGCGTCGTGAAGCGGTCGAAGAGGCTGGCCTCAAGGTTGGCCGCGTCAAACCGATAGTGAATTACTTAGCCAGCCCCGGCGGAACCTCTGAGCGTTTGTCGGTGCTGGTGGGCGAAGTGGATGCCAGCCAGGCAGAGGGAAATCACGGGCTGGAGGAAGAGAATGAGGATATTCTTGTGCATGTGGTAAGCCGCGAACAGGCTTATCGCTGGGTGGAAGAGGGGATTATTGATAACGCGGCATCTGTCATCGCTCTGCAATGGCTGGCGTTGCACCATGAGAAACTAAGAGAAGAGTGGAAGCCAACATGAAACAGCGCTATACCCCTGATTTCCCCGAAATGATGCGTCTGTGCGAAACCAATTTCGCTCAGCTGCGCCGCCTGCTGCCGCGCAGTGACGAGGCAGGTGCGTCGGTGATGTATCAGGTGAACGGCGCCAGTTATCAGCTGACTATTGAAGAGTCGACGCGCTATACCACGCTGGTGGAGATCCGCCAGGTGGCACCCGCAGTGAGCTACTGGAGCCTGCCGTCCATGTCGGTACGGCTCTACCATGATGCGATGGTGGCTGAAGTGTGTTCCACTCAGCAGATCTATCGCTTCAAAGCGCGCTATGATTATCCTAATAAAAAATTGCATCAGCGCGATGAAAAACATCAGATTAACCAGTTCCTTGCCGACTGGTTGCGGTACTGCCTGGCGCACGGCGCGATGGCCGTGCCGGTGTGCTGATAGCGATACCCTGAATCCGCACGGGTATATAACGCAACGATAGCGTGGAGAGAAAGGAAACGCTTTGGATAGCCTGCTAACTCTTCCTGCGGCAAATGGGTCCGATATCAGGATTTTACAAATTACGGATACCCATCTTTTCGCGGGAAAACATCAATCGCTGCTTGGAGTGAATACCTGGTCGAGTTTTGATGCGGTACTGGACGCCATCGCGGCGCAACAGCGCGATTACGATCTGATTATCGCCACTGGCGATCTCGCCCAGGATCACACCGTCGAAGCTTATCAGCATTTTGTTGCGGGCATTGCGCGTCTGCCGAAGCCGTGCGTCTGGCTGCCGGGCAATCACGATTTTCAGCCAGCGATGGTGGATACGCTGGCGCAGGCCGGCATCGCCGCGGACAAGCATGTGCTGCTCGGCGAGCACTGGCAACTGGTGCTGCTGGACAGCCAGGTTTTTGGCGTGCCGCACGGCATGCTGAGCGACTATCAGCTGGAGTGGCTGGACCGCACGCTGCGTCAGTTCCCCGATCGCTACACGCTGGTGCTGCTGCACCATCATCCGCTGGCCTCTGGCTGTACCTGGCTTGACCAGCACAGCCTGCGCAATCCGCATCAGCTGGATGCAGTGCTGCAAAACTTCCCGCTGGCGCGCCACCTGGTGTGCGGCCACATTCATCAGGAGCTGGATCTCGACTGGCACGGCCGCCGCGTACTGGCGTCGCCTTCGACCTGCGTCCAGTTCAAACCGCACTGCACCAACTTCACCATTGATACCGTGGCACCCGGCTGGCGCTGGCTGACGCTGCAGGCGGATGGCACGCTGCACACCGAAGTGAATCGTCTGCAGAGCGATCTGTTCCGTCCGGATCTGGATTCCGAGGGCTACTAAACCATGGCGGCGCTGATTTATCTGCACGGATTCAACAGCTCACCGCAGTCGGCTAAAGCGAGGCAGTTACAGCAGTGGTGTCAGGCGCAGCATCCGCACATTGAGGTGCTGGTGCCGCAGCTGCCGACTTTTCCCGCTGAGGCTGCCGCGCTGCTGGAAGAGCTGGTGATGCAGTATGCCGGGGAGCCGCTCGGGCTGGTGGGGTCATCGCTCGGTGGTTATTTTGCCACCTGGCTGTCGCAGTGTTTCATGCTGCCGGCGGTGGTGGTGAATCCGGCGGTGCGGCCGTTTGAACTGCTGGTGGATTATCTGGGTGAAAACCGGAATCCCTACACCGGCCAGCAATATGTGTTAGAGTCTCGCCACATTTACGATCTGAAAGTGATGCAGATTGACCCTCTGGAAGCGCCCGATCTACTCTGGCTGCTGCAACAAACCGGCGATGAAGTGCTCGACTATCGCCAGGCGCTGGATTACTACAGCGCGTGCCGTCAGACGGTAGAAGAGGGCGGCAATCATGCCTATATCGGATTCGAACGCCATTTTGCGCAGATGATTGATTTTCTGGGACTGAATACTCCCTGATGCTGCGGGATGGGCCCATTTTCCTATTGCTAATCAGACTGTTACGATGAGCCAATCTAGCTATAATGCTGACGCCATTGAGGTTTTAACCGGCCTCGAACCGGTACGTCGCCGTCCGGGCATGTACACCGATACCACACGCCCTAACCATCTGGGCCAGGAAGTGATCGATAACAGCGTCGATGAGGCGCTGGCCGGTCATGCCAAACGCGTGGAAGTCATCCTGCACGCCGATCAGTCGCTGGAAGTGATCGATGATGGCCGTGGTATGCCCGTCGATATCCACCCGGAAGAGGGCGTGCCAGCGGTCGAACTGATTCTCTGTCGCCTGCACGCCGGCGGTAAATTCTCCAACAAAAACTACCAGTTCTCCGGCGGCCTGCACGGCGTAGGGATTTCGGTGGTCAACGCCCTGTCGAAGCGTGTGGAAGTCACGGTGCGCCGCAACGGTGAGATTTACCAGATCGCCTTCGAAAATGGCGATAAAGTGCAGGATCTGGCGGTGATTGGTACAGTAGGCAAACGTAACACCGGCACCAGCGTTCACTTCTGGCCAGACGAAAGCTTCTTCGACAGCCCGCGCTTCTCGGTCTCCCGCCTCAAGCACCTGCTGAAAGCCAAAGCGGTGCTGTGCCCGGGCGTCGAAATTGTCTTTAAAGACAAGGTGAACGATACCGAGCAAACATGGCTGTATCAGGATGGTCTGACGGATTACCTGAGCGAAGCGGTGAACGGCCTGCCAACGCTGCCAGAAAAACCGTTTGTCGGCAGCTTTGCCGGTGATGTGGAGGCGGTCGACTGGGCGCTGCTGTGGCTGCCGGAGGGCGGCGAGCTGCTGACCGAAAGCTACGTCAACCTGATCCCAACCATGCAGGGCGGAACGCACGTTAACGGCCTGCGTCAGGGCTTGCTCGATGCGATGCGCGAATTCTGTGAATACCGCAATATTCTGCCGCGCGGCGTGAAGCTGTCGGCGGAGGATATCTGGGATCGCTGCGCCTACGTGCTGTCGGTCAAAATGCAGGATCCGCAGTTTGCCGGACAGACCAAAGAGCGTCTCTCCTCACGCCAGTGCGCGGCGTTTGTCTCGGCGGTAGTGAAAGATGCCTTCAGCCTGTGGCTCAACCAGAACGTGCAGGCCGCCGAAATGCTGGCCGAGCTGGCGATCTCCAGCGCACAGCGTCGTATGCGCGCGGCGAAAAAGGTGGTGCGTAAAAAGCTGACCAGCGGACCGGCGCTGCCGGGCAAGCTGGCCGACTGTACCGCGCAGGATCTGAATAAAACCGAGCTGTTCCTGGTGGAAGGGGATTCTGCGGGCGGCTCCGCCAAACAGGCGCGCGACCGTGAATATCAGGCGATCATGCCGCTGAAAGGCAAGATCCTCAACACCTGGGAAGTGTCGTCGGATGAAGTGCTGGCGTCGCAGGAAGTGCATGATATTTCGGTGGCGATCGGTATCGATCCGGACAGTGAAGATCTCAGCCAGCTGCGCTACGGCAAAATCTGTATCCTCGCGGATGCCGACTCCGACGGCCTGCACATTGCCACGCTGCTGTGCGCGCTGTTTGTGAGGCACTTCCGCTCGCTGGTGCAGCAGGGCCACGTCTATGTGGCGATGCCGCCGCTGTACCGCATCGACCTCGGTAAAGAGGTGTATTACGCGCTCGATGAAGACGAAAAAGAGGGTGTGCTGGAGCAGCTGAAGCGGAAAAAAGGCAAGCCGAACGTGCAGCGCTTTAAAGGTCTGGGTGAGATGAACCCGCTGCAGCTGCGCGAAACCACGCTCGATCCCAACACCCGCCGTCTGGTGCAACTGACGGTCGACGAAGAAGACGTCGAGCAGACGTTACGGATGATGGACATGCTGCTGGCGAAGAAACGCTCGGAAGACCGCCGCAACTGGCTGCAGGAAAAAGGCGACCTCGCCGACCTCGAAGTGTGATGCAAACGGGACGCTGCGGCGTCCTTTTTTATGCCTGCAACCGTGCCATTGCTGCCCGTCCCGATCTATCCGATCGCCGCATGTCCGCTAATAAAAACCGCGTGTGCGCGGCACAACCAGGCCGCCTGCTGACCCGGGTCAGCGATAATCCCTGCGTTTTGCTGCATTGTGGTATCCTGCCGCTGCTGAACGTGGAGCAATCTACCTCAGCAGCCGTGAGAACGAGGCTAAGACCGGTCTCGAAGTGGCAATACGCTGAGGCAGGAAGAGTGAAAATCACACTGGAAGAGTTACGCGCCTGGGTCGCGGTGGTGGACACCGGTTCCATTACCGCCGCAGCGGAACAGCTGGATCAAACCAGCTCCGGCATCAGCCGGGCGCTGAGCCGCCTCGAAAGCAAACTGCAAACCACGCTGCTGCACCGCACCACGCGTCGCCTGGCGCTGACCGAAGAGGGGCTGATTTTTCTCGATCACGCGCGGCAAATCCTCGCGTCGGTGGAGCAGGCCGAAGAGCATATCGCGCAGCGGCGCGACATTCCCTCCGGATGGCTGCGCGTCAACGCCAATACGCCATTTACCCTGCATGTTATCGTGCCGCTGGTTGCCGAATTTTGCGCGCGCTATCCGCAAATTCAGCTGGAGCTGAACACCGATGACATTGTCATCGACCTGCTTGAGCAGCAAACTGATATCGCTATTCGCATTGGTGAACTGCGCGACTCCACGCTGCGCGCGCGCGTGCTGGGCAGCAGCGCGATTCGCCTGCTGGCCAGTCCGGCCTATCTGGAAAAAGCCGGCGCGCCGCAGAGCGTGGAAGATCTGCTGACGCACCAGCTGCTGGGATTCAGCCAGCTGGACGCACACAATGTCTGGCCGGTATGGCAGCGTGAAGGCGAATTTTTGCGCATCAAACCCACGCTGTGCGCGTCGAGCGGCGAAACCCTGCGCCAGCTGGCGCTGGCCGGCCAGGGCATTGTGCGGCTATCGGATTTTGTCAGCCGCGAGGATCGCGCCAGCGGCCGGCTGGTGCAGGTGCTGGAAAATGACACGCGCGAACTGCGCCTGCCGATTCACGCGGTGTACTATCGCAACCAGTCGCTCAGTTCCCGCATCACCTGTTTTCTGGATTTTTTACGGGAAAAAATTCAGGAAAATCATCTGTTATAGTCCTGTTCTGTTTGAATAACCTTTCCTGTTATGTTCTGCCCTCATCGATAAAAACGCTTTAATTCAATCGGTTAATGATTTAGCTATCTTTCGGCCGCCCATTTAAGAATTTTTTCCTAACGGGACATTTCTTATGTCTCGGATTTATCTCTTTCCGGATTATGTCGCAACTTTGAGCCCATCCGTGGGCAGAGCCAGGGAGATTGCGGCGCTTGCCTGCAAACGCGCAGTCAAAATTAATCGACGGAAGGAAGAATCATGAACGTTTCACCCGTAAGTGTGGCGGTTATCGATAAGAAAACCATAACCAAAGCGGAAGTGCTGCGCGCCGGTAAAGACAGCAAAGCAGTGAAGATTCAGGCAATTACCAACGGTAAATATCTGCTGACGCAGAACCAGGACGGCACCGCGCCTGAAAACATCACCGTTAAACGCGCAGGGAAAAACCTGCTGGTGATGCTGGAAGGCTCAGACGCCAGCAAGCCGGATCTGATTATCGAAGATTTCTTCGCTAAATCCGGCACCTTAGTGGGTAAAGCGGAAGACGGCGAAATGCACGCTTACGTCGCGACGGACGGCAATGCCGACCACGAAGCGGCCGCGCTGGCCGACGGCGAAACCACCGCGCTGGCGCTGGGTGAAGGCAGCGTTGATGATAATTCCGGCTACGCACTGGCCAGCGGCTTTGAATGGTCGCCGGCGCTGATTGCGCTGGGTGGCCTGGCGGCTATCGCGGCAGCGGCAGGCCTCGGCTATGTCGCGGCGAAACACCACTACGACAATAACGACGGCAGCCACAGCGGCAAAGGTGAAGGCGGCGGTGGCAGCGGCGGCGGCGATATCAGCAAGCCCACCATCAGCGATGTGATTGATGATATCGGCGACGTAACCGGTTCGGTAGCAAATGGCGGCCGCACCGACGACACCATGCCCACCTTCAACGGCACCGGTACGCCAGGCAATACCATTGAAATATGGGATGGTGAGACGCTGCTGGGTGAAGTGCTGGTGGATGACGAGGGTAACTGGACCTTTACGCCGGAAAAACCGCTGGCGGCTGGCAATCACAGCATCGTTACCGCCGAGCGTAACGCCGAAGGCGTGGTGGGTGAAGAGAGCGATCCGTGGGAATTCATCATCGATCTGACTGCACCAGCCAAAGGCACCATCGGCAGCGTGATGGACGATATGCAGGATTCGCCGGTGCTGATCGAAAAAGGCGGCGTGACGAAAGACAATACGCCAACGCTGACCGGTAAAGCTGAAGCGGGCTCGACGGTAGAAATCTGGAACGATGGCGTGAAGCTGGGCACCGCAAAGGTGGACGCCGAGGGTAACTGGACCTTTACGGCTCCGGCGCTGCAGGATGGGCGACACGAGCTGAGCATCGTGGTGGTCGATCAGGTGGGTAACAAATCTCTGCCATCCGATCCGTTCATCGTTGATGTGGACACCGTGGCGCCGGAAAATCCGGGCATTGGCGTGATCAAAGACAGCGAAGGTAATCCGCTGGAAGACGGTTCCACCACAAAAGATCTGCGTCCGACGCTGGAAGGCACCGGTGAAGATGGCGATATCGTGGTGATTATCGACAACGGCAAGCCCATTGGTTCGGTGATTGTGGAAGACGGCAAGTGGACCTTCACGCCAGAAAACAATCTGCAACCGGGCGAGCACGAGCTGGAAATCGTGGTGCGCGATCCGGCAGGCAACGAATCGCCGGCCTCTGAAAAGGTCACGATTGGGTTTGAAGGCGACACGCAAGTGCCGGTCGATCCTGAGCCTGTTGACGGCCTGCCCGATCCGGACGTTCCGGTTTCCGGCATGATTGAGCATATCTTTAAAGACAATAACGACGCCGGCGTGCGTACGCCAATCGAAAACGGCGGCGCGATGAACGATCCGAGCATCATTGTCGCCGGTAAAGGCGTGCCGGGTGAACTGGTAACCATCTATATTGTCGGTCTCGAGAACAGCTACAGCTTCACTACCACGATTGGGGCTGACGGCAAATGGGAGCTGACGACGCCGGATCTGGCGGATGATGTTTATCAACTGCGCGGCGTGTTCTCCAGCGATGGCGAAGTGACCGGCAAAACGGACATTTATGAAGTGGAAGTCGACACCATTCCACCGCCGCCGCCGGAGATTAATGCGCTGGAGCTGGCCGGTCTTGATATTTCCGCTCTGCTTTCCCTGGACAATCATGAACTGTTCAATGAGGCCGACGATCAGCCGCAGCCGATTAATGCGGAATTACTGCAGCTTAATAACGATGCGTTTAATGACTGGAATAATCAGGAAAGCCAGAGTGGTGTGATAGCTGAAAATAATTCCCAATCAGATGCGCTGTTCTTACAGAACGAAATCGAACAATTCTAATTTATCTGGAGCATACAGGTGCAATTTATTGCACCTGTGAAACTTAAATGAAAATTGCAAAAAAATTACTTTTAGCTTCACTGGTGTGTGCGCCAGTATTCACGACTTTTTCAACCCAGGCGCAAAATTCATTTGATGGCGCATGGCGTAGTTTATCGCCGGTATCGGCAGAGCAGGCGCGGGTGGTTTATTATCGTCCGGCTTCATTAACCGGAGAAAAACCGGCGAATATTTATGTCGACGGTGAATTCCATACGTCGTTACTGGCCGGTGGCTATACGGTGTTTTGTGTTGCGCCGGGAACGCATTCGCTGGGCAGTTATGTCAACGACGCGCCAGATTATCAGGGTAAACGCGCGCAATCGTGGACTGATAAACTGGCTGCCGGTAAAACCTACTACATTCGCGCTAACCTCGATGACAGCGGTCGTCCGCTGGTGGTCAGCCAGCAGCAGGCGCAGCAGGAATTGCTGAGCACCAAACGTCAGGCTCATCTGCTGTCACGCGCATCGTCGGTACAGCGCTGTCAGGAAGGAACAACTGAAGCTTATGATAACTATGCGTTTTCATCTGACCTGCTGTTCCGTTTCGGCAGCGCCAACAGCAACGACATCTCCGCACAGGGGCGCGAAGCACTCAGCAGTTTTGCCAGCATGCTGAAAAAGGAAAATGCTGCTCAACGCCACATCATCGTCACCGGCTTTACCGATCCGATTGGCAGCGACAGCAGCAATATGGCGCTGGGCCAGCGTCGCGCTGAGGCGGTGAAAGCACTGCTGATTGCTCAGGGAATGAATGCGGCCAATATCACCGCGCAGAGCATGGGTGAGTCTCAGGTTGATACTAACTGTTCAGGCAGCCTGCAGGAGCAGAAAGCATGCTATGCCAGCGAGCGCCGGGTTATTATCAGCGTTGAAAACAAGTAATCTGATTTAATTATTTTAGCAGCGCATTCTCACATCTCATATTGATGAGGTGTGAGGCGCTGTGCCTCGATAAAGTTATTAAGGGTTCATATAACTTAATCGATTAAGACGTTTCTCGTATTGTCTTCAGGCATAAAGAGCGAAATTAAACCTGTATTCGGCTGGAAATCCCGAAACATTATTTAACGTAAAAGGAATACACATCATGGCTAATATTACAGCAGCAGATAACGCGACCGTTATCTCGACCAAAGATCAGTTTTATAAATGGATTGATAAGAGCGTAGCAGGTGCCAACGGCGGCAAGCTGGAGATTACAATCGATGGTGAAGTGCACATGGTTGATATCAGCGAGGACGGTAAATGGTCATTCGACCCGAAAACCAGCTGGTTAGACGGCACCCATGTCATTCAGCTGGTATCGATTGATAAAGCGACTAACCCGAGCCCACCGCGTATCTTCATTCTTGATATGGATACGACGCCTCCGGCAAAACCGGAAATCTGGCGCGTGATTGATGACGCTGCGGCGGAAGATCACTACCTGACGCCGGGTGAAGCCACCAGCGATAAAACGCCGGCGCTGGCTGGTGTGGCAGAGCCTGGCACCATTGTTACCCTGTACGATAACGGTAAAGAGATCGGCTCAGTGGTAGCAGACAAAATGGGCGCATGGAGCATCACGCCGGAGCTGGCAGACGGCGAGCACCAACTGACCGTGATGGCGAAGGATACGGTTGGTCATGAAAGCCCGATCTCTGATGCTTTCAACCTGACGATTGCTGACGGTGTGGTCACTCAGGCGGTTAACGAAGCGGTATCTGTAACGCCAGCAGAATCAACCACTATGGACGCGGTTCCGTTTCCGGGTAAACCCATTAAAACCATCAATAAAAACATTATTTCGTTGAGTGCTGATAATGCTGAACCCAATGCATTAGTACAGATCGTTATTGATGAAACCGTTTACACCACCCGTGCTGATGGCAGCGGCAAATGGCAGTTTGACTCGCCGGAAATGAAAGAGGGTTTGCACGTTGCCGGCATTCGTTATCTGGACCGTGCGGGTAACTGGGGACCATCAACTCAGCTTATCCGCAATATCGACACCTCTGCACCAGAAGCGCCGCAGATTATGCGCGTGATTGATAATGAAGGCAGCGCGGATACCTATCTGACGCCGGGCAACTACACCAATGACAAAACCCCAACTTTGTACGGTGTTGCTCAGCCGGACAGCCTGGTAAAAATCTACGATATTCGCTCCAACGTGATTGGCAGCGTAAAAGCCGGTGCCGATGGCCGCTGGAGCTTCACGCCGGAACTGACCACCGACGGCACCCACGTGTTTAGCGCCAGCTACACTGACCGCTTCGGCGCCGAGAGCCCGCGTTCTGACAACTTCGCGCTGACGCTGGATTCCTCTGTGCCGGGCACGCCATCACTCAGCGAGGTGTTGGATAATGAAGGACGCGTTACCGGTCCGCTGAAGTCAGGTGACATCACCGATGACAAAACCCCAACCCTGTCGGGTAAAGCAGATGCTGGCGTGATTGTGCGCGTATGGGACGGCGACAAACTGATCGGTTCTACCAAGGCGGACAATCGCGGTGAGTGGAAACTGGACGTTGAGCTGGGTGAAGGTGAGCACTCGCTGGTTGTGGATTCCATCAGCAAAGGCGGCACCGTTTCTGAGAAAACCGATCCGTTCAAACTGGTTATCGACAGCAATATCCTGCCGGCACCGGTAGTGGATGAGATGGTCGCCAACAACGGTGATGAAGAGCGCGTGCTGCAGCCAGGCGATTCAACTAACGACACCACGCCAGTGCTGCGCGGTGAAGGCAACGACGGCGACATCATTTACGTGATTGTTGACGGCGAAAAAGAGCCGGTGGCTTCAACTGTCGTTAAAGATGGTAAATGGGAAATTGAATTACCAGAGCTGGCAGAAGGTTCACACGATATTGAACTGATCGCTAAAGATCCATCCACCGGCAAAGAGTCACCGACCTCAGATCCAATCAACGTGATTATCGATATTACGCCTCCGGATCAGCCGCAACCACCAACGATTGTCGATAACGAAGGTGATAACACCGGTCCGGTTGAACCAGGTAAGCCCATTGATGACAACCGTCCAGGTTTCGGCGGCGAAGGCGGTAACCCGGGCGACAAAGTGGAAGTCATCATTGATGACGGTAAAGGTAATCCGGTGGTGATTGGTACCGGTATCGTGGGCGAAGATGGCAAGTGGGAAGTGAAACCTGAGAACCCAATCGATGACGGTAACTATCAGGTTATCATCGAGATCACCGATCCGGCCGGCAACGAATCGCAGCCATCCGATCCTATCGATCTGATCATCGACACCAAAAAGCCAGGCTCAATGGAAGGCTCGTACATACTGGAGGATAACGTCGGTCCTATCCAGGGTGAGATCGAAAATGGCACGGTCACCGATGACAAACAGCCAACGCTGAAGGGCACGTCACCGGATCTGTCGCAGGTCATCATTTACATCGACGATCTGGAGCCGATCGTGGTTGACGTCGTAAACGGCGAGTGGAGCTATGAGCTGCCAGAACTGGGCGAGGGCAACCATAAAGTTGAAGTACAGCCAGTGAGCCAGTCCGGTGTGAAAGGCGATAAAGAAGCCGCCATCAACTTTGACGTTGATACCACTAAGCCGGTGCCAGTAGAAGGCGGCGACAAGGCTAACTTCGAAGGCGTCTTCGCTGATAAAACCGGCACTGAAATTCCTGTACGGCCGGACACCAACGATGACACGCTGATCTTCAGAGGTAAGGGCTCAGAAGACGGTACTATCGTGATGATTTGGGGCGACGAAGCGCGTACCCAGCTGATCGGTTCTACCGTGGTAGAAAACGGCGTGTGGCGCTATGAGTCAGACAAACTGGCAGAAGGCGATTATGCCTTTAACGTCACGGTTCGCGATGCAGCCGGAAACGAACTGGTCATCGACCATACCGTTAAGACCAACGTCGACGTCACCCCGCCGCCGCCGCCAGAGATCAACTCGATCTTCGCTGCGGGTGCCACGGATGTAGAAGGGCTGATGAGCATGTCGCTGAACGACATCATGACGCAGGGTCAGGATTCACTGTTCATCGACAACGGCAAGTCACAGCTGGTAGTGAACGCTAAACAGGGCGAGGCGCTGACGCTGGAAGACATCCTGCCAGCCGGTGAAGATGCCAGCTCCTGGCAGCAGGCGACCGGTACCGTCACCGTCGGCGGCACCGAGTACAACGTCTACAGCAACGGTGATGCGGAACTGCTGGTGCAGAACCTGCACAACGAACAGCACTGATCATTGATTAGCTGCTAAACAAAAGCCCCGGTCGCAAAACCGGGGCTTTTTTAATGCCTGTATCGGAGAAAATCAGGCGGTCGGTTCCAGCACCAGAATTTTCACGTCCACCACGTCATCTTTGATGGTGGCGCGGTGCGCATCCATGTGCGGCATCTGCTGATGCTGCTCCAGATGGCGCAGCGATTCCCACTGCTCAAGCATAAAGATCGAGTCTGGCGAGTTCTGCTTCCACGGCACCTGCGCCTGGTGATCGACCAGCGCATCGTACTGATGGCAACCCTCTTCTTCCAGCACGACAGGGATCAGTTTATTAATCGCCTCCAGTACCTGCTGACGGCGGCCCGGCTTAACGCAAATTTCTGCAACCACAGTTAACATAACGCTTCCTTCTGTTTTTTCCCGGTGTGCTTACAGTTAAGCAAAGATCTGGCTGAGATGAGTCCGATAACGTGCGATATCACGCGGCACGTCCGGCTGTTTAATCACGTCGTTACAGATAAAGGTCGGCAGACTTTCCATACCGAGGAACTGATTGGCTTTATGGAAGTGCAGGTACAGGCCATCCACGCCGACGCCTTCAAAGAACTGGTCGGGATCGGTAAAGGCTTCCAGCGGCGCGTTCCAGGTCAGCGACAGCATGTATTTTTTGCCCTGAATCAGGCCACCGGAACCGTATTTTTTGCTGGCATCGCTGCGCGAACGGCCATCGCTGGCGTACAACGCACCGTGGCCCAGAGTAAACACCTCATCGATGTACTTTTTCACCGTCCACGGCTCGCCCATCCACCAGCCCGGCATCTGATAAATCACCACGTCGCTGTCGAGATATTTCTGCACTTCGTCTGCCACGTTGTAGTCGCTATCGGCAACGGTCACCTGAACCTCATGGCCCAGATCGCGCAGCTGGCTGGCCGCCACCTCGGTCAGGGTATGGTTCAGTTCGCCTTTGGAATGGGCAAAGGTCTTGCCGCCGTCAATAATCAAAATCTTGCTCATGGATAATTCGCTCCGTTTCTCGTAGATGCCGCCCACTCTACGCGCGCGCGCGGGGCAAAAAAATGCGTGATTGATCACAAGACTTTTGCTCTTAAAGCAATAATGCCGTCACTTATGCAACAATCCGCACGCAAACCAACATCCACTTAAAAAGAACACACCATGAAAACTGTGATACTGAGTGCTTTACTTCTGATGGCCGGCGCGGCTCAGGCGCAATCCCACCTTGATGAAGTTCGCCAGAGCAAAATCCTGAAGGTCTGCACCACCGGCGATTACAAGCCTTACACCTTTTTGCACAGCGACGGCCAGTATGAAGGGCTGGATATCAGCATGGCGCAGTCGCTGGCCGCCAGCCTCGGCGCAAAGGTGCAGTGGGTACCAACCACGTGGAAAACCCTGAGCGAGGATTTCGTGGCGAAGCAGTGTGATATCGCGCTGGGCGGTGTCTCCGTGACGCTTAAGCGCCAGCAGATCGCCTGGTTCGCCCAGCCGCTGGGCGTCGATGGCAAGATTCCGCTGGTGCGCTGCGCGGATAAAGCGAAGTACCAGACGGTTGAGCAGATCAACCAGCCGCAGGTGCGGGTAATCGAGCCGGCCGGTGGCACCAACGAAGCGTTTGTGCACAGTCATCTGCCGCAGGCCAGCCTGCAACTGGCGGAGAATACCGGCATTTTCCAGCAGCTGATGAATAACAAAGCCGACGTAATGATTACCGATGCTTCCGAAGCGCTGTTCCAGCAGCAGCACTATCCGTCGCTGTGTGCCATCAATCCGCAACAGCCGATGCAGTATGGCGAGAAGGCTTACATGATCCCGCGTGATGATATGAGCTGGAAGCTGTATGTCGATCAGTGGCTGCACCTCAGCACTGCCACCGGCGAATATGCGCAGATCGCCAGACAGTGGCTGGGCGTAGTGAAGTAATCGTTAGCGATAAAGGGTATTACGACAGGCGTTACCGTCCCGTAGCGGCGCAATTTATTGCGCAATCAGCAGCAGTGCGGCGGGTGAATACGTGTGATAAATCGCGCCGCTACGGCATGTGCAACTGACATCCTGCACTTGCGTAGCGGCCCTATTTATTATTTTGAAATCAACGATACAACCCGGCTTTACCTAGCCCGCCAAACAGATTCATCTTGTAGCGAATCACCGCTTTCGCGGCGGCGATGGCGTCCGGATAAATCACATTCGGATCCCACCAGCTCTCCCGCGCGAGGATCTCGCGCAGTCTGGCGAAATAGGCGAACTTCATGTCGCTGGAGATATTGATCTTGCCCACGCCCAGCGTCACCGCCTCGGCAATCTCCGCGTCCGGATTGGCCGAACCGCCGTGCAGCACCAGCGGAATATCTACGCGTTGAGAGATATCCTTCAGAATGTGCATCTGCAGCTCCGGTTTCATATCTTTGGGATAGATACCGTGCGCGGTGCCAATCGCCACCGCCAGCGTATCGACGCCGGTGCGCTGCACAAAATCTTCCGCCTGCGCCGGTTCGGTGTAGATCACCTTGCTCACGCCGCCTTCCACCGTGGTGCCGGTATCGCCGATGGTGCCGAGCTCGCCTTCCACCGACACGCCCACCGCGTGCGCCAGCTTCACCACCTCTTTGGTCAGCGCCACATTCTCTTCGTACGGCAGCAGCGAGCCGTCAATCATCACCGAGGTAAAGCCGCACTGAATAGCGCGCAGCACCTGCGCAATCGAAGCGCCGTGATCGAGGTGAATAGTAAACGGCACGCGGCTTTTTAAGGTGCGCTCGCGCACGTAGCCAAAAAATTCATCAGTGACAAATTCCAGTTCGCTCGGATGGATAGAAATAATGGCGGGCGTATTAGTGGCTTCGGCTTCTTCCACCACGGCCCGGATAAAGCAGCTGTCAGCGACGTTAAATGCGCCGATGGCGAAGCGATGTTCACGGGTCGGGGCCAGCATCTCTTTCATTGAAATCAACATGTTTATGTTTCCTTAGCGTGAGTTTTACCAGAGCCGGCGCACGCGCCGACCCGATGAGGGATAAAAAGAAACCGGTGGAGATTGCGCTGCGATCGGGGCGTCAGTAGCGGTTTGCCGACCCTGACCAGCTCAGATATTCAATAACCACTTCGCGACAGGCGGATTCCATCAGCGCCAGCACATCTGCCAGCTCGGCCTGCGGATGCTGGCGCAGCGCCTGCTGCACCGCGTGCTTACCGGCGTCGAACACCGCAGCGCCGACGTTGATCTTGGCGACGCCACAGGCGCTGACGCGGCGTATATCCTCCGCCGGGGTGCCCGAGCCGCCGTGCAGCGCCAGCGGCCGCGTCGTCACCGCGTGCAGCTGCTGCAGTCGCTCGAAGTCGATCTTCGGCTTTACGCCCGGCGGATAAAGCCCGTGCGCGGTACCGACCGAAATCGCCAGCAGATCGATGCCGGTCTGCTCAATAAACGGCAGCACGTCTTCTACCCGCGTCATTTTCACGGCGGCATCGGCCAGTTCATATGTGGGCGCATCGGCGATATGCCCCAGCTCGCCTTCAACGCACACGCCAGCGGTATGCGCCATCTTTACTACCGCTGCGGTCTGACGAATATTGTCCGCCAGCGGTTCGGCCGATGCGTCAATCATCAGCCCGGTAAAGCCAGCGCGAAACGCCTGACCAATCAGCGGAAAAGCTTTGCCGTGGTCGAGCGCCAGCGCTACCGGCACTGCGGCCTGAGCGGCCAGCGCCTGTACCAGCGGCGCCGCCACCGCCGGCGGAAAATGCGCGCTGTGTCCCTGATACACGTTGAGGATCAGCGGCGCGCGCTGCTGTTCCGCCGCCTGAATCGCCGCGCGGGCGGTTTCGAGGTTGAAGCAGTTGATCGCCAGCACCGCGTACTTGTGCTGGTAGGCGTCCTGAATCAGGTCATTCATCATGGCAAACATGCGGGCTCCTTATTCCAGAGTGAATTTGATCTCTTCATCGCGGACGCCGGGTGCTTCCACGTCATCGAACTCTTCATCCTGCTGCGTGACCGGTTTTTTCATCAGCGACAGCATCACGCCGCACACCACGGTGCCAATGCCGAGCGCCAGGCAGAACAGCCACGGTTTGGTGAACAGCGGCACCACGAACATGCCACCGTGCGGCACCGGCGCTTCCACGCCCCACACCATAATCAGTCCGCCGGCCAGCGCTGAGGCCACCACGCAGCTGGCCACCACGCGCAGCAGGTCGCGTGCCGCAATCGGAATCACACCTTCGGTAATCATGCAGATGCCCATCGGGAAGGCGGCTTTCAGCGCCTCTTTCTCTGCTTTGGTGTATTTGTGGCGCGTCAGCAGATAAGAGAGGGTGATGCCGAACGGCGGAATGATGGAGCCGACAAATTTCACCGCTTCCGGACCGTAAATGCCGTCGACCAGCATGCCGTCGGCGAACAGCGACATGGTTTTATTGATCGGCCCGCCAAAGTCGAAGGTGGCCATCGCGCCGAGGATGGCGCCCATCACGAATTTGGAGCCGCCCTGCATGGACTCCAGCAGATGAATCAGCGTCTTTTGCAGCCAGACGATCGGCTGGCCGATAAAGGTCATCATCAGCAGCCCGGCGATGATGGTGCTGAGCAGCGGCAGTACCATGATCGGCATTAGCCCCTGCATCGACTGCGGCAGCCTGATCACCCGGCGTAGCAGCAGCACGATATAGCCGACGAGGAAACCGCCCAGAATCCCGCCGATAAAGCCGGTGCCGATCTGGCCACAGATAAAGCCGACGATCAGGCCAGGCGCAAAGCCGGGACGATCGGCAATGGAGTAGGCGATGGCGGCGCTGATCAGCGGCACAATCAGCCCCATGCCCCAGCCGCCGATCTGGTTCAGCATCCACGCAATGCTGCCGGTCTGCTTGCCGACGTCCGGCCCGCCAATCACCTGGCCGAGCGCAATGCAGATGCCGGCGGCGACGATCAGCGGGATCATCCATGAGATGCCGGTAAGCAGGTGGCCTTTGATCTCCTGGCCGTACTGACGTTTGTGATCGCTCATGATCGATCTCCTCAGGCGCGCGCCAGTGAATCCGCCACTTTTTCGAGGAATTTCACCGGTGACTTGATCACCACTTCGGTTTTCACTCGCACGATGGGTTTGCCCTGAAAGCGCTCTTCGCCGTTGATCTTGACGTCAACCGCGAGGATCACCACGTCAGCGGCGTCAATCTGCTCACGCGTCAGCGGCGTTTCAGTGCCGATGGTGCCCTGGGTTTCGACGTGGATGGTGTGGCCCAGCGCGTGAGCCCCCTTAATCAGTTTTTCGCGCGCAATGTAGGTATGCGCGATGCCTGCGGTGCAGGCCGCTACACAGACGATATTCATGTGGCACCTCAAGGTGTTGGGTGTTAACAGAGGTCGGTTTCGGCGTACTGACTAAACAGCCGGATGATATTGCCGGGGTCATTCTCCGCCAGCAGTCGGGCTATCACCTCATCATCGGCCAGCGCGCTGGCCACCTGCGACAACAGGCGAATATGGGTGGTGTTCTGATCTTCCAGCCGCACGGCGAACAGGATGATGCAGCGCACCTGGCTGCCATCCAGCGTTTCCCACGGAATGTCCTGCTGGGTGCGGCCGATGGCGAGCGTAGTTTGTTTAACCGCCGACGATTTGCCGTGCGGAATCGCGATATGGTTTTCGAAGCCGGTCGAGCCTTCCGCTTCACGCAGCCAGACATCGGCAATAAACGCGGCGCGATCGCTGATGGCGCCGTCGCTCACCAGCAGATCGGTGAGTTCGTTGATCGCCTCTTCTTTACTGGTGGCGCTGAGCGCCAGGTTAACGCGGCGCGGCGTCAGAATGCGGGAAATGTCCATGGTTGCTCCTCATTCAATCAGTGTGCGGCCAACGCGCAGGGCGTGCCGTTGGGCAGCTGGCTGCCAATCATGGCGTCAGTGACCCGCCGGATATCGTCATCATTAAAAAAAGCGCTGACATACACGGCCGGAATGGCACCGGCGTCGAGGTGGATGGTGGTGATCACCAAATCCACCGCGTGGTGCTGACAAAACGCCGCCTGATTGCTGGCTGACACCACGCCAGCAATTTCCCAGTCCGGAAAGGCGCGTAATATGCGGCTCTTCAGCAGGTGCGAGGTGCCCACGCCGCTGGAGCACACCACCAGGATGCGTTTGTGGGCGATCTGCCGCTCCAGTGCCGCCTGGAAATGGACGCACAGATAACCAATCTCATCCTCAGCCACCGGCGACAGAGCGTAGGTGCGCGCGGTCAGTTGCATTGCCTGCTGAGTCAGAGAAAATATCTCTTTCATATCCTGTTTAATATCATCCAGCAGCGGATTGCGAATATGAATATGATATTTAAGCCGGTTTAATAATGGCTTTATATGCACCAGTAAACCGTCAAATAATAAACGGTCCTGAGATAAATCCTGCTGAATAAACGCCGAGAAACGATCAATTAATTCGCAGGTTATTTTAACCGACTCGGCAGTGGAAAATTGATTATGCAGCGTCACCTGATCGCCACGCTCTTCCACCACAATGCCGGAGGAGACGATATATTGATAAATAAAACCGACTTCATCGGCCGGCAACGCACAGCCGATGCGCTGCTCAATGCGCACTACCATCTGCCGGGCAATGGTGAGAATCGACTGATCCAGATCGTGCGCGGTGGTGAGAATGTCCAGCGCCAGCGTGTTGCCCTGCGCCATGCGGTGCATCATGATCAGGATGTGCGTGCACAGATTGAGATACCAGGCATCGCCCAGCGGATAACTCAGCTGCTGCTCCATCTGTTGCAGCAGCGTCTGCACAAAAGCCACATCCTCTTCGCCAAAATAGTGCACCAGCGCCTGCTGGCTGCCGGGATCGAGCCGCGGCAGCAGCGGCGTACCGGCGACCTGTTGCTGTATCACATCGTTGATCAGCGACACCATCGCCTGACGCAGCGCCTGCTCATGGCCCTCTATGTGCGTGCCGCCCGGGCCGCGCTGCAGCGTTAACCCCAGCGGCTGCAGCCACTCTTCAATCACTTTCAGGTCGTTCACAATCGAGGCGTGGCTGATAAAGTAGCGCTCGGACAGCTTGCTGATTGACGTGGCGCGCGGCGCATCGCTCAGGAGCTGGGAGGCGATTTTTATCCGCCGGCTGTTATGGCTGAGCGCGTCGCCGGCCTCATCGCCGTTCAGCTGCTGCTCCAGCTGCAAACGCTGCTGCATATCCTCAACCCGCAGCCGCACGCCGCGGCCAGGGGTTTTCTCCAGCGTCAGCGCCCAGTTGCTGAGCCAGCTCTCCAGCCACTGCAGGTCGCGCTGAATGGTCTTCCCGGAGACGCCGAGCTGTAACGCCAGCTGACCAATCGGCTGCGGCGCCGCCTGTTGCAACAGCAATTTCACTAACCGGTGTTGTCGCGAAGTCAGTATTTGCATTCGGTCACCCTTTATTTTGGTAAAACCTAATGGGATTTTTCCTTGTGGCATTTATTTCATTGCCAGCAAGCCGTCGCGAAAAAGGTGTGTCGTATGGAGTATGAATTTAGAAAAGGATGGCGGCAGCAACAATACTAAATGTTGTCCCGTCAGGCGGACAGCATTAATACACCGCGTTGACGGGAAATTAAATGCGAGTCTGCTCACACAATAATGCGCTAAATAAGTGTGATGATGCTCTCAATCCTTTTTATTTTTTCAACCGGCGTCACGTTATTTAAAGCCGGGAGATTCTTTCTGTCCTCAACGGCTTCCCTGTGACTAAATCCCGCGAATAAGGTACTATCCTCGCCAAATGACCGCCGGATGACCCGCCGTTGCGGGCCACGAAGTGAGGATGCCAGCTTAATGAGTGAAATGACACAGGATGGCGCAGAGCGTCTTGCCCTGCACAAGTTTACTGAAAACGCGTACCTGAACTACTCCATGTACGTGATCATGGACCGTGCGCTGCCGTACATCGGTGACGGTCTCAAGCCGGTGCAGCGCCGCATTGTTTATGCCATGTCCGAGCTGGGGCTTAACGCCAGCGCAAAATTCAAGAAATCGGCGCGTACCGTGGGTGACGTGCTGGGTAAATACCATCCGCACGGCGACAGCGCCTGCTATGAAGCCATGGTGCTGATGGCGCAGCCGTTCTCCTACCGTTATCCGCTGGTGGATGGTCAGGGCAACTGGGGTGCGCCGGACGATCCGAAATCCTTTGCCGCGATGCGTTACACAGAATCGCGCCTGTCGAAATATGCCGAAGTGCTGCTCAGCGAGCTGGGGCAGGGCACGGTGGATTACATCCCGAACTTCGACGGCACGCTGCAGGAGCCGAAAATGCTGCCGGCGCGCCTGCCGAACATCCTGCTCAACGGCACCACCGGCATCGCCGTGGGTATGGCGACCGACATTCCGCCGCACAACCTGCGCGAAGTGGCCGAAGCCGCGGTGCGCCTGATCGACAAACCCAACACCACGCTGGATGAGCTGCTGGAGATCGTGCAGGGGCCGGACTTCCCGACCGAAGCCGAGATCATCACGCCACGCGACGAGATCCGCAAGATCTACCAGAACGGCCGTGGTTCGATCCGCCAGCGTGCGGTGTGGAAAAAAGAGGACGGCGAAGTGGTGATCACCGCGCTGCCGCACCAGGTGTCGGGCGCGCGCGTGCTGGAGCAGATCGCCAGCCAGATGCGCAATAAAAAGCTGCCGATGGTAGAGGATCTGCGCGATGAATCGGATCACGAAAACCCGACGCGGCTGGTGATTGTGCCGCGCTCCAACCGGGTGGATCTCGATCAGGTAATGAACCACCTGTTTGCCACCACCGATCTGGAGAAGAGCTACCGCGTTAACCTCAACATGATCGGGCTGGATAACCGTCCGGCGGTGAAAAACCTGCTGGAGATCCTCTCGGAATGGCTGGTGTACCGCCGCGATACCGTGACACGCCGTCTCAATCATCGTCTGGAACGCGTGCTGCGTCGTTTGCATATCCTCGAAGGTTTGCTGGTGGCGTTCCTCAATATTGATGAGGTGATTCACATCATCCGCAGCGAGGATGAGCCGAAGCCGGTACTGATGTCGCGCTTTGACATTAGCGAAACCCAGGCCGAAGCGATTCTGGAACTGAAACTGCGCCATCTCGCCAAACTGGAAGAGATGAAGATTCGAGGTGAACAGGCCGAGCTGGAAAAAGAGCGCGATCAGCTGCAGGCGATCCTCGCCTCCGATCGCAAAATGAGTAACCTGCTGAAGAAAGAACTGCTGGCCGATAGCCAGACCTACGGCGACGATCGCCGCTCGCCGCTGCATGAACGTGAAGAAGCGAAAGCGCTGAGCGAGAACGAGCTGGTGAGCGCTGAGCCGGTCACCATTGTGCTGTCGCAGATGGGCTGGGTACGCAGCGCCAAAGGTCACGATATCGATCCGGCAGGATTAAGCTACAAAGCCGGCGACAGCTACCGTGCCGCCGCGCGCGGCAAGAGCAACCAGCCGGTGGCGTTTATTGACTCCACCGGCCGCAGCTATACGCTGGATCCGACCTCGCTGCCGTCGGCGCGCGGGCAGGGCGAGCCGCTCACCGGCAAGCTGACGCCACCGCCGGGCGCAGTGATTGAGCAGGTGCTGATGGAAGCGGACGATCAGAAGCTGCTGATGGCCTCCGATGCCGGCTACGGCTTCATCTGTACCTTTGCCGATCTGGTGTCGCGCAACCGCGCCGGTAAAGCGCTGCTGACGCTGCCTGAAAACGCCAAAGTGATGACGCCGCTGGCGGTGCACTCTGGCGACGACATGCTGCTGGCCATCACCCAGGCGGGGCGGATGCTGATGTTCCCGGTGGCCGATCTGCCGCAGATGTCGAAAGGCAAGGGCAACAAGATTATCTCGATTCCGTCCGCGGACGCAGCCGCGGGCGTGGACAAGCTGCAGTGGCTGCTGATTCTGCCGCCGGGCAGTTCCATCACTATCTATGTCGGCAAGCGTAAGCTGATCATGCGTGATGAAGATCTGCAGAAAGTGCGTGCTGAGCGCGGCCGTCGCGGTAGCGTATCGCGCGGACTGCAGCGGATCGATAGCGTGGAAGTGAATGCGCCAGCGCGGCCAAAAAGTGACGCGAATAGCGAAGAGTAAGACTGAAAAGGCGAAGGACTGCCACATTTGAGGAAGCTATGTTACTAATTTTACGCACGTTGATCGTTGTGATTTATTCGATTCTGGTTTGTATATTTGGCAGCATCTGGTGTCTGTTTTCACCGCGTAATCCGCGCCACGTGGCGACCTTTGGTCACATGTTTGGTCGTCTGTCGACGGTGTTTGGCGTCAAAGTCGAACTGCGTAAACCGGCTGATGCCGAAAGCTACGGCAACGCGATTTACATCGCTAACCATCAGAACAACTACGACATGATTACCGCCGCCAATATCGTGCAGCCGACCACGGTCACGGTGGGCAAGAAAAGCCTGCTGTGGATCCCGTTCTTCGGCCAGCTTTACTGGCTGACCGGTAACCTGCTGATTGACCGCGATAACCGCGCCAAAGCGCACGGCACCATCGGCGAGCTGGTGGCGCAGTTTAAAAAGAAGAAAATTTCCTTCTGGATGTTCCCGGAAGGGACGCGCAGCCGCGGACGCGGTCTGCTGCCGTTCAAGACCGGCGCGTTCCATGCGGCGGTGGCGGCGGGCGTGCCGATCATCCCGGTGGTGGTCTCTAACACCCACGGCAAAATCAAACTGAATCGCTGGAACAATGGCTTAGTGATCGTAGAAATGCTGCCGCCAGTGGATACCACGCAGTTTGAAACCACGTCGGTACGTAAACTGGCGACCCACTGCCGTGAATTAATGTCTGCTAAGCTGGAAGAGTTGAACGCTGAAGTCGCCGAACGCGAAAAAAACGGTAAAATCTAGCCGGCAAAAAATGGCTCACCCGCAGCGCGCCATGGCTCGATCTGTCGGGTGCATTGATTTGTTGCGGATCCCGCCATTTGTAGGGTGCGCATTGATATGCAGCAGGTCTCGCCGTTTGTAGGGTGCGCATTCATGCGCACCGCGTCCCGGATGCGCACTGACCTGACCCGGACACACAGCCGCGCCTGTCGGGCGCTTCACAACACGATTAAAAATAACAACATGGACACGGCGTCTTCACGCCACGCTCAAAAGGTCTGAAGTTTTATGTCTTGCAGCAGACGTCAGTTTATTCAGCTTTCTGCCGGTATGGCGCTGGCTTCCAGCGTTATGCCTTACGCCGCCCGCGCCGCCGCGCCATTGGGCGATGTGCCTTTGCCGGTGCCGCCGCTGATCGAATCACGCCGCGGTCAGCCGCTGTTCCTCACGCTGCAGCGCAGCCACTGGTCCTTCAACGGCAACAGCAACAAAGTGCCGGTGTGGGGCATTAACGGCCTGTACCTTGGCCCGACAGTGCGCGTTTACAGCGGCGATGATGTCAAACTGATCTACAGCAACCGCCTCAATGAACCGGTAGCGATGACCGTCAGCGGTTTGCAGGTGCCGGGCGCGCTGATGGGCGGTGCGCCGCGCATGATGTCCGCCGGCGTAGACTGGGCACCGGTGCTGCCGATTCGTCAGGGCGCAGCCACGCTGTGGTATCACGCCAACACGCCGAATCGCATGGCGCCGCACGTCTATAACGGCCTGGCAGGCATGTGGCTGATCGAAGATGACATCAGCAAAGCGCTGCCGCTGCCGAAGCATTATGGCGTCGATGATTTCCCGCTGATTATTCAGGACAAGCGCCTCGATAACTTTGCCACGCCGGTTTATAACCCACCGTCGGACGGTGGTTTCCTTGGCGATACGCTGCTGGTTAACGGCGTGCAAAACCCGTATGTCGAAGTGTCGCGCGGCTGGGTGCGTTTGCGCCTGCTGAATGCGGCCAATGCGCGCCGTTTCGATCTCAGCTTTAGCGACAACCGGCCGTTTACGGTGATCGCCAGCGATCAGGGCTTCCTGCCCGCGCCGGTAGCGGTGCAAACGCTGTCGCTCGCACCGGGCGAACGCCGCGAAGTGCTGGTGGATATGTCGCAGGGCGATGAAGTGTCGATCACCGCAGGCACGGCGGCAGGCATCATGGATCGTCTGCGCGGGCTGTTTGAGCCGTCATCGATTCTGACCAATACGCTGGTGCTGACGCTGCGCCCGACCGGCCTGCTGCCGCTGGTGACCGACAACCTGCCGATGCGCCTGCTGGCGGATCAGATTCTCGATGGCGTGGCGGTGCGCACGCGTGAATTCCGCCTCGGCGACGGCACGCCAGGGATTAACGGTGTGCTGTGGGACATGAATCGCATCGATACTACGGTGCAGCAGGGCACCTTTGAGCGCTGGATCATTCACGCCGACCGTCCGCAGTCGCTGCATATTCAGGGCGTGATGTTCCTGATTAAGAGCGTCAACGGCGCGCAGTCGATGGGAGAAGATCGCGGCTGGAAAGATACGGTCTGGGTGGACGGTGATGTCGAACTGCTGGTGAGTTTCCCGCAGAGTTCGTCAGAGCATTTCCCGTTTGTCTATTACAGCCAGACGCTGGAGCTCGCCGACCGCGGCACGGCAGGGCAGATGGTGGTGAATCCGGTCGGGTGAGGTGCGTGGTTCCCCTCACCCTAACCCTCTCCCGCCAGCGGGAGAGGGAACCGTTTTGTGCCGTATTACCCACAGGCACACCGCTTCAGATTCGCGCGGACATCTCCCTCTCCCGCGTGCGGGAGAGGGCCGGGGTGAGGGGGCAAACCGCACCCTTCACCCATCGCATCCTTAACCCACGTCACCCATTAAACTCTTCCGGATCCGGTCCCAGTCGCTTGCCTTTATCCAGCTTCGCGATCTCGCTCACTTCTGACTTATCCAGCCGGAAATCAAACACCTGGAAGTTCTCCTGAATGCGTGCCGGCGTCACCGACTTCGGAATCACCACCAGGCCGCTGTCCAGATGCCAGCGAATTACAATCTGTGCCGGCGTCTTACTGTACTTCTTCGCCAGCTCGCGAATGATCTCCTGATCAAACACGCCTTCACCGCCCTGCGCCAGTGGGCTCCACGACTCGGTCTGAATCTGATGCAGCGCATTCCACGCATGCAGCGTGCGCTGCTGCAGCATCGGATGTAGTTCAATCTGATTCACCACCGGCGACACGCCGGTTTCATCAATCAGCCGCTTGAGGTGCGCTTCATGGAAGTTACACACGCCGATGCTTTTCGCCAGGCCCTGCTGCTGCAGTTCCACCATTTTCTTCCACGCATCGACGTAGTGATCTTTCTGCGGACACGGCCAGTGCATCAGATACAGGTCCACCTGCTCCAGCTGCAGCTTCTTCAGGCTGGTCTCCATCGCCTGTTCAACGTTCTGCTGGTCATCATTCCACAGTTTGGTGGTGATAAAGATCTCATCGCGCGCCACGTCGGTTTCCTGCAGCGCCTGGCCAATCGCCTCTTCATTTTTATACGCGGCGGCGGTATCGATGGAGCGATAGCCGACCTTCAGTGCTTCCAGCACCGCGTTGCGCGCTTCATCAATGCTGGCCTGCCAGACGCCAAGGCCGAGTTGCGGCATCATGTTGCCGTCGTGCAGTTTAATCCGGGGTTGCTCTGCCATAGTGACTCCTTATCGGTTGCAGTGACTTACCGTAGAAACGATGTGCTTAAGTCTAGTCAACAAACCTGACCTGAGGATCATTGTGGCAACCGAACGGCACTTTCGCCCGGTGCAATCCTGCAAAAATCTTGCCTGATTCTCCAGCCATCTGGAGCTTTATGCAGCAATGCGGCACACTGCGTTTTTTGCTGCCCGAGAGAGTGCCATGCCGAACGATGCCCTTTGCCGCCAGCTGGCGCAGCGCGTGATCACGCTGATGCGCGAGCCACAAAAGCCGCTGTGTGCGGTGGAAAACGTGCGGTTAATCTACGCAGAGGAACCGCTGCCTCGTACGCCGATGTTGTATCCGGCGGGCATCGTGATCCTGTTTCAGGGACACAAAACCGGCTACCTCGGCAGCACGGTGTTTCGCTACGACGCCACCAAATATCTGATGCTCACCGTCACGCTGCCGGTGGAGTGCGAAACTGACGCCACGCCGCAGCAGCCGCTGGCCGGCATGAGTCTCACCGTGGATCCGGCCAGTTTGCAGGATCTGCTGTTAAGCATTGGCGATGACGAGCAGTTTCAGCCTCAGCCGCAAACCTCCGGCATTCACTCTGCGTTTCTTAGCGAGGAGATGCTGTGCGCCGCGGAACGGCTGCTGGATGTGATGGATAAACCGCGTGACGCCCGCGTGCTCGGCCCGCAGCTGGTGCGTGAAATCATCTATTACGTACTGACCGGGCCGATTGGCGGCGCGCTGCTGTCGCTGGTCAATCGCCAGACGCAGTTCAGCCAGGTGGCCCGGGCGCTGCGCCGCATCGAGAATCACTTTGCCGAAAGCCTGAGCGTGGAAATGCTGGCGGCGGAGGTCAACATGAGCGTCTCGGCGTTTCACCATAACTTTAAGGCGGTGACCCAGACGTCGCCGCTGCAATATCTCAAGCGTTACCGGCTGCATCAGGCGCGGTTAATGATGCTGCAGGATGGGCTGAAGGCCAGCGCCGCCGCCGTGCGCGTCGGCTATGAAAGCCCGTCACAGTTTTCGCGGGAGTTTAAACGGTACTTTGGCGTGACGCCGGGAGAAGAGGCGAGCCGCGCGCGCCAGACCGGGGCGCTGCTGCCGTTTGACGCCGCCTGAAGCGGCGGCGCTTTACAGAGGCTCAGGCTTTCTGGCGACGCTTTTTCCAGATCACCACAATGCTGCCGCCGAGGCCGAGAAACAGCAGCACAATAGGCAGCACCATCAGGATCGCCATCACCTGATCTTCGTGGCGCTTGATAAACGGCACCTGGCTGATGCCATAGCCCATCGCCACCACAATCCCGACCCACAGCGCGCCGCTCAGCCAGTTGAAGAACTGAAAACGCCCGTTCTGCAAACCCGAAATGCCCGCCATGGTGGGCAGCAGCGTACGCACAAAGGCCAGAAAGCGGCCAACCAGCAGTGCCATCAGGCCGTGGCGGTTGAACAGGTGCCAGGCGCGCTGATGGTACTGCGCTGGCAAATGCATCAGCCAGCTTTTGACGATTTTAGTATTACCAAGCCAGCGCCCCTGCAGATAGCTCAGCCAGCAGCCGAGGCTGGCAGCGGTGGTCAGAATCACCATGGTCGGCACAAAATCCATCACGCCTTTGGCGATCATCGCGCCTGCCAGCAGCAGCAGGCTGTCGCCGGGCAGGAACGAGGCAGGCAGCAAACCGTTTTCCAGGAACAGCGTCAGAAACATCACGCCGTAGACAATCCACACTACATCCGGATTGGCCAGCGCGGCAAAATCCTGATGCCACAGCGCCTGGACAATCTCATGTAAAACACCCATCAGCTATCCCATCGAGTCACAAGGCTTGTATTTTAACCGTCCGGGACGGCGTAATCGTTGATCTCCGCTACGCCGCACCGGATGGTTTAAGTTTGGTTTATCTTTTTACGCTTTCAGGCGGGCAAAACCGGCTTTCAGGTCATCCAGCAGATCGTCAACGTGCTCGAGCCCGATATGCAGACGCACCAGCGTGCCGTCAAAATCCACGCCGCCCGCCGGACGAATTGCCGCCAGCTCTTCCGGCTGGTTCGCCAGAATCAGCGATTCAAAGCCGCCCCACGAGTAGGCCATACTGAAATGGTGGAAGCGATCGAGATAATTTGCCAGCTGCGCCGGGGTGAGTTTTTCATGCAGGATGAATGAGAACAGCCCGCTGCTGCCGCTGAAGTCGCGCCGCCAGAATTCGTGGCCTTTGCACTGCGCCAGCGCCGGATGGTTGACGCGCGCCACTTCCGGCTGTGCCGCCAGCCATTCGGCCACGCGCAGGCCACTCTCTTCATGCTGACGCAGACGCGTAGCCAGCGTGCGCAGGCCGCGGCTGGCCATGTACGCGGTGTCTGCATCCACCATCTGACCCATCAGGTAGGAGTTTTCGCGCAGCTGCGCCCAGCAGCGTTCGTTGGCCACCGCAGTGCCGATCATCGCATCGCTGTGGCCGATGATGTATTTGGTGCCGGCCTGGATCGAAATGTCGATGCCATGCTCCAGCGCGTTAAACAGTACGCCCGCCGCCCAGGTATTATCAATCATGATCACCGCGTCTGGCGCTTTGGCGCGCACCGCCGCGACAATCGCCGGAATATCCTGTACTTCCATGGTGATGGAAGCCGGTGATTCGAGGAACACCACGCGGGTGTTCGGCTGTACCAGCTCGCCGATTTCACTGCCGATGCAGTGATCGAACCAGGTGGTGGTGACGTTAAGCTTCGCGAGAATTTTGGTGCAGAAATCCTGGGTGGGTTCGTACACCGCGCCGCTGACCAGAATGTGATCGCCACTGGTGACAAACGCGAGGATGGCATTGGCGACCGCGGCCGCACCGCACGGATAGAGCACGCAGCCGGCGCCGCCTTCCAGTTCGGTCATCGCATCCTGGAAGGAGAAATGGGTGAGGGTGCCGCGCCGGCCATAAAACAGTTCACCGCTGGCGCGTCCGGCGGTGGCGCGTTGTTTGTCCGCGACGGAGTCAAAAACCAGTGAGGATGCGCGCTGAATGACGCTATTAACCGAGCCCTGAGTGTAACGTTTGCTGCGTCCCGCGGTGACAAGCCGGGTATCAATTTTTTTCGTTGCCATCACTGCCTTTCCTGACACGTCTCACAAAGCATCCAACTTACCACGAATCGCGGCGCGGGGTTGAGCCCGTTTGCCGAATATCAGAGTGACGCCAGCACAATCATGGAAAGAGGCTGGTTGTGGCTTTTATTACGCGGCGGAAAAGCAAAGCGCAATAAATTGCGCCGCTACAACCCGTGCGGGATGTTCGTCCATGCCAGTTGCACCATTCCGCAAACCGCATCTAACCGTAGCGGCGCGATTTATCGCGCAACCGTGCCTGTTGCTCCATCCCGCAAATCGCACCAAATCGTAGCGGCGCGATTCATCGCGCAACTGTGTCTGTTGCTCCATTCCGCAAATCGCACCGAACCGTAGCGGCGCGATTCATCGCGCAACCGTGCCTGTTGCTCAATTCCGCAAATCGCACCGAACCGTAGCCGCACAATTCATCGCGCAACCGTGCCTGCTGCTGCATCCCACAAACCGCACCCAACCGTAGCGGCGCGATTTATCGCGCTAAACATTGCGCCGTATCAATTCAGCGGGTTACAGCTTTGTAAATAGTAATGAGAACCACTATCACTTCGGTCGGTTTTTTTGCTATGATCCGCGCTTCAATCGTGAACGGTGCAACAGAAGTCGGAGACGCAGCGTGGTAGCCAGTGACTTGATGCAAACGGACCTGTCCGTTTGGGGCATGTATCAGCATGCCGATATCGTGGTAAAAATTGTGATGATCGGCCTGTTG
Source organism: Pantoea sp. GM_Pan_4 (assembly GCF_026541005.1). Taxonomy (NCBI): domain Bacteria; kingdom Pseudomonadati; phylum Pseudomonadota; class Gammaproteobacteria; order Enterobacterales; family Erwiniaceae; genus Pantoea; species Pantoea sp. GM_Pan_4. Next base: position 228,111 of record NZ_JALNUZ010000005.1, read on the forward strand.
CTGGCCTCGGTCGTTACCTGGGCGATTTTCTTTGGCAAATACGCGGAGCTGAGCGGGGCGAAACGTCGCCTGAAGCGCGAACAGCTGGCGCTGGGCGAAGCGCGCTCACTGAATGACGCGTATCGCGCGGCCGAAAACTTCAAAGCCAACAGCCACAGTGCCGTGCTGCTCGCCGACACGCGTAACGAACTGGAACTCTCCGCCGGCAGCGAAGACCTCGACGGCATCAAAGAGCGCACCAGCTTCCGCCTTGAGCGTCGCGTCGCGGGCTTCAGCCGCCATGCCGGTCGCGGGAACGGCTTCCTCGCCACCATCGGTTCCGTCGCGCCGTTTATCGGTCTGTTCGGCACCGTGTGGGGCATCATGAACAGCTTTATCGGTATCGCGAAAACCCAGACCACCAACCTCGCGGTGGTGGCACCGGGCATCGCGGAAGCGCTGCTGGCGACGGCGATTGGCCTGGTGGCGGCAATCCCGGCGGTGGTGATCTACAACGTCTTCGCCCGCATGATTGCCAGCTACAAAGCTTCGCTCGGCGACGTGGCGGCGCAGGTGCTGCTGCTGCAGAGCCGCGATCTGGACCTTGGCAACGTCGATACCGCAAAAGAAGTTAACCGTCCGGCGGCGGCCCAGAAACTGCGCGTAGGATAAGTATTATGGCGATGCGTTTAAACGATGATGCGGTCGGCGATGGCGAAATGCACGAAATCAACGTGACGCCGTTTATCGATGTCATGCTGGTGCTGCTGATCATCTTCATGGTTGCTGCGCCACTCGCCACGGTGGATGTGCGCGTCAATCTGCCTGCTTCCACCAGCGCGCCGCAGCCGCGTCCGGAGAAGCCGGTTTATCTGTCGATCAAAGCGGATAAACAGATCTACATCGGTAACGATGCAGTGACCAAAGAGACGCTGGTGAATGCGCTCACCGCGCAAACCGAAGGTAACAAAGAGACCACCATCTTTTTCCAGGCGGACAAATCGGTCGATTATGAAACGCTGATGTCAGTGATGGATCAGCTGCGTGAAGCGGGTTATCTGAAGATTGGTTTGATGGGCATGGAGACGGTGAAGAAATAGTTTCACCGGCGTAATACCAGCACCATAACTGTAGGGTCGTCATTCATGACGACCTTTTTTATTGTGGCGGCCGGAGCAGGCCGCCATGTCATTATGCGGTGGCGAACCGCGGTTAAACCAGATTCACCGTTACGCCGTCCTGCACCAGCAGTTCCGCGTCGCCGTGGCTGAACACGTGGTACTGGCTGCCGGCGATGGTGACGGTGCCCGCCTGCTGCGTCCAGCCGCTGACCGCTTCGCCTTCCGGCAGAATGTCGCTGAGCTGCACGCTGTCGCCGGCCTGGCCGCTGACGCGCAGCTGGGTTTTGCCGTCGTCAATGAACAGGCCCTGCTGACCGGCTTCCACCACGTCGCTGAGCGTCAGGCTGAGCGGGGCGAGCGCGTTGATTTCCACCTCGCCCGGCGGCGTGGCGTCCACGACGATGCTGTACGCCGGCAGGCCAGCGTCGTAAGCGCCGTAGCTGACGCTGAGGCTGTGCGAGTCATCGCTGAGCTCTGGCGTGATAAAGCGCCAGTTGCCGTCTGCGCCGACCTGCACGCTGCCGATCAGCGTGCTGCCGTCGTAGACGTTGAGCATGCTGTTAGCCTCGGCGACGCCGCTCAGCTCCGGCTGGCGGTCGTTAGTGATGCCGCCGTTGCTGACTTCGCCGATATACAGCGCCACGTCGTCATACACGCGGAGGATCTCTGGCGTGTGCTGGCCGCCCGGCATCAGGACGAGCTCGAAGGTATCGCTCCACTGGCTGTCGCCCTGCGCCTGCGCTGCAAACGACCAGACGCCGTACTCCAGCGCCGGCGGCGTGAAGCTCCAGTTGCTGTCCGCGCCCACCGTCACCACCACGGAATGGGTGAACTCGCCAGCAATGCCGTAGCGCACCACCACGGTGCTGTTGGCTTCGCCGCGCCCGCTAAGGGTTGGCGTGGTGTCATCGGTGAGCGCACCGCTCAGCAGCGTGCCGGTGACCGGCCCGAAATCGTCGGTGGCGTGGGTCAGCGTGGCGTGCAGCGCGTCGCTGCCGGCGAAGGCGATATCGAGCGTAAAGCTGTCGCTCCAGCTGCCTTCCTGACCGGCGCGGAACTCCCAGTTGCCGGCGTCCAGCTCAGCCGGTGGCGTCCAGCTCCAGCGGGTGCCGTCGATCTGCGCCGCGCCGCCGTCAACCCACTCGCCGCTGGCGTTGCGGTACTGCACGAAAACCGTGCTGCCCGCCGGGGCGCTGCCGTGCAGCTGCGGCGTGGCGTCGTCGGTGAGCGCGCCGCTCAGCAGCGAACCGGTGACCGGGCCGGCGTCATCCACCGCGTGGGAAATGACCGTGGCGGCAGCGCCGTCGCGACCAATCAGCAGCTCAAACGGCGCAGAAGGTTCGCCCTCGCGCAGCTTGCCGTTAAAGGTTTCGACCGCCACCAGCGTCAGCTGATGGGTGCCGTCGCTCAGGTCGGCGTCCGGCTCCAGCGTCCAGATACCGGTGATGGCGTCGGCCTGCGCGCTGCCAATCACCGTATCGCCCTCTTTGAGGTACACCACCGTGCCCTTTTCGGCGACGCCGGTCAGGGTAGGGCGGCGATCGTCGGTCATGCGTCCGGCGTCGAAGCTGCCGGTGATATCGCCCTGGTCATCGTACATATTGAGCAGGCGCGGCGCGTCCGGCGCCGTGTAGTCGACCACCTGGATGAACTGGGCGGGGTCACCGATGTTGCCGGCGGCATCAATCATGCGCACCGACACGATGTGTTCGCCCGGCGTCCAGTCGGCGGGCGGCGTCCAGCTCCAGCGGCCGTCCGGGCCGACACTGACTGTGTACGGCTTGTTGCCGTCGATGACGATTTCCGCGAAGCCGTTGCGCGCCTGCGGACTGGTGCCGCTGTAGCCGCGGCGCGGATCGTCGGTGTAGCGGTAAGATGCATTAAGAATCTGGTTCATGATGGCTCTCCCTTACACCAGCTCGGTTTTCACGCCGTCCTGCACCAGCAGCTCAGCGTCGCCGTTGCTCCAGACATGGTACTGGGTGCCGGCGATAGTGACGGTGCCAGCCTGCTCGGCCCAGCCGTTTTGCTCACTGCCTTCTGGCAGGATGTCTTCGAGGCGCACGGTGTCGCCCTGATTGCCGTTAACGATAATTTGTTTAGTGGCATCATCAATCGCCAGGTTCTCACTGCCGTGCCTCAGCACATCCTGCAGGCTGAGCGTCAGGGCGTTATTGCCGGCGTTGTCCATCTGGATCACGCTGGTTTTGCTGCCGTCCTCCACCTGGTCGGCAAAAATCACCGTCTGATCTTCGCTGTTGACCAGCAGTTGATAGAGCTGATTATTGGCGTCGAAAACCTGGATCGGATCATAGAGGTCGTTTTCATCAAACAGGTACAGTTTGCCGCCGTTGGTGTTGACCTCCGGATGAACGTATTCGCCCCATTTGATGTCGTCAATCGTAAAGCCGATATCACTATCGTCCGTTGCGGTTTCCTGGCCCAGCACCAAATCGATATGACCGATCTTTTTACCGGGTGGTGCGATAAACTGATAGGTGTCCGGAGGTGTTGTTGTTCTGGAACCCACGGTTGCAATCATTTCACGATAGAGAACTTCACCGGTTGTGGAATAAACAATAATTTCATGCTGATTGGCTGAGTGGACAGCGCTCAGCGCAAATTCGACCTTATCCGTATTGCCAAAGTCATACGTGTACGTTGAGTTGTCGCCTAATATAAATGCACGATGATTAACCGCGCCAATAGAAATTTTGGATGCTCCTATATTTGAAACTACACCTTCATGTGCTTTTCCGGAAAATTTAACGCCGCCCGATAACGTGTTAACTTGGCTCATGTCGAACTTGAAGTCAACGGCATATTGATCGAATGACTCCAGGCCAGAATCGACGTTTTCACCCCATGCGATGTTATCAATGGCGAAGCCCTCACTGGTATTGCCGGGAATACTATCGTTTGCAACAATAAATTCGATGTGTGAAATGCTGCTTCCTGGTGGTGCGAAATATTCATAATGCTTTATTTTTGATTCGGTTTCTGGTAGGTATCCCTCATGCAAAATAGAGCCGTCTGTTGAGTATATTATGATTTTATGGGTATTCCCTTTATCTAAATAGCTCAAATCAAAAGAAAACTTGTCTGTCTTTCCAAAGTTGAATTCATATGATGAGTTCCCGCCCATGTAGAAAATTTTGCTTTTTTCAACAACTTTCCCGGCAGATATAATAAGGTCTGAACCGTAAATTGTTTTAACAAACAACCCGCTTTTCAGACGTTCTCCGCCCCTATGAAATAAATATCCAGCGTCGTAATCTTCAAGGTTATCAAATCCATGGTTATAATTTTTTATTTCATCTTCCGAATAACGCTTGGTGATTATGTTGTCAATTGCGAAAATATTTTTGGCACCTTTTAAATGAAGCTCAACATAACTTATTTCAATATCACCGGAGAAGTAGTGTAGCACTTCACGGGCTTCATTACGTGTATCGGTAGCGTATACGCGGCCAATCTCTTTACCATTAGCATCATAAAAGCTAACGTATGAATCAGCTCCCTCCCAGTCTATGGCAGTTAGTTCAAAATAGTTAATTTTTTCAGCTAACGTTATTTTCTGGACGGTTTCTATATTGGGATTCATATTATCAATGATAAGGCTTTTCCCATAAATAGCATTATCTTCAACACGGGTTTTCACCTTTTCATGATTATTGAATTTGAAGTTGAGATCGCCATAAATGAAATCTTTAGTCATGTCTCCTGGAATTATTGATTCAAAATCATAAGATTTAACTATTACTTCATGTTCAACAACTCGCAGCGCATAATCTGCACTATAGCTGTTGCCATTGGTGGTTTTCGCCCTGAAATCCCAGTTACCATATTCCAGCTCGTCTTTCGGCGTAAACGACCAGCGGCCATTCGCATCCGCAACCGTTGACCCGCTATGCCAGGTTTTGCCGTCGCGTGAGTACTCAACCTGCACAACCGCATTCGCCTCGGCACTGCCGCGCAGCTCCGGCTGAGTATCATTGGTCAGCCCGCCCGATTTCACCTCACCGGTGATTTTGCCCACATCATCCCAGGCCATAGATATTTCTGGGGCGACGCTGCCCGGCGCCACAATCTGCAGCCCAAACGGTTTACCGTTCGTATCACGTGTGCCAGACGTTCCCGCCTGGAACTCATACGTCCCTGGAGAAAGGCGGTCAGTTTCATACTCCCAGCGACCATCGGCGCCGGCAGTCACGCTGTCCAGCAGTTCCCATGCGCCCAGCACATTGCGATAGTGGATATACACCAGGCTGTTAGACTCGGCGCGGCCGTGCAGGTTTGGCGTGCGGTCATCGGTAATCGCGCCGTTGCCGAGCATGCCAGTGAACGGGCCAAAGTCATCGTAAGCGTGAGTGATTTCCGTTTTTGCCGCCGGTGCGAGATCGATATCCAGCTTAAATTCGTCGGTCCAGCCGCTGCCGGCGTTGGCGCGGAATTCCCAGTTACCGGCACCCAGCGCCGGGTTTGGTGTCCAGCTCCAGCTGGTGCCGTTCATTACCGCATTGCCGCCATCGATCCATTCACCTTTATCGTTGCGGTACTGAATGCGCACCACGCTGCCTTCCGGCGCGCTGCCGCGCAGCTCTGGCGTGGTGTCATCGGTGATGCCGCCGCTTTTCAGTGAGCCGGTCAGGCTGCCAGCATTATCGATAGCCTCAATGATTTTGGCCACGCCGCCCGGATCGCTCGGCACGTCGCCGTCTTTTCCGATGGTAATGTTAAACTCATCGGATACTTTGCCCTCACGCACCTTACCGGCGAAGGTTTCCGCCGCCACCAGCGTCAGGTTGTGACGACCATCCGCCAGATCCACCGTCGGCTCCAGGGTCCACAGACCGGTTTTCTCGTCAGCTTTGGCGCTGCCGATCACGGTGTTGCCCTCTTTCAGGTACACCACGGTGCCTTTTTCGGCGATACCGGTCAGGGTCGGGCGGCGGTCATCGGTCATTTTACCGGCGTCAAAGCTGCCGGTGATGGCGCCCTGATCGTCGTACAGGTTGAGCAGCGTCGGTGCGGCCGGCGGCGTGGTGTCAACGATCAGCGTGCGCTGCGTTGGCGTGCTGAGGTTACCGGCGGTATCGATGGTCATAAAGGAGAGGCTGTATTCGCCGTCGGTCAGCGCTTCCGGTGGCGTCCACTTCCAGCTGCCGTCCTGCGGGTTGATGTCGACAAAGAAATTCCTGTCGCCAAGCGTAATCATTACCTGGCCGCCTTTACCCACTTCTGAATCGATTTTACCGAAAAACGTTGGGGTGTTGGTGTCGCGCTCGAGGTACTTCACCTCTTTAAAATCAAACAGAACCATGGAGATTATTCCTGTGTTTTACGTTGGGTTTATTGCAGCAAAGCCCGCTGCGCCTTGTTATAGAGGGCGCATTTTGTAATAGATGACGTAAAACGCTGTATGAGACCTGTCCCGAAGCGAGAAAAGTCCGAACGGATGAAAGGCCGGGGAAAGAGGGCAGGGTGATGCCGTGCTACGCGCACGGCATCGGGGGTTACACCAGCTGTAATTGCACGCCATCCTGCACCAGCAGTTCGGCGTCGCCGTGGTTCCAGACGTGGTATTGCGTGCCGGCAATGGTCAGGGTGCCGGTCTGCTGCGTCCAGCCATCAACCGCTTCGCCTGTTGGCAGAATATCCTGCAGCTGCACGCTGTCGCCCGGCTTGCCGTTCACCAGCAGCTGGGTGCTGTCATCCTCGATGAACAGCCCTTTGCCACCTTCGCTCAGCAGCTGGTGCAGCGTCAGCGCATCCGGCTGGGCTTCATCCTGCTGCCCGAACGCGGCATCAGGGCTGACGTCGAGCACGAATTTGCTGCTCCAGTTGCTCTTCATCTCACCGGTCGAGGCGCGCGCCTGATATTCCCACACGCCAGGCTGATGCAGATAAGGTGAGGTGAAGCTCCACTTGCCGTCGGCATCGACCAGCACGCTGCCGGCGTGGCGCAAACCTTCGCCCTGCACGCCATATTCGATCTCAATCACCTGGCCCGGCGTGCCGCTGCCGTGCAGCGTTGGCGTGGTGTCATCGGTTGAGTCGTGCTGATAAACCGGCCCCTGCAGCGGGCCCGCGTTGTCCCAGGCGTAGTCGATGGTCGGTTCCAGCGGCGCGCCGGGGATCACCAGCAGTTCAAACTTATCGCTCCACGCGCTGGCTTTACCATCGGCCACGCCGCGCGAGCGGAAACCCCATTCGCCAAAATAGGTCAGTTCGAAGCCGGCGAACTGCCAGTTGCCCTGCGCATCGACCATCACGCTGCCCGCGCTGTGCCAGCCGCTGTTACTCAGGTTGTACTCAATCTCAACGATGCTGCCCGGCGCACCGCGACCTTCCAGCACCGGCGTTTTATCGTCGGTGGTACCGCGATGGTACACCTGGCCGGTATGGGCGCCGGTATCGTCACGCGCGCAGTCGATAGCCGGACGCAGATTTTCCAGCGCCGACATATTAAGGCTGAAATCCGGGCGGTAGTCGTCTTTGCTGTTCTCGTAGGAGGCATAGAAGGTGTAGATGCCGTCACCGCTGATCATCGCGCGTGACTGAATCACCCAGTCGCCGTTGGCATCAGTTTTAACGCTGCCTTTATAGCCGATGCCGCCGTGATCGTTCTGTGCGAACAGATAAACGATGCTGTTCGGCTCCGCGCGACCCACGATCAGCGGCGAGAAGTCGTCGGTGGTGGAACCGCTGGCGAGCTGGCCCTGCACGATGCCGACATCGTCAATGGCGTAGCTGATGGTCGGCGGCACCGGTCCGCTCTCAACCACGGTGACGTCGAAGTGGTCAGAAGGTTCGCTGACGCGGCCAAACTCGTCGGTCGCGGTGACGGTTAGCTGATGCCCGCCCGCGCCCAGCAGCGGCTCCAGCGACCATTCGCCGCTTTTACTGGCCACGGTGCTGCCAATCAGCCTGTCGTGATCGTACAGCCGCACCGTGCTGCCCGGCAGCGCATAGCCCTGCACTTTGGGTGTGGTGTCATCAATGGTGTGACCGCGCCCGACCGGGCCGGTTTCGCTGCCAACGTCATCAAACAGCGCGGTGATCGCCGGTTTGTCCGGCACCGAGAGCGCGACGTCAACAGAGAACGGATGCGGCTCACCGCTGTCGCTGATGCACGCCACCATGTCATGGCTGCCTTCGCTCAGCGAGAACGGCGGCTGAAATGACCAGCTGCCGTCGGCGGCAATCGGCGTGCTGTAGCGGTGATCGTTGATAATGAATTCAATGACTTCACCGGCCTGCGCCGGCAGGCTGCCGCTCAGCAGCGGATAAGGTGTGCCCACTCGCAAGGTATTAATGGATGAAAAGGGGTCAAAGCTGAGAGGTGTTAGCATAAGTATTCTCCACCAAAATCATCAACGGCGTGATTACCGTTGCCTGCCCAGCATAACGGGGGAGGGGATGGCGGCATGTACCAGAATCGTCTCGTTTCTAAGACTGATCTTAATAAGTTCTGCTAATGAAAAAGGCATTAAAAAAAGCAGGATAAGGCTCATGATATTTCTTGCCGGGGTTTGATATCGCTGAATTTATGCTACTGATAAGGTCGATAGTCTGTGCTGCACTTGTCACCTGGAAAGCCCAGAATTATTAACTTTCCTCATAAGCTGATCGGACCGGCTGTGTTAACTATTTGTTACCTTTGTTTGTACTTTTGTAAAGTGCAATGGTGAACAGGATCACATCTATTCACGCGCCGGCAGGCTAAAACAGGAGAAAAACCAGGAAGGACGATATGAGCTCAAGTCACGCTTTACAAAAGTCATCGCAGGGCGGTGCCAAAACCATCTTTAGCGTTACCAGCGGTAACTTTCTTGAGATGTACGATTTTATGGTGTTTGGCTACTACGCCACCGCCATTGCAAAAACCTTTTTCCCGGGCGACGATCCGTTCGCCTCGCTGATGCTGACGCTGATGACCTTTGGTGCCGGCTTCCTGATGCGTCCGCTCGGGGCGATTATACTGGGGGCCTACATTGACCATCACGGCCGACGCAAAGGGCTGCTGCTGACGCTCGGCCTGATGGCGCTCGGTACGCTGACCATTGCACTGGTGCCAGGCTACGCCACGCTGGGCGCGGCGGCACCGATTCTGATTCTGCTGGGTCGCCTGCTGCAGGGCTTCTCGGCGGGCGTGGAGCTGGGCGGCGTCTCGGTTTATCTGTCTGAAGTGGCTCCCAAAGGCCGTAAAGGCTTTTACGTCAGCTGGCAGTCAGGCAGCCAGCAGGTAGCGGTAATCTTTGCCGCGCTGCTGGGGCTGGGGCTTAATCATCTGCTGGCGAAGGACGCGGTGACCGAATGGGGCTGGCGTATTCCGTTTGTGGTCGGCTGTCTGATTGTGCCGTTCCTGTTCTGGATTCGCCGCATGCTGGAAGAGACTGAAGCCTTCAGCCAGCGCAAATCGCACCCGTCGATGGGCCAGATTGTGCGTTCCGTGGGACAGAACTGGGCGCTGGTGCTGGCCGGCATGCTGATGGTGGTCACCACCACGGTGATGTTCTACATGATTACCGCGTTCACCCCGACCTTTGGTAAAACCGTGCTGATGATGAGTGACAAGCAGAGCTTCCTCGTGACGCTGTTTGTCGGCATCTCTAACCTGTTCTGGCTGCCGGTGATGGGCGCGCTGTCGGACCGCGTTGGGCGGCGACCGCTGCTGATTACCTTTACCGTGTTGATGATCCTGACGACCTGGCCGGTGCTGCACGGGCTGGTGGGATCGCCGACCTTTGCGCATCTGGTGGAAGCGGAGCTGTGGTTATCGTTCCTGTACGCCAGCTATAACGGCGCGATGGTGGTGTATCTGGCGGAGATCATGCCGGCTGAAGTGCGTGCTTCGGGCTTTTCGCTGGCCTACAGCCTGGCGACCGCGCTGTTCGGTGGTTTTACGCCGGCGATTTCGAGCTATCTGATTCATGCTACAGGCGATAAAGCGATGCCGGGCGTCTGGCTGTCGTTTGCCGCGGTGTGCGGCCTGGTAGGCACGCTGCTGATCGGCCGTATGGTGAAACAGTACCAGGCGCGGCACAGCGCAACGGTAGTGGGCGCGTCGCTGTAGTTAGAATTGGTATGCGCTGGCCCTCACTTTAACATTCTCCCACTTGCCCTCACCCTAACCCTCTCCCGCACGCGGGAGAGGGAACCGCTCGGTGCGGTTTCGCAGACCTGCACTTCACCTCAACACTCGCTTGGTTGGCTCCTTCTCCCGCTGGCGGGAGAAGGCGGGGGATGAGGGGGCAAGCATGCTCCTGCTCTGCGCGCTGGCCCTCACCCTAACCCTCTCCCGCACGCGGGAGAGGGAACCGCTCGGTGCGGTTTCGCAGACCTGCGCTTCACCTCAACACCCGCGCGATCGGCCCCTTCTCCCGCTGGCGGGAGAAGGCGGGGAATGAGGGGCAAGCCAGCTCCTGCTCTGCCTGCTGGCCCTCACCCTAACCCTCTCCCGCACGCGGGAGAGTGAACCGCTCGGTGCGGTTTCGCAAACCTGCGCTTCACCTAAACATCCACCCGGTCGGCTCCTTCTCCCGCTGGCGGGAGAAGGCGGGGGATGAGGGGGCAAGCATGCTCCTGCTCTGCGCGCTGGCCCTCACCCTGACCCTCTCCCCCACGCGGGAGAGGGAACCGTTCAGTGCGGTTTGCAGACCTGCGCTTTACCTCAACCCCCGCTCAATCGGTCCCTTCTCCCGCCAGCGGGAGAAGGCGGGGGATGAGGGTGCCAGCGAGCTACTGCTCTGCGCGCTGGCCCTCACCCTAGCCCTCTCCCGCACGCGGGAGAGGGAACCGCTCGGTGCGGTTTCGCAGAACTGCGCTTCACCTCAACGCCCGCGCGATAGGCCCCTTCTCCCGCTGGCGGGAGAAGGCGGGGGATGAGGGGACAAACCCACTCCATACCCGCCCGCTAAAACGCCACATCCACCACCACGCTATCGCTGTAATTCCCCGCTGCGGGCGTATTCTGCGTAGTCAGAATCTGCGCCGTATAGGTAAAGTTGCGCGTCACGGTATCCGCGTTGAGCGATGTCGAGGTCGCGCTGCTCCAGCGGTCGCTGCCGCTCGGACCCCAGCGATTAGTGGTAGTGGTGCCTTTATAAATATCGTACGCCAGCCGGTTGGTGCCGCTCGCCATCTGCCGCGTGGTGCCGCTGAAATAGCTGCCATTGCTCAGTCCCACCGTATACGTGCTGCCCTTTGAACACACCACGTTAATCGTCTGCTGCACGGTTGAAAAACTGCCGACCAGCGGCGCACTGCCGAAGCTGACGTTCGGCGCCGTAATCGTGGTGCAGTCGTTGGTGATCACCATATTCACGGTGATCGGCATCGCCGTCCCGCTGCTGCTCTGCACCGTGCCGACGCACGCGCCTGCCACATTCAACCCGGCGCACACGTTATAACTCACCGTCAGCGTGATGGTGGTGGTGTAACTGCCGGCGGCAATCACCTGGCCGGGCACGGTACGGAAATAGAGTGGAATGACAAAATTGAGGCTGTTGCCGAGCGCCAGCAGCGCGGAAGAGTTCCAGCGATAGCTGCCGCCCTGGCGCAACTCGGTGGCACAGGCGCTGTCGATGCACAGCTGAATCGGCACGTTATCGGTGCCGCTGGCCGATGCCTTCATGGTGGCGCGCGTGCCGCTCAGGTAGTTGGCGGTGGTAAACGCATAGGCGACGTAATCGCTGCCCAGCAGGTTGAGCGTGCCGGTGCCGCAGTTAACGTTGGTGTTACTGGAGGTATTGACCGCCGTCGACTGCACGTAAAACGTGGTTTGCGTGCCAAAGCTGGCGCTGGGGGCCGAAAGCGAACAGAGCGCGTAGCTGCTGGCCGGCAGCAGCCACAGCAGCAAGAACAGAAATTTCATCATGGCGAGATCCCTGACTGTGAGTTGTTGGCGGCATTCACGGCCGTACCAGGCGCGGCAGCCGGCAGCGGGCAGGTGAGTGGACCGTAAGTCTGCAGCGCTTTAGGCTGGCCCTCAGCGATAGCCAGCGTGGTCTCGCACTGGCGGCCGTCCGGCGTCACCACGCGCATCGGGTTGCTGGCGCTGAGATCTTCCATCCACACGAGGCCGTCCCAGCCGACATATTCGGTGGCGCGATCGCGGCGCAACACCTGGCTGGAGACCGGCAGCGGCTGGCCGTTGCTGTCGTGCAGGATCACGCTGGCGGCGCGCAGGCGCTCCACCGGGAAATTCAGCAGATAGCCACTTTTACGCTTCACCGCGAAGCGCTGCTCCACTTTGGGCGCGGTCATGTCAGCCGGCAGATCGAGGGTATCGATATCGTACTTCGCGCCGTAGTAGCTGCTGATGGACGGCACCAGCAAATAGCCGGCGTCATCGGTGCGGCCCATCGTCTGGTTTTCGTAGCGCACCATCACGTCCGGATAGCGGGTTTTCACCACCACAAAGGCATCGTTGATGTTGTTGGCGGCGAACACATGGTTGTCCATCAGCACCAGCGAGCCGGTGAAATCGGCCCACTGCGTGGTGTTGTCATCGTCACCGTAAAAGCCGGCGGAAGTATCAATCTTGTTGTTGCGATAGCGCAGGCTGCCCTGACGATAATCGCCGCTGTCGCCGCCCTGATGCGCCCATGACGCATCGTAAGCAAAACCGCCGTCGCTCGGCATGGCGCGCGACACGTACAGGCGCTGATTGCTTTGTCCCTGCTGATCGCGCTCGACGCTGATCGATGCGCTGCTCTGTTCGCCAAACGGAATCACCAGCGAAATCGCGCCGCTCCAGTCGCCCTGTTGCTGGTCGCGGCTGGCGGAGATGTACAGACTGCTGTTGCCCCACAGGTTTTTACTCCACGATAAATTCCACAGGCGGGTGCGATCGCCGCTGCCGCCGGCGATGTCCAGATACGCCAGACCGAGGCTGCCGTACTGGCTGAGCGACAGGCTGGCGGTGTACTGCGCGCTGCGTCTGGCGAGCGAATAGCTGGTATTGGCGCTGTCGCCGCGGCTGCCGACCAGCGCCAGGTTGCCGAAATCCGCGCTGCGCAGCGTGTGCTGGGTGCCGAGGCTGAACCAGCTGTTGTTGTACTGGTAACCCCAGCTGTACTGGGTGCCGGGCCTGCCGTCCAGCTGGCTCTGCGCCAGCGCGGCGTTGATGACGCCCAGGCTGCCCAGCTTCACCAGCGCGCCGGCACCGCCCATCGCCACGTCGCTGCTGCCTTCGGCGTGCGATTCCAGCGTCAGCCAGTCGCGCAGGCCGTAACGATAGGATCCGCTGGCCGCCGCTGCGCCGTAATCAAAGTTTTTGATGCCGTAGTTCTCGCGAATCGCCCCGGCGGAGAAGGCGTAATCAGACAGGCCGGTTTTCAGCAGGCTGCTGGAGACGTAGAACGGCAGCGTCGTCGTCACCTTACGACCGACCGCGTCGGTGGTGGTGATCACCGCATCGCCCGCCCCATTAACGAACGGCACATTGGTCAGCGACCACGGCCCCGGCTGCACGTTGGCCTGCGCGCTGCGGTAACCATTGATAAACAGATCGACTGACGACGGCACCGCCGCCTGGCCGCTAAAGGCCGGCAGCGGATAAGTGACCAGATCCGGTCGCACGCTGAAGTCACGCGCGATCTGCACGCCGCCAAGGCGCACGCTGTTGCTCCAGCCCAGCGCATCCGTAATCAAATCCCCGGCGCGCCAGCTCAGCGCGGCGTTCTCGTTCTCGTTGCTGTACCAGGTGTCGTAGCGAATATAACCCTGCTGCTGGCCGCTGGTGTCGCCCGCAATCTGCTGAATATAGACACCGTTACTGGAGAACTGGCCGGCCGGACCGAACAGGCGTAGCTCGTTCCAGCTGGAGAGGCGCGAACCGGCGTTGTCGGTGCGCGTGGCGTAGAGGTCGTAGTTGAGCAGCGCGCCGTTGCTGGCCTGACCGGGGTAGCGTGGGCCATTTTGCGGCTGACCGAGCGTCTGCTCTGGCAGCCAGGCGGGCGGTACCGTCAGCAGCAGGCGCTGGCGGCGTTCATCGTATTCCACTTTGACCTCCCCCAACTGACCGGGAGCGACCTGTTCGCCAGCCAGCTTCGCCGCCGGAATGCCGGCACGGTGCAGATCGCCGCTGCGCAGCCAGAACTCACCGTCACGCCGCTCGACCGGCACAATCTCGCCTCGTTCGCGCTGGTTCACCACCAGTTCCAGCATGTATTGCTGGCCGCTGGCGCTGTGGCTGACGGCAGGCGGCGGTGGCAGCTCAGAGAAAGTCTCTGCGCTGCTCAGCGGGGAAAAGCACAGCACGCTGGTCACCGCCAGCGCGCAGGGAGGCGGCGTCAGCTTCATCAGCGCGCGGCAGCGCTGCGCCAGTGAGTTTTATTCACCTCGGCCGCGAGTTCACCGCTCACCGGGCTGTTCAGCGGCCAGCGGTGGCTGCTGTTAGCCAGCACATAGCCAAACAGGCCGTTGCCGAGCGCGCGACCGCCGACGGTGACGTTGCTCAGGCGCGCGTGGCCGTTGCCGCGATTGGTCAGCTCCAGCCAGCGTTTGCCGTCGCGGCTGACCTGACGCCAGCTAAGATCGGCTTTGGCGCTGTCGCGCGTCAGGCCATCGCCATAGACAAACAGCGGCACCGAGTAGCGCATCTGAAACGTCAGCCCGGCCTGATTCTCGCCCGGCGAGCGCGGCGTCGGGATCTCATCCAGCACCACGCGATAGGCTTGCTCTTCGCCCGCGGGCGGCGCGCTCTGGCGAATCAGGCGCACCAGCTGCTTCTGCCCCGGTTCCAGCCGTACCATCGGCGGGCTGGCGACCACCTGCTGCTGCGTTTGATACTGTTCCTGGCCGTCAATCTGCTGCCAGTTGAAAATGCGCACCTGCATGATGGTGGTGGCGTTACCGCGATTCTCCAGCCACAGTTCGCTGGCTTTTTCCTGTGGATTGATGGCGGGATCGATCGGCCAGATCATCAGCGAGTTGGCCGCGAAGCTGGCGGGCGACAGGGCCAGAAGAAACCACAGAAGCAGGGCGCGCAGGCTCATCATCTTTCATCCTTTTTTATGCTGCCGTCACCAGCTCAGGGTGACGGTTAACGTATCGGTATAGGTCCCGGCGCGCGTCGGGCCGGGCAGGGTTAACAGGCCATAAATCGGCAGCACGATGTTATTGGCGTTGCTGTAACTCAGCGCCACCGGCGAGTTAACCGGAATCGCCGTGGTGTGCGCTGCGTTGGTATACAGGCTGTACGCCACGGTATCGGTGTTACTGGTGTGTTTGAGATTGCGGCTGCTGGTGTAATTGCTGCCGCCGTTGATGCTCATGCTGAGGGCGGTACCCGGCGTGCAGGCGAGGGTGAGGGTGGTGCTTTGCACGTAGCTGGCGCTGACGCTGCTGCTCGCCACGCCCGACTGGGTACCAAAATTCAGCGTGCCAAACACGCCGGTATTGGTACCGGAAATCACGCAGCCTGCCACCACTGACGCAGAGACCTGGAAGGTGGCCGTCGGCAAACTCCAGGCCGGGACGCTCCCTATCAGCAGGGCCAGGCTGCCAGCACGCAGCAGCCAGACCATCCTTCTTACCCCACCGCTGGCGTCAGTAATTCACCGCCACGTTAATGGTATCGGTGTAGGTACCGGCCGGAATAAGTGGGTTAAAGCCGCCGCCGACTACCCGACCGTAAATGGCATAGTTGGTGCCGAGCGTCGGATCGGTGGTGCCGCTGGCGGCAATGTTGGTGTTGTTGGCGATGGCGGTGGTAAACGCGGCGTCGCTGTACAGCGTGTAAGCAATGCCCTGCGTATTGTTGGAGCCGAGGATCAGGTAACGCGGCTGGCCGCTCACCGTACCGTAAATAGTGGCCGGTGCCGGATTACTGCTGGTGACCTGCACATTGAAGGTTTGCCCGGTGGTGCAGCGGACAAAAATGCCGTTCCCGGATGCGCCTACCAGGGTGGCGTTTAAGGTATCAAAGGTTGCAGCGCTGCTACCGAAGTTCAGGGTACCGAAGTTAACCCCGCTGGTGGCGGACTGACCGTTCACCAGACAGCCGGTGGTGAGCGTCAATGTGGCATTGATGGTTCCCGTTGTGGTGGCAGCAAAAACCGTTGCAGGGGCGAGCGCGGCGCTCAGGCTGGTAGCCAAAAGAAAAAGCTTGAGTTTCATAATCAATCCTTACTGATTATCCAAGGTCAGTGCTTTTTCGCCTGGTGATTTATTAATGAAACGAACCCGTAAATAACAAGACGCCGCGATCGGCAAACGAATCTAATGCCCTGCCACCTAAGAAAATTCTTAAAGGCTGAGTTAGTGATTTATATCAGTTTTATTTACTATAGAACACCCTTTTGCCGCTTGTACAACGGACCGGAGAATTTTCGCTAATCAATTTCTCCTTTTCCCCGGTAATGCAGTCATAACAAGGGCTGGCGGGCCGTTAAAAAAACCAAACGGCAAGTGATTCCCCCCTCTACCGCGACTTCAGGTTCAATGCTATGTTCATGCATTAATCAGATATCATTACTTTTCCCGGCCGCGACAGACGATGAGAATAAAAAATAGCCGTGCAATACCTCCAGTTATTTCTGGATCTGTTTTTGTGTTGCCGCATCGCTGGTGGTCATTACCTGCCTCACATTGATGTTTTCACTTTTTCTGTTGTTAATTGACGATACCGCACCTGCGCCGCCGCGGGTTGAGTTGAGGAGCGCACATGTTGCTGGTTACCTGGGATAGCGTTCTGGTTGCCGTTTCGCTGATTGTGGCGTTTATCGCGGCGTTTACGGCGCTGGATACCGCCGGGCGCGTCGCCGTGTCGCGCGGCCTGCTGGCGAAACTGTGGCTGGTGGCCGGCGGTACGGCGATGGGCATTGGCATCTGGGCGATGCACTTCATTGGCATGCTGGCGATGATGATGCCGATGACCATGCGCTATGACATTCCGCTCACCGCCTTCTCGCTGCTGCTGGCAATTCTCACCAGCATCTTCGCCTTTGCGCAGGGCCTGCAGGGCAGCCATCTGACGCGCCGCCGGCTGCTGCGCGGCACGGTGATCCTCGGCAGCGGCGTGGTTGCCATGCACTATCTCGGCATGCTGGCGCTGCTGATTGAACCCGCCATTCACTGGGATTTGCGCCTGGTGGCGTTGTCGGTACTGATTGCCTACGGCGCATCCGGTGCCGCGCTGTGGCTGGCATTCCATCTGCGCCATGGCGAGAGCCTGCTGCTGATGCGCGCCTGCGCGGCGCTGGCGATGGGGGTGGCGATTGCCGGCATGCACTACACCGGCATGGCGGCCGCGCAGTTCAGCGCACCGGGCAGCATGCAGCACCACGGCATGGGACAGGAGGGGCTGGCGGTGTGGGTGACCATCATCACGCTCACCATTCTCGGTCTGACGCTGCTGATTTCAATGCTGGACGCCCAGCTGCGCGCGGCGCGTCTTGCCGCCCGGCTGCGGCGCGCCAACAGCGAGCTGCGCCAGCTGGCGCTGCACGATAATCTCACCGCACTGCCCAATCGCGTCATGCTCGACCAGCAGCTCAGCATGCAAATCAAACAGGCGACGCTGTATGACCAGCCCTTTGCCCTGATGTTTATGGATCTCGACGGCTTCAAAGCGGTGAACGATACCTGGGGGCATCACGTCGGCGATCGTTTGCTGGTCGCCGTGGCGGAACGGCTGCGCACCCAGCTGGATGCGGACATTTTGCTGGCGCGCCTCGGCGGCGATGAGTTTGTCATGCTGTGTCCACAGTACGCGGCAACCCAGGCTGAAGCGCTGGCGCAGCGGCTGGTGCATAGCATTGATGCGCCGTTTGAGCTGGATCGCTACTCGTTGCGCGTCTCGCTCAGCATCGGCATCGTGATCTTTCCGCAGCATGGCCGCAGCCCGCAGGAGATGATGTTCAACGCTGACTCGGCCATGTACCACACCAAGCACAGCGGGCGTAACGGCTGGAGCCTGTTTGAGCCAGTGATGAGCGCGGTGGCGCAGCATCAGCTGGCGCTGGCCAACGATTTATGGAACGCGCTGGAGTGCCAGGAGATGCGCCTGTTCTACCAGCCGAAGTTTCGCGCGGGCGGGACTATTCTGATGGGTTTTGAGGCGTTACTGCGCTGGCAGCATCCGCGCCGCGGCTTGCTGATGCCGGATATGTTTCTGGCGCGCGCCGAGAAAACCGGCCAGATCGTGGCGCTGGGCAACTGGGTGATCAACGAAGCCTGCCGTCAGCTGCGACAGTGGCAGGATGAGGGCAACCGCGACTGGAGCGTCTCGGTTAACCTGTCCGCACTGCAGTTTCATCAGCGCGATCTGATCGATACGCTGCGCCAGACGCTGCAGCGCTACCAGCTGCCGGAAGGCGCGCTGATGCTGGAAATCACGGAAAACATCGCCATGCGCGATCCGCAGTTCAGCCAGCAGCGCATCGCCGAACTGCAGCGGCTTGGCGTCAAAGTGGCCATCGACAACTTCGGCATTGGCTACGCCAATCTGCTGCACCTCAAGCATCTTGAGGCCAGCGAGCTGAAAATTGATCGCGCCTTTATTAACAGCCTGCGTGCCGACAGCGAGGATGCAACCGTGGTAACCGCCATGCTGACGCTGGCGCAAAGCCTTAACCTGCGCATGGTGGCGGAGGGCGTGGAGACCGAAGAGCAGCAGCGCCTGTTGACCGGTCTCGGCTTTGACACGCTGCAGGGGTATCTGCTGGGCAAACCGACGCCGGCGGAGCGCATCGGCGAATTCACCGCATCACCGCCAGTGACGGCGCTGTATCCTGATAACGTGCTGCCGCTCACCGGCGCCTGACCAGCAATTTTTGTTCTCCTTCACATCGGAAGCTTTCATCGTTCAGTGACTCATATCGGCAGCCGGTCTGCCGATAATTTCAATTATAAAACCAACATTTTCTTTTTCATTTCAACAACACCACAGCTGACTTAACACAGCTTTTTTATATGGGAAATCACTATGTTAGTGACTTCGTACGATGCGTTTACCGTTCTCGTTTCGATACTGGTAGCGATGCTGGCCTCGTTTACCGCGCTGGATATGGCGGGACGCGTCGCTTCCTCCACCGGCCGGGTGGCGCTGGTCTGGCTGCTGGGCGGCGGCTTCGCCATGGGCGTGGGCATCTGGGCCATGCACTTTATCGGCATGCTGTCGATGAGCCTGGATATGGTGATGAGCTACGATCCGCTGCTTACCGCCGCCTCAATGGTGGTGGCGATTCTCGCCTCCATCTTTGCCCTGTGGCTGGTGTGCTCGTCCGGCGACTTGCCGTGGCGACGGCTGCTGGGCGGCGCGCTGGTGCTGGGTTCCGGCGTGGTGGCGATGCACTACACCGGCATGGCGGCGCTGATGTTTGAGCCGGGCATCAGCTGGAACTGGGGCTGGATTGCGGTTTCGGTGCTGATTGCGCTGGTGGCTTCTGGTGCCGCGCTGTGGCTGGCGTTCAACCTGCGCGAAGGACATGGCCGCGTCACGCTACTGCGCGTCGGGGCGGCCGTGGTGATGGGCTGCGCCATTGCCGGCATGCACTATACCGGCATGGCGGCGGCGAACTTCCCGATGCACAGTCACGCCACGCATCACGGCGTGAACAGCGACTGGCTGGCGATGCTGGTCACAGTAGTGACGCTGGCGATTCTCGGCATTACGCTGCTGGTTTCGATGCTCGACGCGCGTATGCAGGCGCGTACCTCGATCCTCGCGCGCTCGCTGGCGGAGGCCAACCGCGAGCTGGCACAGCTGGCGCTGCACGATAACCTGACGCGACTGCCGAACCGCATCCTGCTGGAGGATCGTCTCGAGCAGGCGATCAACAAGGCCAACCGCGAGCGCTCGCAGTTTGCGCTGATGTTTATGGATCTCGACGGCTTCAAAGCAGTCAATGATGCCTTTGGTCACCACGTCGGCGATAACCTGCTGATTGCGGTAACCGAACGCATGACCGACCAGATGAAAGGGCACTACACGCTGGCGCGACTGGGCGGTGACGAGTTTGTACTGCTGATTGAGATCGGCGATCCCAACGATGCCGCAGCGGTGGCGGATGCGCTGGTAAAAGCCGTGGATCGCCCGTTTAGCGTGTCACGCTACGAGCTGATGGTGTCGCTGAGTATCGGCATCGCTGTTTATCCCGGTGACGGCAAGGACGAGCGCGAGCTGATGTTTAACGCCGACGCCGCGATGTATCACACCAAGAACAACGGCCGCAACGGCTACAACTTCTTCCAGCCGTCCATGAACACGCTGGCGCAGTCGCAGCTGCAGCTTAATAACGATCTGTGGCAGGCGCTGGATAGCAACGAGCTGCGTTTGTTCTATCAGCCTAAGTACTGCGCGCCGAGCGGGCCGATCATTGGCTTCGAAGCGCTGCTGCGCTGGCAGCACCCGACGCGCGGCCTGCTGACGCCGGACAAGTTTTTGCCGATTGCCGAGAAGACCGGCATGATCATTAATATCGGCAACTGGGTGATCAACGAAGCCTGCCGCCAGCTGCACATCTGGCATCAGCAGGGCCATCCGCACTGGTCGGTGGCGGTGAACCTCTCTGCCTTGCAGTTTGAGCAGTGCAACCTGGTCGACACCGTGACGCAGGCGCTGGAACAGCACCAGATCCCGGCGGAGCTGCTGACGCTGGAAGTCACCGAAACCACGGCGATGCGCGATCCGGAAGAGAGCGTGCGCATCCTCACCGAACTGACCAGCATGGGGGTAAAAGCTTCGATTGATGACTTCGGCACCGGCTACTCCAGCCTGCTGTATCTCAAGCGCTTACCGGCCAGCGAGCTGAAAATCGACCGCGCTTTTGTTAACGAGCTGCAGGCCAAGTCGGAAGATGCCACCATCGTTTCCGCCATCGTCGCACTGGCGCAGTCGCTGGATCTCAAAGTGGTGGCCGAAGGCGTGGAAACCCAGGACCAGCAGGCTTTCCTCACCGGGCTCGGCTGCGACACCCTGCAGGGCTTCCTGCTGGGCAAACCGCTACCGCCAGAGCGCATCAGCGAGCTACCGGATTTTGTGAAGGACAAACCCGCGGCGCTGACAGCGGAGTAGGGGCTGTTTTCTGCCGCCTGTTATTCCTCTCTCCCGCGCGCGCTGTGTGTCTTTTCTCCCTTTACCGCGTGCGCGCTATGTGTCTTTTCATCCTCTCCCGCGTGCACGCTGTGTGTCTTTACTCCCTCTCCCGCGTGCGCACTGTGTGTCTTTTCTCCCTCTCCCGCGTGCGCACTGTGTGTCTTTTCTCCCTCACCCGCGTGCGCACTGTGTGTCTTTTCTCCCTCTCCCGCGTGCGCGCTGTGTGTCTTTTCTCCCTCTCCCGCGTGCGCGCTGTGTGTCTTTTCTCCCTCTCCCGCGAGCGGGAGAGGGCCGGGGTGAGGGCCAG
>NZ_JALNUZ010000006.1:0-248690 GCF_026541005.1 Pantoea sp. GM_Pan_4
TTGATGCGCACCGGCAGCGCGCACCTTAAAAATTGATCCAGGCTATGAGAAACGTCTGCAGCTTGCCGGGACGCTGGCGGATCGCGATCACATTTTTTATCATGTCCGCAACCTTGCCTGCTCCGGAGAACACCGTGCCTTCCCATTTCGACATGCTGCTGGCGGTGTTTGACCGCGCCGCGCTGATGCTGATCTGCCTGTTCTTCCTGACCCGCACCCGCGTATTTCGTCAGCTACTGCAAAAAGATGAGCACTCTATCGGCGAAAAAGCCGTGGTGACCGCCATCTTCTCGGTGTTTGGGCTGTTCAGCACCTGGTCCGGCATCAACGTTGACGGCTCACTGCTCAACGTCCGGGTGATTGCGGTCATGGCGGGCGGCATTCTGTTCGGGCCGTGGGTCGGCATTGCAACCGGCGTGATTGCCGGCGTGCACCGCTTCCTGATTGATATCGACGGCATCACCTCGGTGCCCTGTCTGATTACCAGCATCATCGCCGGTATCGCCGCCGGCGCCATCAACCGCTTCGTCAGCAAAGAGCAGCGCTGGCGCGCCGGCATCCTCGGCGGCATGCTGTGTGAAAGCCTGACCATGCTGCTGATCGTGCTGTGGGCGAAACCGATGTCACTCGGTTTAACCATCGTGTCGGAAATTGCGCTGCCGATGATTCTCGGCGCGTCGAGCATTGGTTTGATTGTGCTGCTGGTGCAGAGCGTCGAAGGGGAAAAGGAGGCGATTGCCGCGCGTCAGGCCAAGCTGGCGCTGGAGATTGCCAACAAAACCCTGCCGCTGTTTCGTCAGGTTAATAGCGACTCGCTGCGCAAAGTGTGCGCCATCATTCGCAGCGACATCCATGCCGATGCGGTGGCGATCACTAACACCAAACAGATTCTGGCTTACGTCGGCTACGGCGAGCAGAACTACCACAACGGCGACGACGGCATCAGTCCTACCACCGCGCAGGCGATCGCCAGCGGTAAAATTATCATTAAGAATAATGATGAGGCACACCGCACCAAAGACATTCACTCAATGCTGGTGATTCCCCTTTGGGAAAAAGGGGAAGTGACAGGCACGCTGAAAATCTACTATCGCCGCGCCCATCGTATTACTGGTTCACTGAAAGAGATGGCGGTCGGTCTGTCGCAAATCATCTCGACGCAGCTGGAAGTCTCGCGTGCCGAGCAGTTACGCGAGATGGCCAATAAAGCGGAACTGCGCGCGCTGCAAAGCAAAATCAACCCGCACTTCCTGTTTAACGCGCTGAATGCCATTTCCTCATCGATTCGCCTCAATCCGGACACAGCGCGCCAGCTGGTGATTAATCTGTCGCGCTACCTGCGTTACAACCTGGAACTCAATGACGATGAACCCATCGACATCAAAAAAGAGCTGTGGCAGGTGAAAGATTACATCGCCATTGAACAGGCGCGGTTTGGCGACAAGCTGTCGATGATTTACGACATCGATGAGGATCTGCACTTTTCGCTGCCCAGCCTGCTGATCCAGCCGCTGGTGGAGAATGCCATCGTGCACGGTATTCAGCCCTGTCGCGGCAAAGGCGTGGTCACGCTAAGCGTGAAAGATCTGGGCGATCGCGTGCGCGTGGCGGTGCGCGATACCGGTGCCGGCATCAGCGAAGAGGTGGTCAGCCGGGTAGCGCGCAACGAAATGCCGGGCAACAAAATTGGCCTGCTGAATGTGCATCACCGGGTGAAACTGCTGTCCGGCCACGGCTTAACCATCACCCGTCATCAGCCCGGTACGGAAATCGCCTTTACCCTCAGCAAAAGTGGTCAGCGGCTGTCCGGCCCGCTCACCCCGTTAGCGGAAACCTCAGCGTGAAAGCCATTATTGTCGAAGACGAATTCCTGGCGCAGCAGGAACTAAGCTGGATGATCCAGCAGCATAGCCAGATCAGCATCGAAGCCTGCTTTGATGATGGGCTGGAAGTGCTGAAGTATCTGCAGACTCATCGGGTGGACGTGATTTTTCTCGATATCAACATCCCGTCGCTGGACGGCATGTTGCTGGCGCAGAACATCAACCAGTTTATCCATAAGCCGCTGATTGTGTTTATCACCGCGTGGAAAGAGCACGCGGTCGAGGCCTTCGAACTGCAGGCGTTTGACTACATCCTCAAGCCGTATCACGAGTCGCGCATCATCACCATGCTGAACAAGCTGGAGGCCAGTGCACAACAGCAGCAGGCGCAGCAGCACAACCCGGCAGCCAGCGCGCCGCAAACGGTGAATTTAGTCAAAGATGAGCGCATTATCGTGACCGATATTAACGATATCTATTACGTTGAAGCGCATGAGAAGCTGACGTTTGTCTACACGCGGCGCGAAGCCTATGTGATGTCGATGGCGATAAGCGAGTTTTGCAGCCGTTTGCCTGAGTCGATGTTCTTTCGCTGCCACCGTTCCTACTGCGTTAATCTGAGCAAGATTGGCGAGATCGAACCGTGGTTTAACAACACCTATCTGGTGAAGCTGCGCGATATGGATGCGCAGGTGCCGGTGAGTCGCAGCAAGGTGAAGGCGTTTCGCCAGCTGATGCATCTTTGAAGGCGAACGGCACGGGAAGCCGTTCGCCCGTCAGATTACAGCACGCGCCCCAGCGCCTGGCGCAGATGGGCACCGGCGCCAAGCAGGCCCGGCTGGTCGTGAGTAATCATGTAGACCGGGATATCAACGAGGTAATCGCGGAAGCGGCCTTTGTCTTCAAACGCCGCACGGAAACCGGACGCTTTAAAGAACTCGAGGAAGCGCGGCACGATGCCACCGGCAATGTAGACGCCGCCAAAGGTGCCAAGGTTCAGCGCCAGGTTGCCGCCAAACCGTCCCATGATGACGCAGAACAGCGTCAGCGCGCGGCGGCAGTCAATGCAGCTGTCCTGCAGTGCCCGCTCGGTGACATCTTTGGGCTTGAGGTTTTCCGGCTCGCGCTGATCGGATTTCACAATCGCGCGATACAGGTTAACCAGTCCGGAACCCGACAGCACGCGCTCGGCAGAAACGTGACCCAGTTCGGCGCGCAGCACTTCGAGAATCGCATCCTCTTCTTCACTGTTTGGCGCGAAGTCAACGTGACCGCCCTCACCCGGCAGGCTGACCCAGCGCTTATCAACGTGCACCAGATGGCTGACGCCGAGCCCGGTGCCGGCACCGTAGATGGCAATCGGTTTATCCTGCACCGGCGTTTTGCCACCGAACTGGATGACGTCCTGTGCGGTCAGCATCGGAATCGCCATGGAAACCGCGGTGAAATCGTTGATGATTTCCAGCGTCGCAAAGCCCAGACTTTCCTTCATCTGACGCGTTGAGAAAGCCCAGTCGTGGTTGGTCATTTCCACCCAGTCGCCGGTAATCGGACAGGCGATGGCGATGCAGCCGTCGGTAATGTCCTGTTTTTGCTCATCCAGATAGTGACGGATAACTGCTTCAAGGTTGTCGTAGTCTGATGTTGAGAATGTTTTGGCCTGGGAGATGGCGCCGGTCTCCACCTCACACAAGGCGAGACGAGCGTTAGTGCCGCCCACATCGCCGACCAGGGCGTATTTTGTCATTCTTCTGCTGCTCCGCTTGGGTCATAAACAAGTGCAGGACACTATAAAAGCCTGCCAATAAAACAACAACGCTCACCTTGCACGATGAGCGTTGGTCATTCAGTGCGACGCACAGCCTGACTGTCGCCAGCCCAACTGTACAGAGGCAACTGTCCTAAACTTTGTGGCTATTTCGCTGGTGCAGCGCCGCCGTGACGGTGCGCAGCAGCGGCGGCAAATCCTGTTTCTCCATCACCACTTCAATCAGTGACAGGCAACGCGCCTGGCTGAGCAGCGCCATCACGGCGTCGAGCTGCGCCGTTTCACTGATGCGCCAGCTCTGAGCCGCACAATTCAGGCTCATCGCCTGCGGCAGCGCGGTCCAGTTCCACTGCGCGATGTCGTTGTAGCGCTGTTCCGCTCCATGGATCGCGCGTTCGACAGTGTATCCCTCATTATTCAGCAGAAAAATGATCGGGCTTAAGCCGTCGCGCTGGATCGATCCCAGTTCCTGAATGGTCAGCTGCGCCGATCCATCGCCGATGATCAGAATGACGCGCCGGTCGGGCTGCGCCGTCTGGGCACCAAAGGTGGCGGGTAAAGTATAGCCAATGGAACCCCATAAAGGTTGTACCAGCAGCTGCGCATCATGCGGTAAACGCAGCGCGGCAGCGCCAAACGCCGCCGTGCCCTGATCGGCAAGGATAATATCACCGGGCTGCAGGAAACGCTGCATCGCCTGCCAGAAAGCCTGCTGACTGATTACGGCAGCAGCAGCGGGCGGTGCATCGTCCGGCATGTCGGCCACGCCCGTAGCCCAGTGCGCGCAGTGGCGCTGATAAACCGGCAGCAGCGCGGCCAGCGCCTGCGCCATGCTCAGCGGTGCAAAGGTTTCTCCGGCGACGCTGGCATGAAACGGCTGCAGATCAATCACCCGCTGCGCCGACAGCTGCTGGGTAAACCCGGCGGTCAGGGTGTCGGTAAAACGCACGCCGACGCACAGGGTGACATCGGTGTCTTCAATTGCCGCGCGCACGGTTTCGCGGCTGCCGCTGGCGGCGTAGGTGCCGACGAAGCCCGGTTGCTGCTCATCCAGCACGCCCTTGCCCATCAGTAGCGTGGCTGCCGGAATGGCGCGCAGCGCACGCAGCTCAGCCAGCGGTGCCTGCAGCTGCCAGCGGGCAGCGAGAAAATCGGCCAGCAGCGCCACGCGCTGCGCCGGTGCCAGCAGGCGTTCCGCCGCTGCGGCAAACGCCTGCGCCACGTCGCGGTTTTCAGCCGGTACCGGGCTGGCGCTGGCTGACGGCAGCGTTACCGTGGCGGCGGCGACATCCACCGCCAGCAGCAGATAGCCCGGACGATGCTGCTGCAGCGCGCTAGCAATGACCCGATCAATTTCAGCCACGGCGTTTTCCGCGCTCAGCACCGCGCTGGCGGCACTCACTTCCTGGGCCATACGCAGAAAATGACCAAAATCACCGTCGCCGAGCGAGTGATGCACGCAGTCGCCCTGCTGCTGCGCGTGGCTGGCAGGAGCGCCGACGATGTGAATCACCGGCACGTATTCGGCGTAGCTGCCGGCAATGCCGTTAATCGCGCTGAGTTCACCGACGCCAAAGGTGGTCAGCAGCGCGGCCGCGCCGTTGCAGCGACCGTAACCATCGGCCGCATAGGCGGCATTGAGTTCATTAGCGCAGCCGACCCAGGTAATACCGGGATGGTCAATGACGCTGTCGAGAAATTGCAGGTTGTAGTCGCCGGGTACGCCGAACAGATGGCGGATACCCGCCTAGTGCAAACGATGCAGTAAATAGTCGCCAACGTTAAGAGTGTTCATCGACCGCTCCTGTGAGGGGGAATGATCAGGAGTATTAGCGATGTGGCTGAACTGGCGAGATTTTCACCATCATCGCGCTGTCATGCATGGCAAGCATTCGTTACGACGACAGAAAATTCTGTAAGTTGCGATCTTTGCCGCGTTACGGCGCAGTGTAAACGCATACACTGCTATGCTGATGCCACTTTCTCCCACCTGAGACAGGAACGCTGCATGAGTACTTTTCCCCACGCCGAACGTTATCACCAGATGCAGTATCGCCGCAGCGGCCGCAGCGGCCTGAAGCTGCCGGCGATTTCGCTGGGTCTATGGCACAACTTTGGCGACAGCACGCGCGTCGACAACAGCCGCGCGCTGCTGCGTCACGCGTTTGATCGCGGTATTACCCATTTTGATCTGGCCAATAACTACGGGCCGCCGCCCGGTTCTGCGGAGAGCAACTTTGGCCGCATTCTGCGCGAAGATTTTCACGGCCTGCGCGACGAGCTGGTGATCTCCACCAAAGCGGGTTACACCATGTGGGACGGTCCGTACGGCGACTGGGGCTCACGCAAGTACCTGATTTCCAGCCTCGATCAAAGCCTGAAGCGCATGGGGCTGGAATACGTGGATATCTTTTATCACCATCGCCCGGATCCGGAAACGCCGCTGGAAGAGACGATGCGCGCGCTCGATCAGGTGGTGCGTCAGGGTAAAGCGCTGTACGCGGCGATTTCGAACTACCCGGCGGATAAAGCCGCCGCCGCTATCGCCATGCTGCGCGATCTCGGCACCCCCTGCCTGATCCACCAGCCGCGCTATTCGATGTTCGAACGCACGCCGGAACAGGGTCTGCTGGACGTGCTGGGTGACAATGGCGTCGGCTGTATTGCTTTCTCGCCGCTGGCCGGTGGCGTGCTGACCGACCGCTATCTGCAGGGCATTCCGCAGGATTCGCGCATCGCCAGCGGCAGCAAATTCCTCAACGAAAACCAGCTAACGCCAGAGAAGATGGCGAAAGTGCAGCAGCTGCAGGCGCTGGCGCAGCAGCGCGGTCAAAAGCTGGCGCAAATGGCGCTGCGCTGGGTGCTGCGCGACACGCGCGTCACGTCGGTGCTGATTGGTGCCAGTAAAACCGCGCAGATTGATGATGCCGTCGACATGCTGAGCCAGCCTGAATTAACGGCGGACGAGATCGCCGCCATTGAGCAAATTCTGGTGTAACCGTTTACCCGCCCGGACTTTTCCGGGCGCTGTCCTTAGCAGAAAACGCTGCGCAACCTTTCGCTGGCACTTTTTCAGACTAAATCTCAAGGCGTGTCTGGTCCGATATGGCACACTAGCGCCACGGTAGCCTCGATGCTATCGATGAGGAGAAAGTATGAAACGTGCAATTTTGTTTGCCGCTTTGCTGGCAACGTTATCCCCTCTGGCGCTGCACACAGCTGAAGCCAGTAGCGCTACCATCAATCTGGCCCCTGGCGTCACGCTGCATCTCGGCGATCGCGATCGTCGCGGCTACTACTGGGACGGCGGTCGCTGGCGTGAACCGCGCTGGTGGCACGATCGCTATCAGTACAACGATCATCGCTGGTGGCGTCACGAAGAGTGGAAACGCCATCGAGCCTGGGAGCGTGAACGTGAGCGCCGCTGGCACGAGCGCGAACGTCGCGAACACTGGCGTCACGATCGCCGGCACGATCGACACGACCGCCACGACCATCATCACCATTAAAAAAATCCCGGCGCAGACGCAGCCGGGATTTTTTTATTCAGTTATTCGCTTACCAGCCGAGCGCTTCGCCCACCAGCAGATAGATATTCAGCGCCACCACCAGCACCACAATCAGACGCCCGGCATTTTGCATCAGGCGTGAGTTCACCAGTTCATCGCCCATGATGTCACGGTTACCGGTGAACGACAGCAGCGGAATCAGCGCCAGCGCAATACCGAAGCTCAGCAGCACCTGGCTCATCACCAGAATGCGCGTCGGATCCCAGCCCGCCCAGATAACAATAAAGGACGGCAGCATGGTAATGGTGCGACGGAACCACAGCGGAATGTGGAAGCGGATAAAGCCCTGCATCACCACCTGGCCGGCCAGCGTGCCCACCACGGTAGAAGAGAGGCCGGCCGCTACCAGACTCAGCCCGAACACAATCGCCGCCGCGTGACCCAGCAGCGGCTGCAGCGTCAGATAGGCCTGGTCGAGATCGACAATGCTGGTGTGACCGCTAAAGTGAAACGCGGCCGCTGCGGTGGCCATCATCGCCAGGTTAACGAAACCGGCAATGGTCATGGCGATCGCCACGTCGAGCTTGGTGGAGGAGTAGCGCTCCGCCTTGCTGCCTTTATTACCGTACTGCGTCAGCGCAGAGTGCAGATAAATGACGTGCGGCATAATGGTCGCGCCCAGCACGCCAGCCGCGAGGAATACCGCGTCCGAAGTGGGCAGGCTCGGCAGCGCCATGCCCACCACCAGATCGCTGACGCGCGGCTGCGAGAAGAACAGTTCAACGATATAAGCGGCGGCGACAAACAGCAGCAGCCCGCCAATCACCAGCTCCAGCGGCTTCTGTCCACGGTTCTGCAGCATCAGAATCAGGAACGTGGCGATACCGGTTAACACCGCGCCCTGCAGCAGCGAGATGCCGAGCAGCAGCTTAAAGCCGAGCGCAGCCCCGATGAATTCCGCCAGATCGGTGGCCATGGCGATGATCTCCGCCTGTACCCAGTAGAACCACACCGCCGGACGCGGGAAGCGATCGCGAATATGCTCGGCGAGGTTTTTACCGGTGGCAATGCCCAGCTTGGCGGACATCAGCTGGATCAGCATCGCCATGATGTTGGCCCATACCACCACCCACAGCAGTTTGTAGCCGTACGCGGCCCCCGCCTGGATGTTGGTGGCAAAGTTGCCGGGATCGATATAACCAATGGCCGCGATGAAGGCCGGTCCCAGCAGCGCGAGCTTGATCTTTCTGGCTCCGCGAGCGGCGCGCTCGGCGGTGCGACTTTCTGACATAGTTTTGACCCTGTCCTAACGCTTGTCTGACCCATCCAGCTTACGGGGCATTCAAGGCAAGTGAAATTTGGTTATAGTTATCGCATTGATAGATGGTGCTATAAAGTATAGCCATTGCTATACCACAAGGTAAAGTTAGCGCTTGCTAAAAATTATGCAACAGGTTTCACTCTACTCCCGGGTCAAATTATAGACAATCTCTTTGTGGATATTTCTTGTGATCGTTTTGTAAACAGGTTGTGAGCGGTGAGACTAATCTGAGAAATAAAGCGATACCGAATACTTATATTGTGGTTTTGATCTCGTTTTTAAGTAACGCGTTACATAGAATACGCAGCAAAATACAACCCTCCTCAAATTTGGAGCCGATATGTCCCATATTTTGCACTTCCTTTTAGCATTGGTGGTGGTAGCCGTGCTGGCGTTACTCGTCAGTCACGATCGTAAGAGTATCCGGATTCGCTATATCGTTCAGCTGCTGGTGATTGAAGTGCTGCTGGCGTGGTTCTTCCTTAACTCCGAAGCAGGCCTTGGCTTTGTTAAAGGTTTCGCCGGGCTGTTTGATCATCTGCTCAAATATGCAGCAGAGGGTACGAATTTCGTGTTCGGTAACATGAACGAGAAAGGTCTGGCCTTCTTCTTCCTCAATGTTTTGTGCCCTATCGTCTTCATCTCGGCCCTGATCGGTATTTTGCAGCATTTCCGCATCCTGCCGTGGGTGATTCGCGCTATCGGTACCGTGCTGTCGAAGATCAACGGCATGGGCAAACTGGAATCCTTTAACGCCGTCAGCTCTCTGATTCTGGGACAGTCAGAAAACTTTATCGCCTATAAGGATATCCTCGGCAAAATGTCACAGCGCCGCATGTACACCATGGCAGCTACCGCGATGTCGACAGTGTCGATGTCGATTGTGGGCGCCTATATGACGATGCTGCAGCCAAAGTACGTGGTGGCCGCGCTGGTGCTCAACATGTTCAGTACCTTTATCGTGCTGTCGCTGATTAACCCGTACCGCGTGGACAGCGAAGAAGACCTGCAGCTGCAGGATCTGCATAAAGGTCAGAGCTTCTTTGAGATGCTGGGTGAATACATCCTGGCCGGTTTCAAGGTGGCGATTATCGTTGCGGCGATGCTGATTGGCTTTATCGCGCTGATCTCCGGCCTCAACGCGCTGTTTGATACCATCTTCGGCATCAGCTTCCAGGGCGTGCTGGGCTATGTGTTCTATCCGTTTGCCTGGGTAATGGGCGTACCATCCAGCGAAGCGCTGCAGGTGGGCAGCATCATGGCGACCAAGCTGGTTTCTAACGAATTCGTTGCAATGATGGACCTGCAGAAAATCGCCGGTCAGCTGTCGCCGCATGCGGAAGGCATTCTGTCGGTGTTCCTGGTCTCCTTCGCCAACTTCTCTTCCATCGGCATTGTCGCAGGCGCGATCAAAGGTCTGCATGAAGAGCAGGGTAACGTGGTATCACGTTTCGGCCTGAAACTGCTGTACGGCTCGACGCTGGTGAGCGTGCTCTCCGCCGCCATCGCCGGTCTGGTGCTGGGCTTCTGATCTACAGGGCGGGCTGCGGCTCGCCCTTCTCTTCTTTTATATACCTAAGCGTTATATACCGCGTCAGTCAGCCTGCCGCCGCGTCACGCTCTGCTTCACCGTTTCCCGCAAACCCTTTGCACAATATCGAATTTCCGTTGTTGCCGTCTGCGCCCGTAGCTTTTCCTTCTGACCTCACCTCAGGAGAATCGCATGAGCATTCAGTTCCTTGGCATGATTGGCCACCGGCTTGCCTCAGAAATCATTCCCGCATCCGGCACGTTGTTCGATAAAGATTACATTGCCCGCTTTGCCCGCGCCCATGAAGCGGCCGGTTTCGATCGCATCCTTGTCGGCTACTGGTCCGATCAACCCGATGGCTTTCTGGTCACCGCTCACGCAGCGGCGCATACCCAGAAAATTAAATTCCTGCTGGCGCACCGTCCGGGGTTTGTCGCGCCCACGCTGGCGGCCCGCAAGCTGGCTTCGCTCGACCATCTCACCGACGGCCGCCTGGCCGTGCACATTATCAGCGGCGGCAGCGACAGCGAACAGCGCCGCGACGGTGATTTTCTCAGCAAGGCTGAACGCTATGCGCGCACCGACGAATTTCTCAGCGTGCTGAAACAGAGCCTTGAATCGCCGCAGCCTTACGATCATCAGGGCCGGTTTTACCAGGCTGAGCAGGCTTTCTCTGCCATCAAACCGCTGCAACATAAGCTGCCGATCTATTTCGGCGGATCGTCACCGGAGGCGATTGACGTGGCGGCGCGGCATGCCGATGTCTTCGCGCTGTGGGGCGAACCGTTAAAAGGCGCGGCCGAGACGGTACGTAATGTGCGTGCGGCGGCGGCCGCGCAGGGGCGCCAGATTGCGTTTAACATCTCCTTCCGGCCTATTCTGGGTAACACCGAAAAAGAAGCCTGGGAGCGCGCCGAACATATCCGCGCCACCGCAGAGAAGCAGCTGGCGGAGACCGGCTATACCTTTGGTTTGCCGAAGCCGCAGAGTGTCGGTGCGCAGCGTCTGCTGGCGGCGGCGCATGAGAGCGAACGCCACGACAAAGTGTTGTGGACCGGCGTGGCAAAACTGGTGCAGGGCGGCTACAACTCCACCGCGCTGGTCGGCACGCCGGATCAGGTTTCTGAGGCGCTGCTGGATTATTATCGCCTCGGTATTCATAGCGTGCTGATCCGCGGATTTGACCCGCTGAATGACGCGGTGGAATACGGCCGTGAGCTGCTGCCGCTGACGCGTGAAAAAGTGGCTGCGCTCAGCGCAACTGAAAAAAGGAGCGCCTGATGCGTCTCGCCGCTCTGTTTGCCGGTGTTGCGCTGGCCCTCGCGTCACTCCAGCCGCTGCTGGCGGCCGATAAAGTCACGCTGCGCCTCGGCGATGTTAAAGGCGATCGTTTTGCCGCCCTGAAAGCCTCGGGCGAACTGAACAATCTGCCTTACGATCTTAAGCTCACCGCCTTTGACTCCGGCGCGCCGGTGCAGGAAGCGCTCAATGCCGGGGCGCTCGACGTTGGCTTTACCGGTGATTTGCCGTTTCTGTTTGTCTATGCGGCAGGCGCGCCGGTGAAAGCCGTGGGTGCCTGGCAGAATAACCCGGACAGCATCGCCCTGCTGACCCGCCCCGACGCCGGCATTCACCGGCTGCAGGATTTGAAAGGTAAGCAGATCGCGGTCAACCGCGGCGGCTGGGGACACTATCTGCTGCTGGGCTTGCTGGAGCGCGCTGGCCTGACGCCGCAGGATGTCACGCTGCGCTTCCTCGGACCGGTGGATGGTCGCGCGGCGCTGACGTCCGGTGCGGTCGCGGCCTGGGCGCCGTGGGAGCCTTATATTGCCACCTCGACCGCCATCGACGGCACGGTGCGCGTGCCGGACGGCGGGGGTAAAGGCATTATGTCCGGTTACTCCTACGCGCTGGCCCGCAATGAAGCGTTGCAGGACGCCGGCAAGCGGGAAGCGATTGCTGATCTGCTGGCGCGACTGGCGAAGGCGCAAATCTGGGCGCAACACCATCCGCAGGAATTCGCCGGCGTGCTGAGCCAAACCCTGAATATGCCCCCCGCCATTACCCGCAGCTGGATTGACGATGCGCGCATCCGCCCGCTGGTGTTTGACACGCACCTGATTGCCACGCTGCAGAAATCCGCCGACTTTTTCCATCGTTATCAGGTGTTGCCAAAGCAGGTCGATGTCAGCCAGGCGTTTGACTTCAGTCTGTCAGCCGCCGCTAACCGCATCGCCCAGCACGCGCCGGGAGACAAATCATGAGTGATTATCAGCACCATCGCCTGCGCACCTTCGTCGCCCGGCTGGCCACTCTGCTCGACAGCCAGCCGGACGAAGCGACCCTTTTGCGGCAGGGCAGCGGCTGGCTGGCCGAACTGATTCGCCACGATGACTGGCTGGATGAGGCGTTTACCCAGCCCCATCCGCAGCACTATCAGCAATATCTGCTGTATGCCGATGCGCAGCAGCGCTTTTCCGTGGTGAGTTTTGTCTGGGGGCCGGGTCAGCAGACGCCGATTCACGATCACCGCGTCTGGGGCCTGATTGGCATGCTGCGCGGCGCCGAGATTTCACAATCGTGGCAGCCGGGCCCGCACGGTTTACAGGCAGAAGGTGCGCCGGTGCGGCTTGAACCCGGCAGCGTGGAGGCGGTGTCGCCGACAGTCGGTGATATCCATCGCGTCAGCAACGCCTATGACGATCGCGTCTCTGTCAGTATCCACGTGTATGGCGCGAATATCGGCGCGGTTGAGCGCGCGGTCTACACCGCCGACGGCCACGAAAAACGCTTTATTTCCGGCTACAGCAACCGTTATCTACCTAACATTTGGGACCTTTCACATGACTAAACCGGTTTTCCCGTTTCGCCAGGCGGCGGAACTGCTGACAGCGCTGCGTCAGCAACAGGAAGTGGCGATCATTGACGTGCGCGATGAGGCGCTGTTTGCCACCGGGCATCCGCTGTTTGCCGTCAACATTCCGCTGTCAAAGCTGGAGCTGGAGCTGCTGGACCGCGTTCCCCAACGTCACACCGCCATTACGCTGTATGACAACGGCGAAGGCCTGGCGCAGACCGCCGCTGAACGTCTCGCCGCACTGGGTTATCAGCAGGTCACGCTACTGGCCGATGATTTAGCCGGCTGGCAGGCGGCTGGCGGCGAGCTGTTTATCGATGTTAATTCACCCAGCAAAGCGTTTGGCGAACTGGTGGAACATCATGCCCGCACGCCTTCGCTCTCCGCCGATGAGGTACAGACGCTGATTAGCAATGATGCCGACGTGGTGGTGCTGGATGCGCGGCGCTTTGATGAATATCACACCATGAGCATTCCGGGCGCCACCAGCGTACCCGGCGGCGAACTGGTGCTGCGCGTGCGCGATTTAGCCCCCTCACCGCGCACCACAGTGATTGTGAATTGCGCCGGACGCACGCGCAGCATTATTGGCACGCAGTCGCTGGTCAATGCCGGTATTCGTAATCCGGTATTCGCGCTGCGCAACGGCACCATTGGCTGGACGCTGGCCGGTCATGCGCTGGAGCATGGGCAGAGCCGCCGCTATGGCTACGCCAGCGAAACCGCGCAACGTCAGGCCGCGAGCCAGGCCCGCGCCATTGCCGATCGTGCTGGCGTGACACGCATTCCTCTGGCGACGCTGACGCGCTGGCAGCAGGAAGCACGCACCACCTACCTGTTTGACGTGCGTGATGCCGACGAGTACGCCGCCGGTCATCTGCCGGGCAGCCGCCACGTGGCGGGCGGCCAGCTGGTACAGGAGACCGATCATTACGCCAGCGTGCGCGGTGCGCGTATCGTGCTGGTGGATGATGACGGTGTCCGCGCCAATATGACTGGCTCCTGGCTGGCGCAGCTTGGCTGGCAGGTGGCGGTGCTTGACGCATTGCAGGCCAGCGATTTCAGCGCTGTCGGCAGCTGGCAGCCGCAGGTCGCGCCGGTTGCTGCGCCGGAATCGATCTCCCCCGCGCAGCTGGCCGAGTGGCTGGCGGCTGGCGACACGCAGGTGCTGGATTTCACCACGCTCGCCAATTACCGCAACAGCCATATTCCCGGTGCGGCCTGGCTGCTGCGTTCCACCCTGCAGCAGCAGGGCAAGGCACTACTGCCCGATGCTGGCCGCTATGTGCTGACCTGCGGCAGCAGTCTGCTGGCCAGCTATGCCGTGGAGCAAATTGCCACGCTGACCGGCAAACCGGTGCGGGTGCTGGCGGGAGGCAATGCAGCCTGGCGCGCCGCCGGTCTGCCCACCGAGCAGGGCGAGCAGCGCCTGCTCTCGCCGCCCATCGATCGTTATCGCCGCCCGTACGAAGGCACCGATATTGAACCGGACGTGATGCAGGCCTATCTCGACTGGGAATATGGTCTGGTGGCGCAACTGGATCGCGACGGTACCCACGGTTTTCGCGTGCTGCAGCTGCAGCCACAGGCCGTGACGGTTTAACACGGAAAGGCGCTGCAGGTCAGCGCCATTGCACGCAGCCAGTCGGCGAATGCAACGTCACACTGCGCAAACGGGCAGTATTATTATCGGGTTTTAAGTACGTTTGTTCTGAACGAACAGAGAATTGGTGGAGATAAGCGGGATCGAACCGCTGACCTCTTGCATGCCATGCAAGCGCTCTCCCAGCTGAGCTATACCCCCACATCTGGAATTCGTTTTTTCAGTGCAAACCGTTGGGAGCGGTTTGGTGGAGCTAAGCGGGATCGAACCGCTGACCTCTTGCATGCCATGCAAGCGCTCTCCCAGCTGAGCTATAGCCCCGTACCGAAAAAACCGCCGAGTTACCTCGACGGACGGCATAATATGAGACCGCTGTTTGAGTGTCAACGGCAAATTCTCGTTCTGCGTGCGATCGCTGAAAAAGGCGGCAACCCTGTGTCGCCGTGGCTTTTTTTTCAGCGCAGCGCGTACTCGTCATCCCTGCCCTCAGCCGTTATCTCAACGCCGCCTCAACGGTGCACCACGCCGAGGTTAACTTTAGGTTAAAGATGTTAGCGTCAGGCTTGTTTTCGTTAATGGTGCGTGTAAAACTTAGCGCGCTAATTAACCGGTTAGCCGTCCAGGGTATTCACTCGCTAACCGGCCAGCACGTCCTCCTTGTTTAATAAAAGAAAAGTGAACTATGTCGCTGCATACACCTAAAGAGATCGCGCAACTGGCGATTCAGGCCGGCGTGGCTAAAAGCCGTCTGCCGGTTTCCACCTTATTAATTCTTGGCTTTATGGCTGGCGCGTTTATCGCGACCGGCTTCCTGCTCGATCTGCACGTTATTAACCAGCTGCCTGCTGAATGGGGCTCGTTTGCCGGCTTCCTCGGTGCGGCGGTATTCCCGGTCGGACTGATTCTGACCGTGCTGGCGGGCGGCGAGCTGCTGACCGGCAACATGATGACCCTGCCCATTGCCTGGTTCGCGCGCCGCATTAGTGGTTTCAGCGTGCTGCGTAACTGGTTTTGGGTCACCATCGCCAATTTTATTGGCAGCGTTGCGGTAGCATGGTTCTTCGGCCATCTGCTCGGCATGACCGAAGGCGACTATCTGAAGAAAACCGTGGCGATCGCGCATGCCAAAGTGAACGCCGATTTCATGCACGCGTTCATCTCCGGCATCGGCTGCAACTGGCTGGTGTGTCTGGCGGTGTGGCTGGCCTTCGCCAGTAAAGATATGGTCGGCAAAATCTTCGGCATGTGGTTCCCGGTGATGGCCTTCGTGGCAATCGGTTTCCAGCACGTGGTGGCCAACATGTTTATCGTGCCTGCCGCAATTTTTGCCGGTCAGATGAGCTGGGCAGAATTTGCACCTAACGTGGTTGCGGTATTTTTAGGCAATGGTGTGGGCGGTGCGATCTTTGTCGGCCTCACCTATTTCCTCGCCTTCCGTCCGGCACAGGCGGCGGTCAGCGAAGCGCAGTAAACCGATTTTGCCTTTTGTCGCACAGCAAAAGGCATTTTCTGCCTTGATTACTTTTCCCCGTAACGTTTTGTTGTAATATGTAGAGCTAATGTATTTAACAGGGACAGCATCGTGAAAAAGGAATGGCTCACTCCCGAAGAGCTCGCGCTGGAAACGGGCTACAGTCGGCAGACGGTGAATAAATGGATCAAGCGTGAAAACTGGACGACCACGCCCAAGCCCGGTGTACAGGGCGGTAAGGCGCGATTAATCCACATTGATGAGCGTGTCAAAAGCTTCATTCAGTCCACCCGCCATGCAAACGAACCGGCGGCGAATTACGGCGCTCAGCAAAATACGTTACCTGCGTTATTAATAAATTCTGTCCAGCAAATGACGCCCACCGAACAGGAACAACTGGCGGCGCTGTTATTGCGGGAAGGGATCAGGGGCGTATTACAGCGGTTAGGAATCCAGGAAGAATAGAAAAGCCGGAAGCAGTGAGATGCTTCCGGCTTTTTTGTTGCCTGCCGCATCACAGCAGCCTGACAGGCCGCTGTTCAGCTCAATCAGGCCTGTGCTTCACGCTCCGCGATGAACGCCAGTGCTTTTTCGATACGCGCCACGCTGCGGCTGCGGCCGATGGCTTCCACCGTCACGTCGAGCCCAGGCGACTGACCGGCACCGGTTACGGCAACGCGCAGCGGCATACCGACTTTGCCCATGCCGAGCTCGAGTTCATCCGCAGCAGCCTGGATGGCGTGATGCACGTTTTCCGCATTCCAGTCGCTGTCGCTGATGGCCGCCAGCTTGTCGCGTACCACTTCCAGCGGCTGACGCGCCACCGGACGCAGATGCTTTTTCGCTGCATCCGCATCAAACGCGTCAAACTCTTCATAGAAGTAGCGGCAGGACGCGGCGATTTCGACCAGCGTTTTGCAACGCTCACCCAGCAGCGTCACCAGCTTCGCCAGCTCCGGTCCGGTGCGGGTATCGATATTCTGCTGCTCAATGTGCCACTGCAGCTGGGTCGCGACATATTCCGGCGGCAGCGTATTAATGTAGTGGTGGTTGAGCCACTGCAGTTTCTCGGTGTTGAAGGCGCTGGCCGACTTGCTTACCGCATCGAGGGTGAACAGTTCGGTCATTTCCGCCACGCTGAAAATCTCCTGATCGCCATGTGACCAGCCGAGGCGCACCAGATAATTAAGCAGCGCTTCCGGCAGGTAGCCGTCGTCGCGATACTGCATGACGCCCACTGCGCCGTGACGCTTGGACAGCTTTTTACCGTCATCGCCAAGGATCATGGATACGTGCGCATAAGTTGGCACTTCCGCACCAATCGCTTTCAGGATGTTGATCTGACGCGGCGTGTTGTTGATATGGTCTTCACCACGAATAACGTGCGTGATGCCCATATCCCAGTCGTCGACCACCACACAGAAGTTGTAGGTCGGTGAACCGTCGGTACGGCGGATGATCAGATCATCCAGTTCCTGGTTGCTGAATTCGATCGGACCACGAATCTGATCGTCAAAAATCACCGAACCGTCCTGCGGGTTGCGGAAGCGCACCACGCACGGCTCATCGACAGCATGATGTTCATGGCTGTCGCGGCAGCGGCCGTCATAACGGGGCTTCTCGCCTTTTTCCATCTGCTCTTCACGCAGCGCTTCCAGACGCTCTTTCGAGCAATAGCATTTATAAGCAGTACCGGCTTCCAGCATTTCGTCGATAACGTCGTTATAACGGTCGAAACGTTTGGTCTGGTAGTACGGGCCCTCATCCCAGTCGAGATTCAGCCAGTTCATCCCATCCATAATGGCTTCGATCGCTTCCGGCGTGGAGCGCTCCAGGTCGGTATCTTCGATACGCAGGACGAATTCGCCCTGGTTATGGCGAGCATAAAGCCATGAGTAAAGCGCAGTACGCGCACCACCGACGTGCAGGTAGCCCGTCGGGCTGGGTGCGAAGCGAGTTTTGATTTTCATTCAGCATTGCCTTAAATGCGCAGGTTTCGTTGTCTGGATGACAAAAAAACGGGTTAACGCGGAAAAACAGTGCGCATATTCTAGCAGGTGAGGCTGATTCCTCAATCACTGTCACGCTGGCGGC
Organism: Pantoea sp. GM_Pan_4; assembly: GCF_026541005.1. Classification (NCBI taxonomy): domain Bacteria; kingdom Pseudomonadati; phylum Pseudomonadota; class Gammaproteobacteria; order Enterobacterales; family Erwiniaceae; genus Pantoea; species Pantoea sp. GM_Pan_4. The sequence goes on from NZ_JALNUZ010000006.1 coordinate 17,978, forward strand.
GCGGGCAGAAGTGCGTTTTTCTGCTAATAAAACCAGCACATTGGCTAAAAGCGCTGCATGATGTCTAAATTTAAAGCGAACGCACATTTATGTTTTAAAAAGCGTTGACTCACTTCGAAGGATCCCTATAATGCGACTCCACACAGCGGGGGTGATTAGCTCAGTTGGTAGAGCATCTCCCTTACAAGGAGGGGGTCGGCGGTTCGAGCCCGTCATCACCCACCACTCTTAATGAGATGGCCCGCAGTGAACAAGAGATAAGATATGGGTGATTAGCTCAGTTGGTAGAGCATCTCCCTTACAAGGAGGGGGTCGGCGGTTCGAGCCCGTCATCACCCACCATATCTTAGTCAGATGACACTCTTGTTAAGCAGTACCGAAGTGGGTGATTAGCTCAGTTGGTAGAGCATCTCCCTTACAAGGAGGGGGTCGGCGGTTCGAGCCCGTCATCACCCACCACTTCGGGTCGTTAGCTCAGTTGGTAGAGCAGTTGACTTTTAATCAATTGGTCGCAGGTTCGAATCCTGCACGACCCACCAAATTCAGAAAAGAGCGCCCTTTGGGCGCTTTTTTCGTTTCTGTGTGCCGATGCTGAACGTGCAGGATGAGAACCTGCTGCAGGTTCGACTGAATCGCCGGGAGCGATTCAGGCTGATGCGCCAGCATCACCCGCAGGGCGAGGCCCCGGATGGGCCGAGGCATATCCTGCACGACCCACCAAATTCAGAAAAGAGCGCCCTCAGGGCGCTTTTTTCGTTTCTTCATATCTCACTTCCCAGGCTACCAGCTAAGCTGCAACTGCAACTGCAACTGCAACTGCAACTGCAACTGCATTCAACCACGGTTGTACATTTGGTAGCGGCGCAATTTATTGCGCGATAAATCGCGCCGCTACAAATGGTGTGCGATTTGCGGTTGCCTTACCTGGTTGCCCTTACGCCATCAGGGCGCTTTTTTCGTTTCTTCGCATCCCCCAGGCTGCCAGTTAAGCTGCAACTGCGTTCAACCATGGTTGCACGTTTGGTAGCGGCGCAATTTATTGCGCGATTAATCGCGCCGCTACGAATAGTGTGCGATTTGCGATTGCCTTACCTGACCGCTCTTACGTTCTCAGGGCGCCTTTTTTCGTTTCTTCACGTTCCCCCAGGCTACCAGTTAAGCTCTAACTGCATTCAACCACGGTTGCACGTTTGGTAGCAGCGCAATTTATTGCGCGATGAATCGCGCCGCTACGAATAATGTGCGATTTGCGATTGCCTTACCTGACCGCTCTTACGTTCTCAGGGCGCTTTTCCGCTTCAGCTGTGAAGAAAGACCCCGCTCAGCCTGAGGTCGTGCCCGCCCTATCCCCTTCCGCCCTCGTTCCTGACGAAACCTTTTCGCAAATTTAACACCTCTCGCCCTCAAGCCGCAGCGGCTGCGTTCCGATAACGAAAGGGCACATTTGCAAGGAGAACGTTATGACCACCATTTCGACCAATACCAATATTGGCAGCAGCAGTACTTCGGGATCCGGAAGCGCATCCGGCAGTAGCGATAGCGCTTCGAAAATCGCCAGCCTGACCAAACAAATCGCCAGTCTGAACGATGAACTGAAAGACATCGCGAAGGACAAAAGCCTGACCGAGAAGCAAAGAAAGGATAAGCAGGAGACGATTAACGCGCAGATTCAGCTGCTGCAGGCGCAAATCCAGCAGTTGCAGAAGCAGGAAAAGGAGAAAGCGGAGCAGAAGCAGGAGAAACAGGAGGTTACTGCAGTGAAAGCGGATGGTATCAACCGCCCAACCGACAGCAACCAACTTGACGTTTATGTTTAAAACGCCGGATTAAGCGCGCGATCCTGCGTCAGCAGCGCCGCCTGCTGACGCACTTCCTGCCAGATAGCCTCCGCTGCCGGGGTGAGTGACCGGTTTTTGCGTTTAATCAGCATCAGGCTGCGATTGATCTCCGGATAGAGCCGGCGCACCGTCAGCTTACGACCAGACGGCAGCGGCAGCGCCAGTGCCGGTAAAATACTGATGCCAATGCCCGCTTCCACCATCGGATAAAGCGTGGCCGGATGGCCAATCTCCTGCACCACCTGTACGTTCAGCGCCAGCCGCTGCAATGCGGCATCGACCAGCAATCGGCTGCCCGACGCGTAATCCTGCAGCACCATAGCGCGACCAGCCAGCATTGACCACTGGGCCTGCGGCACCTGCGCCAGCGCATCATCCTGATGACACAACAGTAAAAACGGCTCCTGCAGAATCTCCTCGCTATCAAAATCGGCATCCTGCAGCGGACCGATGACGATGCCAAAATCGACTTCCGCATTGCGCACGCTCTGCAATACCCACTGCTGCACGCGGTCGTGCAGAATCACCCGAATGTCGGGGTAACGCAGCTGGCTGCTGGCCAGACATTGCGGCATCAGATGCGCCGAGGGCGTCTGGCTGGCCGCCACGCGCACCGTGCCGCTGCGCTGCTCGCCATAGCTGCGCACATCGAGCAGCGTGGTATTGAGCTCCTCCAGCAGTCGTTCCAGCCGCGTTGCCAGTTGCTGTCCGGCTTCGCTTAGTAACACCTCGCGCGTGGTGCGATCCAGCAGCCGTACGCCCATCTCCGCTTCCAGCTCTTTAATACTGTGACTGACCGCCGACTGGCTCAGCCCAATCGCCTGCCCTGCCTGGCTGAAACTGCCGTGCTGCGCCACCGCCACAAAGGTGCGCAGCTGTCGTAAGGTGTAATTCATCGATTACGCTCATAGATTAATGCAATAAATCAATTTTATTTCTAAACGCGTCTGACGCACAATCAGCAGCATCATTTATTACATTTAACCGGATTGTAACAATGGGCTTTTTACGACTTGATCCGATGATGGTCAAACTCATCATCACCGTGCTGCTGGCCAGCTTCTTCCCGGCCAAAGGCGGGTTTGTCGATTTCTTCGAATACCTGACCACCGCGGCCATCGCCCTGCTGTTCTTCATGCACGGTGCCAAACTGTCGCGTGAGAAGATCATCGCCGGCAGCAGCCACTGGCGGCTGCATCTGTGGATTATGTGCAGTACCTTCGTGATTTTCCCGATCCTTGGCCTGCTGCTGGTGTGGTGGCATCCGGTTAACGTCGGCGCGGAGATTTACACCGGTTTCCTCTACCTGTGTATCCTGCCGGCGACGGTGCAGTCCGCGATTGCTTTCACCTCCATGGCGGGCGGTAACGTTGCCGCGGCGGTGTGTGCCGCCTCCGCCTCCAGTCTGCTGGGCGTCTTTATTTCGCCGCTGCTGGTTAACCTGGTGATGAATGTGCACAGCGATGCGCCGGGTAACGGCCTCGAGCAGATTGGTAAAATCATGCTGCAGCTGCTGGTGCCCTTTGTGCTGGGCCACCTGGCACGCCGCTGGATTGGTGGCTGGGTGGAGAAGCATCGCAGCCTGATTGGCAAAACCGATCAAACCTCGATTCTGCTGGTGGTCTATTCGGCGTTCAGTGAAGCGGTGGTTAACGGCATCTGGCATCGCGTTGGCGTTGATACCCTGCTGTGGATTCTGGCTGGCAGCCTGCTGATTCTGTTCGTCGCACTGGCGATCAACCTTGGCGCTTCCCGGCTGTTTGGCTTTAGCCGTGCGGATGAGATTGTGGTGCTGTTTTGCGGCTCGAAAAAGAGCCTGGCAAACGGTGTGCCGATGGCTAACATTCTGTTCCCGGCCAGCGCAGTGGGGATTATTGTCCTGCCGCTGATGATCTTCCATCAGGTCCAGCTGATGGTGTGCTCGTTCATTGCCCAGCGCTATAAAGCCGGCAATGAGAAGAAGCTGGCGAAGCAGCAGATTGAAGCACAGAAGTCATAAAAACATCAGGCCCGCAACTGCGGGCCTGTCACTTATTCACTGCGCTTGAGCGGTTTAACCAAGCCCTGTAAGCCTTCGATTTTGATCGCCAGCGTCAGCTGCATCAGCTCACCTAGTTTGCCGGCAGGAAACTCATTTTTACGCGCAAACCACAGCAGATACTCTTCCGGCACATCGATCAGCATCCGCCCTTTGTATTTGCCAAACGGCATCGCGGTATTGGCAATCTCAACCAGCTGCTGCTTATCCATCTCAGGCGCCCAGTAAGCGAATCATTTCGGCTTCATCGATCACCGCAATCCCCAGCTCCTGCGCTTTTGCCAGCTTGGAACCGGCGGCCTCACCGGCGATCAGCAGATCGGTTTTTTTCGATACGCTGCCGCTGACTTTGGCCCCCAGCGCCGTCAGCCGCGCTTTGGCATCGTCACGGTTCATCTGCGACAGCGAGCCAGTCAGTACCACGGTTTTTCCGGCGAACGGGCTGTCGATCTCTTCGGCTTTGACCACCACCACCGCCGGCCAGTGCACGCCCACCTCCTCCGTCAGCTGGCGGATCACTTCACGGTTGCTCTCCTCTTCCATGAAGTTGCGCACGTGCGCTGCCACCACTTTGCCGACGTCCTGTACCGCAATCAGCGCATCAAGGTCAGCGTTCATGACCTTTTCCAGCTCACCAAAGTGGTTCGCCAGGTTGGCCGCCGTCGCCTCGCCCACTTCGCGGATGCCGAGCGCATACAGGAAGCGCGGCAGTGTAGTGAATTTGGCTTTTTCCAGCGCGTCCACCACGTTTTGCGCTGATTTCGGCCCCATGCGGTCCAGTCCGGTCAGCTTGCCGGCGGTGAGACGGAACAGGTCGGCCGGGGTTTTGACGTACTCTTTTTCCACCAGCTGGTCGATGATTTTATCGCCCATGCCGTCCACGTCCATCGCACGGCGTGAGACAAAGTGCTTCAGCGCTTCTTTACGCTGCGCGCCGCAAATCAGCCCGCCGGTACAGCGCGTCACCGCTTCGCCTTCCACCCGCTCCACGTCAGAGCCGCACACCGGACAGTGGCTGGGGAACACGATCTCACGCGCATCCGCCGGACGCTCGGATTCCACCACGTTGACCACCTGCGGAATTACGTCACCGGCGCGGCGAATTACCACTTTGTCGCCGATGCGCAGCCCCAGCCGGGCGATTTCATCGGCGTTGTGCAGCGTCGCATTACTGACTATCACGCCCGCAACCTGCACCGGTTCGAGGCGCGCCACCGGCGTAATCGCCCCGGTACGTCCGACCTGAAACTCGACGTCGCGCACCACCGTCATCTGCTCCTGCGCCGGGAACTTGAATGCCACCGCCCAGCGCGGTGCGCGGGCCACAAAGCCCAGCTGCTCCTGCAGCGCCTGCGAGTCGACTTTGATCACCACGCCGTCAATATCAAAGCCGAGCGACGGACGGTCCTGCTCAACCTGGCGATAGAACGCCAGCGCTTCGTCCGCGGTGTGCACCAGGCGAATCCGGTCGCTGACCGGTAATCCCCAGGCCTTAAACTGTTGCAGACGCTGCCAGTGGCTGGCGGGCATTTCGCCGCCCTCCAGCAGACCAAAGCCGTAGCAGAAGAAGGTCAGCGGACGTTTCGCGGTGATACGCGGATCGAGCTGGCGCAGCGAGCCGGCCGCCGCATTGCGCGGGTTGGCAAACACTTTGCCGCCGGTGCGTCGCGCTTCCTCGTTCAGCTTTTCAAAGCCGCTTTCGGTCATGAATACTTCACCGCGCACTTCTACCCGCGCCGGAATATCGTCGCCGTGCAGGCGCAGCGGAATGGCGTGAATGGTGCGCACGTTCGCCGTGATGTTTTCGCCGGTGGTGCCATCGCCACGCGTGGCGGCACGCACCAGCAGGCCGTTTTCATACAGCAGACTCACCGCCAGACCATCCAGCTTCAGCTCGCAGCAGTAGGTGAGATCGTCGGTGCTTTTCAGGCGATCCTGCACGCGCTTATTGAAGGCAAGAAATCCGGCTTCATCGAAGGTGTTATCAAGCGACAGCATCGGCACTTCATGGCGCACCTGTTCAAAGGTGGCAAGCGGTGCCGCGCCCACGCGCTGGGTGGGAGAATCCGGGGTGATTAAATCGGGATGCGCGCTCTCCAGCTCACGCAGTTCGCGCATCAATCGGTCATATTCTGCATCCGGGATTTCCGGCGTATCCATCACGTGATAGAGGTATTCGTGGTGGCGTAACGTGGTGCGCAGCGCGGTGATCTGCTCCTGAACCGATGTCATATTCTCTCGTCCGATAAAAAACCCCCGGCAAGCGGGGGTTATTTAGTTAAAGGGTGATGCTGCTGGCGGCGCTTAGCCAATAACCTCGCGGATGCGTGCTTTATAGGTTTCCAGCTTTTGCGGTGTCATCATGCGACGCTCATCATCCAGCACTACGCCACCGACATCATCGGCGATACGCTGCGCGGATTGCAGCATCAGCTTAAAGTTCTGGTTGGCGTCGCCGTACGACGGCACCATCATAAAGATTGAGACGCCCGGCGTGGTGAAATCGCCCATTTCATCCGGATTGAACGACCCCGGTTTGACCATATTCGCCAGGCTGAACAGCACCGGACCGCTGCCGGCCGGGCTGAGATGGCGATGGAAAATGTTCATTTCACCAAACTGGAAGCCGGCCTGCAGAATGCCCTGCAGCAGCGCTTCGCCGTTCAGTGCGCCACCGGCATGCGCGGCAACGTGCAACACCAGCACCGCTTCTTTTTTACTGCCCGGCGCAGCGGGCTGCGGCTGCGGTGCAGCTTCCTGCACAGGCGCAGGTTCAGGTTGTTTAACCTCCGGCTCGGCGGCGGTAAACTCCGGAGCCGGCTGGGTGGCGGACAGCGGTTCATTATCCAGCAGCGGATCGGCCTGAATCGCTTGTGGCTGCGGCACGGGCTGCGCTACCGGCGCCTGCGGTTGTGGCGCAGGTGCAGACTGACGTACCGGCTCATCGTCCAGCAGCGGATCGCCGCTTAACGGCGTTTCCTGGCGTGGGAATGGCTGACGCACCGGTTCCGGCGCACGCGGAGCAGCAGGTTTGGTGACCGGCGCATCGAACTGCGGCTCGTCTTCGGCATCACGCTGACGACGCACGCGTACTTCGCCGACGCCATCGTCTTCGCTGTTCAGCAGATCATCGTCATCCGCTTCTTCACGCTGTTTCAGACGTTTGTGCGGGCGATCGCGAAACACGGAAGAGCGCTCTTTACGGCTGGTCCACAGTCCGTGAAGAAGCAGCGCTATTATGGCGATCGCGCCAACAACGATTAATATCAGACGCAAATCCTGCATCATTGTATTCTCTGTTGTTCCAATACCTTGCCACCACGGCAAACTTTATCCTCTAACTGTATTTGCCCAGCTACACAAGTGCAAGTCTGTGCAGTATTTTCTGACAAATAAGATAGCTGCCCCACGCTTTTTTGCTGTTTTTTCGCGCAAAGTGCGCCTGTCACCGATAAAAAGCCAGGTTATGATGTTGGCGCCGCTACATAAAGGAGAAAGGCTCGCTATGCCCGCTGAGAATTCGGTCTCATCCATGAATGGTATTCATTATTTTGCCCAGGGCTGGAAACTGGTGCGTCTGCCCGGTATCCGCCGCTACGTCATCATCCCGCTGCTGGTAAACATTGTGCTGCTGGGCGGTGCGTTTATCTGGCTGTTTCAGCGCCTCGGCCAGTGGATTCCCCGGCTGATGTCGCACGTGCCGGACTGGCTGCAGTGGCTGAGCTATCTGCTGTGGCCGCTGTCGGTGATTTCGATTGTGCTGGTATTCAGCTATTTCTTCTCCACCATCGCCAACTGGATTGCCGCGCCGTTTTGCGGCCTGCTGGCGGAGCAGCTAGAAGGGCGTCTGACCGGAAAACCCCTGCCGGACAGTGGCTGGCTCGGCATGATGAAAGACATCCCGCGCATCATGAAGCGCGAGTTACAGAAGCTCGGCTACTATTTGCCGCGCGCGCTGGGACTGCTGCTGCTCTATTTTATCCCCGGCTTTGGCCAGACCGTGGCACCGGTGTTGTGGTTTCTGTTTAGCGCCTGGATGCTATCAATACAATATTGCGACTATCCGTTCGACAACCACAAAGTCAGTTTTCCTCAGATGCGTAACGCGCTGCGTCAGCATAAAACCGCCAATATGCAGTTTGGCGCGCTGGTCAGTCTGTTCACCATGATTCCGATCCTCAATCTCGCCATCATGCCGGTCGCGGTATGCGGCGCGACCGCCATGTGGGTCGATCGCTACCGCAGCCAGCATGCGCGTCATCTATAATGCATCAAAAAGCCTTATGCATTTTTGCATCAGGCTTATGGTCGCAGGCTATATAGATATACGATTTCTTTCCTTCCGCCGGGGGTCAGAACAGGTATGCTCTGAGGGTTCCCAATATTTCATACAGTTAAGGACGGGCTATGAGTAAGATCTATGAAGACAACTCTCTGACAATTGGTCATACGCCGCTGGTTCGACTGAACCGCATCGGTAATGGACGCATTCTGGCGAAGGTCGAGTCGCGTAACCCGAGCTTCAGCGTTAAATGCCGTATCGGTGCCAATATGATTTGGGACGCAGAAAAACGCGGTATTCTGAAACCGGGCGTTGAGCTGGTAGAGCCAACCAGCGGCAACACCGGCATTGCGCTGGCCTATGTCGCCGCTGCGCGCGGCTACAAGCTGACGCTGACCATGCCTGAGACCATGTCGATTGAACGTCGCAAGCTGCTGAAAGCGCTGGGCGCCAATCTGGTGCTGACCGAAGGGCCAAAAGGCATGAAGGGCGCCATCGCTAAAGCAGAAGAGATTGTTGCCAGCGATCCGGACAAATATGTGCTGCTGCAGCAGTTCAGCAACCCGGCCAACCCGGAAATTCACGAAAAGACCACTGGCCCGGAGATCTGGGAAGACACTGACGGCGCCGTAGATGTCTTCATTGCCGGCGTGGGCACCGGTGGTACGCTGACCGGCGTGAGCCGCTACATCAAGAACACCAAAGGCAAGCAGGATTTGATCACCGTGGCCGTTGAGCCTACGGATTCCCCGGTCATCGCGCAGGCGCTGGCGGGAGAAGAGATCAAACCGGGCCCGCACAAGATTCAGGGCATCGGTGCCGGTTTTATTCCGGGCAACCTTGACCTGAAACTGATTGACCGCGTGGTGGCCATAACCAATGAAGAAGCGATCAGCACCGCGCGTCAGCTGATGGAAGAGGAAGGCATTCTGGCCGGTATCTCTTCCGGTGCAGCGGTGGCGGCTGCCCTTAAGCTGCAGGAAGATGAAGCCTTCGCCAATAAAAATATCGTGGTGATTCTGCCCTCTTCCGGCGAACGCTATCTCAGTACCGCACTGTTTGCCGATCTGTTCACCGAAAAAGAGCTGCAACAGTAAACGACAGAGTCTGAAAATGATGAAAAAAGCACCCAAATGGGTGCTTTTTTGTGGCGCAGATCTCACTTTTACCACCGGGCAGATTGATTTCAGTGATGCGGCTCTGGTATTTAAGCAGCCAATTATTTCGGTGCCTGAAATTAATCTGCCTTTGAAGTGGATCAAGCTGAATCGATTTACTGATTTGGTGAAACGGCGAATCACGGCATAATCAGCAGAGTGACGTATTGCAGCAGTTTTGATCCGTCATCGAAAAAATGACTTTTTCATTCAAGCGCATTTTTTGGTCAGCGTGATGCCGTACCAGCGCACCTACACAGGCTAAAGTTACGGCTCCAGGCTAGACTTTAGATCCATAACACCAAACCTGATAAAGTTGGGGAAATAGAATGTTCCAGCAAGAAGTTACCATTACCGCACCTAACGGCCTCCATACCCGTCCTGCAGCTCAGTTCGTGAAAGAAGCGAAGGCTTTCCAGTCTGAAATCACCGTTACTTCTAACGGCAAATCTGCCAGCGCGAAAAGCCTGTTCAAACTGCAGACTCTGGGTCTGACTCAGGGTACGGTTGTTACGCTTTCTGCAGAAGGTGAAGACGAGCAGCAGGCGGTTGAGCATCTGGTCAAACTGATGGCTGAACTGGAGTAATTCCGCTCCGGCAAGCCATTAAACCGACTCCTTTGCCCCATTGAGTGCAATTATGTTGATCGCGGACAACCTGTCCGCGTTATTGCTTCCTTAGAGTACTGCTCCGCGACAGTGGCAACGCATTGGGTCAATGAGCCATCGTGATTAAAAGGTAGGGTTATGATTTCAGGCATTTTAGCATCACCGGGTATCGCTTTCGGCAAAGCACTGCTGCTGAAGGAAGACGAGATCGTCATCAGCCGTAAAAAGATTACTGACGACCAGGTTGAGCAGGAAGTTCAGCGCTTCCTCGACGGTCGCAGCAAAGCAGCCGGGCAGCTTGAAGCCATCCGTGTGAAAGCCGGTGAAACCTTCGGTGAAGAGAAAGCGGCGATCTTTGAAGGTCACATCATGCTGCTCGAAGACGAAGAGCTTGAGCAGGAAATCATCGACCTGATTAAAAAAGATCACGTAACCGCTGACGCCGCCGCCCACTCTGTGGTTGAAGGCCAGGCAAAAGCGCTGGAAGAGCTCGACGACGAATATCTGAAAGAGCGCGCGGCTGACGTACGTGACATCGGCAAGCGTCTGCTGCAGAACATTCTGGGTCTGCATATCGTTGACCTGAGCGCCATTGCTGACGAATCCATTCTGGTGGCGAAAGATCTGACGCCATCCGAAACCGCACAGCTGAACCTGAAAAAGGTGCTGGGCTTTATTACCGATCTGGGTGGTCGTACTTCACACACCTCGATCATGGCGCGTTCGCTGGAGCTGCCTGCGATTGTCGGCACCGGCAACGTGACCGCTACCGTGAAAAACGGTGATTTCCTGATTATCGATGGCGTGAACAACAAGATTTACGTCAATCCGACCGACGACGTGCAGGAAGAGCTGAAAGCGATTCAGACGCAGTATCTGTCTGAGAAGCACGAGCTGGCGAAACTGAAAGATCTGCCAGCGATTACGCTGGACGGCCATCAGGTTGAAGTGTGCGCCAACATTGGTACCGTGCGAGATGTCGCCGGTGCTGAGCGCAACGGCGCGGAAGGTGTTGGTCTGTACCGTACTGAATTCCTGTTCATGGACCGCGATTCGCTGCCAAGCGAAGAAGAGCAGTTCCAGGCTTACAAAGCCGTGGCGGAAGCGATGGGTTCCCAGGCCGTGATCGTGCGCACCATGGACATCGGCGGCGACAAAGATCTGCCGTACATGAACCTGCCAAAAGAGGAGAACCCATTCCTCGGCTGGCGTGCGATTCGTATCGCCATGGACCGCAAAGAGATTCTGCATGCCCAGCTGCGCGCCATTCTGCGTGCGTCTTCCTTCGGCAAACTGCGCATCATGTTCCCGATGATCATCTCGGTTGAAGAAGTGCGCTTCCTGAAGGCTGAGCTGGAGATGCTGAAGGCACAGCTGCGTGAAGAAGGTAAAGCCTTTGATGAGTCCATTGAAGTGGGCATCATGGTGGAAACCCCGGCTTCCGCAGTGATTGCCCGCCATCTGGCGAAAGAAGTCGACTTCTTTAGTATTGGGACAAATGACCTGACGCAGTATACTCTGGCGGTCGATCGTGGTAATGATTTGATTTCACACCTCTATAACCCAATGACGCCATCTGTACTGGGCCTCATTAAGCAAGTGATCGACGCATCACATGCCGAAGGGAAATGGACCGGCATGTGTGGTGAGCTGGCTGGTGATGAACGTGCTACACTACTGTTACTGGGAATGGGGCTGGACGAATTCAGCATGAGTGCCATTTCAATCCCAAGCATCAAGAAGATCATTCGCAATACCAATTTCGAAGATGCGAAGGCACTGGCAGAGCAGGCTCTGGCTCAACCCACAGCGGAAGATTTGATGAACCTGGTGAACAAGTTCATCAAAGAAAAAACGCTCTGCTGATCCACGAGACGCTGGCCCCAAATTACTGCTTAGGAGAAGATCATGGGTTTGTTTTCTAAACTTTTTGGCGATAAATCAGAGAGCGCGTCAGGGACTATCGATATCGTTGCGCCTCTGTCAGGCGAAATCGTGAATATCGAAGACGTACCTGATGTGGTATTCGCAGAGAAAATCGTCGGTGATGGTATCGCCATCAAACCTACTGGCAACAAAATGGTTGCACCAGTGGATGGTACTATCGGCAAGATTTTCGAAACCAACCACGCGTTTTCTATCGAGTCTGATAACGGCATCGAACTGTTCGTGCACTTCGGTATCGACACGGTAGAACTGAAAGGTGAAGGCTTCAAACGCATCGCTGAAGAAGGCCAGAAAGTGAAAAAAGGCGATGTGGTGATCGAGTTTGATCTGCCGCTGCTGGAAGAGAAAGCCAAATCCACGCTGACCCCGGTCGTGATCTCGAATATGGATGAGATCAAGGACCTGGTGAAACTCTCCGGTCAGGTTACCGTGGGCGAAACGCCTGTTATCCGCATCAGGAAGTAAACCGCGCTGATTGCGTGAAAACGGCACCCAATGGGTGCCGTTTTTGTTTGTTTCACACGCTGATGAATGATTTGCAGGCGAGCGCTTCTGGCAAAGCGCACCGTGCCTGTTTGAGGGCAGGACGACCGGGCAGAGGAGCAAAGCGTCCCGCGCCATGGATGGCGCGGGCCGAGGCCCAGGGACGGTTTATGCCGTCTTTGCGATCTGTCCGGTCGTCCTGACCGCCTGCGCCTGGCGTGATGATTTACGCCTGCTTCCAGCGCGGCAGCCGCAGCGTCACTTCCAGCCCGCCTTCCGGACGGTTCACCGCCTGAACTTCGCCGTGATGGGCCAGAACCACTTTGCGCACGATCGACAGCCCCAGCCCATAGCCTTTGCCCATTAGCGGCGAATTCACCCGAACGAACGGATCGAAGATACTCGACAGTTTCTCATCATCCACGCCCGGCCCCTGATCGCGCACGCGAATCGCCAGCCACTGATTCTCCGCCTGCAACTGCACGCTGATATGCTGCCCCTGATGCGAGAAACGCAGCGCGTTGCGCAGCACATTCTCCACGCCGCGGCGGATTAGCTCAGCATTACCGCGCACGGTGTAATCCGCGTTCTCATCCACCAGAAAATCAACGTGCACACCGGGGATCTGCGCTTCGTAGCGCACATCGGTTACCACCGCATGCAGCAGGCCGGTCAGATCAAAATACTGCTCGCCAGGCATGCTCTCATGCTCAGCGCGCGACAGCGTCAGCAGTTCGCCGATCATCTTATCCAGACGGCGCGCCTCCTCGTCGATGCGGTTCAGTGAGGAGGCTACCGACTCCGGCGTCTGACGCGCCAGACCGGTGGCTAACTGCAGGCGCGCCAGCGGGGAGCGCAGCTCGTGGGAGATATCGTGCAGCAGCTCTTCACGCGCTTTCACCAGCGTATCCAGCCGCTCCACCATCGCATCAAAATCCTGGGCCACAATCGACAGCTCATCATGGCGGCGGCGCATCACCGGATAGAGCCGCACCGACAAATCACCGCGCGACACGCGGGCAAACCCCTCGCGCAGCTGACGCATTGGTCGCGTCAGGTTCCACGCCAGCAGCAGACTGAACAGCAGCCCCAGCGCGCCGGCAAAGGTAAACATCGGCTCGGGGATATTCAGAATACGACGCGGGCCTCCGCCGCCCATTGAACTGTCCTCGCGCAGCCCTTTTACGTCATAGCGCAGTTCGTACTCTTTACCGTCAGCGCCCTTCACCCAGCGCACAATCACCTGCGGAAACGGGCCGTGAAACGGCTGATTAAAGGTCTCCGGCGGCGCATTGTCCGGCGTAGTGGCCGGTCTGGCGTGCTGAATCACCGAGAAAAACTGGCGATCGTTCGGCTCCCAGTCGGCCATCATATCGTCGAGCGAGCTGGGACCGCCGCGCTCCAGTACCGACACCGCCGAAGCCATTTGCAGATTGACGATACGGCGTACCGCCACAATCTCCGGCGGCTCGTGACGGTTTCCTGACAAGGTAAAGCCCAGCCACAGCAGCTGGCTGATAATCACAAACACAATCCAGAAGCCCAGCAGGATCTTCCAGAACATGCGGCCACGGTAGCTGTGTTTCATCGAATGCGATAACCAATGCTGCGCACGGTTTCAATATTCACGCTGTCTGCGGTCAGCGCAGCCAGCTTCTGGCGGATGTTGCTGATGTGCACATCCACGCTGCGATCGTAAGCTTCACGCGGTCGGCCCAGCCCCTTCTCCGACAGCTCATCTTTGGACACCACGCGGTCCGGTGCGCGCAGCAGCAGATCCAGCAGATTGAACTCCGACGCGGTGAGATCAAAAGCTTTGCCCTGCCACTCCGTGATACGCGTGGCCGGGTTCAGGCTGAGATCGCCCCAACGCAGGACCTCTTTCTTGTCCGGCACCGGTGCCTGATCTTCAAAGCGACGCAGCACCGCGCGCAGACGCGCCACCAGCTCGCGCGGATAGCAGGGTTTGGGCACGTAGTCATCCGCGCCCATCTCCAGGCCGATAACGCGGTCGATATTGTCGCCCTTCGCCGTCAGCATAATCACCGGCAGGCGGCTGTTCTGCCGCACCTGACGCAGCACATCAATACCGCTCATATCCGGCAGCATGATGTCGAGAATCATCGCAGTGTAGTGTCCGGATAACGCCCCTTCAATCCCGGCGCTGCCGGTCAGCACCAGCTGGGTTTCAAAACCTTCGGCAATCAGGTACTGGCTCAGCATGGTGCCAAGTTCAACATCGTCATCAACAAGCAGGATTTTCATCTTTTTCTCTCGTACAAAATTGCCGCTATTTTGTCCTGAGTGCCGCGGGAAAGCAGCCGGTTTTACGCGATCCTTACAGTGACCGCGTCAGAACATGCTTAGGGAGACTATAGACAAAAATGGCCCGTACGCCGCGTCACAGGGCGCACGAAGCCAGAAACAGGCGGGGGGAACTAGCGGTGAAAAACGCCGGTGGAGAGATAGCGATCGCCGCGATCGCAGACAATGGCGACAACCACACTGCCCGGCTGCGCCGTCGCGATGCGCAATGCGCCAGCCACTGACCCACCTGAACTGACGCCGCAGAAAATGCCTTCGCGCTGCGCCAGCGCGCGCATGGTCTCTTCTGCCTCCTGCTGCGCCATATCTATCACTTCATCCACCAGTTCCGGACGAAAAATCCCCGGCAGATAGGCCGCCGGCCAGCGACGAATACCGGGAATACTGCTGCCCTCCTGCGGCTGCAAACCAATCACTTTCACCGCCGGAGCAAACTCTTTCAGATAGCGCCCGACGCCGCTGATGGTGCCGGTGGTGCCCATGCTGGAGACAAAATGCGTCATACGACCGTGGCTTTGCTGCCAGATCTCCGGACCGGTGGTGAGATAATGGCCGAGCGGGTTGTCGGGATTATTAAACTGATCCAGCACTTTGCCTTCACCGCGCTGCGCCATGGCCTGCGCCAGATCGCGTGCGCCCTCCATGCCCTGCTCGCGTGTCACCAAAACCAGCTCAGCCCCGTAGGCGCGCATCGCATCCTGACGCTCCTGGCTCATGTTCTCCGGCATCAGCAGGCGTAACCGGTAGCCTTTCAGCGCGGCAATCATCGCCAGCGCAATGCCGGTATTGCCGCTGGTGGCCTCAATCAGCGTGTCGCCGGGCTGGATTTCACCCCGCAACTCAGCGTGGTGGATCATCGACCAGGCCGCGCGATCTTTCACCGAACCTGCCGGATTGTTGCCTTCCAGCTTGAGCCAGATTTCGCTGCCGTTATCCGGCGTCAGGCGCTGCAACTTAATCAGCGGCGTATTGCCGATGGTGTTTTCCAGAGTGGTCACGGTGTCATTCCAGCCGAAAGGAGTACAAATAAATCGGGCGGGAAAATCCCGCCCGAAGGAGTGACAAAAATATCAGGCGCTTTCGGCAAAGGCAACCGGGCGCAGCGGCGTGGTGCCCTGGTAGATACGTGCCTGTTGCAGACCAACAAACAGCCGTTCGCCGCGGATTGGCGCCGTCTGTTCACCGGCGAATACCACCGAGATTGGCTCGCTCTGCCAGCCGACGGGCTGAACCACCAGCTGCCAGAAGTGGCCACGCGGACTGACCTCCAGCACCTGTACCGGCAACGGCGTCTCCAGGCTACTCTGGCGTGACACGTCCACTTCCCACGGACGCAGGAACAGCTCCACGTCGCCCTGATGCGCTGGCGTATAGCCCAGCGGCCAGCGATGCGCGCCCACATGGAACTGCGAGCCGTGCACTTCGCCGTCAAAGCGGTTCACTTCGCCGAGGAACTCCAGCACGAAGCGGGTCGCAGGTTCGCGCCACACGTCATCCGGTGCGCCCACCTGCTCAATATTGCCCTGACTCATTACCACCACGCTATCCGCCACTTCCATCGCTTCTTCCTGGTCGTGGGTCACAAACACGCTGGTAAATTTCAGCTCTTCATGCAGCTGACGCAGCCAGCGGCGCAGCTCTTTACGCACCTGGGCATCCAGCGCGCCAAACGGTTCGTCCAGCAGCAGAATCTGCGGCTCAACGGCCAGCGCACGCGCCAGCGCCACGCGCTGTTTCTGTCCACCGGAGAGCTGTGCCGGGTAGCGGTTGGCCAGATGTGCCAGCTGTACCATCTCCAGCAGACGGGTAACGCGCTGCTTAATTTCGGCGCTGTTCGGACGCTCGCGGCGCGGCAGCACCGTCAGACCAAAGGCGATGTTGTCGAACACCGTCATATGGCGGAACAGCGCATAGTGCTGAAACACAAAGCCGACCTGACGATCGCGTGCGTGCGTGCGGCTGACGTCTTTGCCATGAAAATGGATCTGCCCGCTGTTCTGGTGCTCCAGCCCGGCGATAATGCGCAGCAGCGTGGTTTTACCGGAACCGGACGGTCCAAGCAGCGCCACCATCTTGCCGGAAGGAATATCCAGAGAGATATCGTTCAGCACCGGCGTGCGGCCAAATGCTTTATTAATGTGTTTAATCTCAATGCTCATGATTTTCCTCCTGTTGGCGCTTCTGCTGATGCTCTAATCGCCACTGCACCACGCTTTTCAGAAACAGCGTCACAATTGCCATCAGGGTCAGCAGCGCGGCGGCGGTAAAAGCGCCCACGGTGTTGTAATCCTGATGCAGTAATTCAACCTGTAAAGGTAAGGTATAGGTTTCGCCGCGAATCGAGCCGGACACTACCGATACCGCACCAAATTCGCCGATGGCGCGCGCGTTGGTCAGCACCACGCCGTACAGCAGCGCCCAGCGAATATTTGGCAGCGTCACGCGGCGGAACATCTGCCAGCCAGAGGCGCCCAGCAACACGGCGGCTTCATCTTCGTGGCTGCCCTGGCTCAGCATCACCGGCACCAGCTCGCGCACCACAAACGGACAGGTGACGAAAATCGTCGCCAGCACCATACCCGGCCAGGCAAACATCACCTGGATGTTGTGCGCATCAAGCCAGCCGCCAGCCGGGCCGTTCACGCCCCAGAACAGCAGATACATCAGACCGGCCACCACCGGCGACACGGCAAACGGAATATCGAACAGGGTCAGCAGCAGCTGGCGACCGGGGAAAGTGAAGCGCGTCACCAGCCAGGCCAGCAGCGTGCCGAACACCAGGTTAACCGGCACGGTAATCAGCGCCACCAGCACCGTCAGCCAGATAGCATGCAGCATGTCACCATCCTGCAGGTTGCTAAAGGCCTTGCCGATGCCCTGTCCCAGCGCCTCCCAGAAGATGGAGACCATCGGCACCACCAGCAGGCCAATCGATACCAGCACGCCAATGCCGATCAGCAGCCATTTGCCCCAGTTCACCGGCTGACGCTCGGCATGATTGATCTGTGAAATCTCAGCCATCAGTGACCTCCCAGACGGCGGCCAAAGCGGCTCTGCAGAGTGTTAATCGCAAACAGCAGCAGCAACGACGCCGCGAGGATCACCGAAGCGATGGCGCTGGCGGCCGGATAATCAAACTCCTGCAGGCGAACAAAAATCATCAGCGAGGTCACTTCAGTTTTCCAGGCGATGTTACCGGCGATAAAGATCACCGCGCCAAATTCACCGAGGCTGCGGGTAAACGACAGCGCGGTCCCGGCCAGCAGCGCCGGCGCGACTTCCGGCAGCACCACGCGCCGGAAACTCTGCCACGGCGTGGCACCGAGGGTTTCCGCCGCTTCCTCATACTCCGGGCCTAATTCTTCCAGCACCGGCTGCACGGTACGCACCACAAACGGAATGCTGGTGAACGCCATCGCCACCGCGATACCGAGCCAGGTGTAAGACACTTTGATATCAAAATGTGCCAGCCACTGACCGTACCAGCCGTTAACCGAAAACAGCCCGGCCAGCGTCAGGCCGGCCACCGCCGTCGGCAGCGCAAACGGCAGGTCCATCAGGCCATCCAGCAGCGTACGGCCGGGAAAGCGATAGCGGGTCAGAATCCACGCCATCAGCATGCCAAACACCGCGTTAAACAGCGAGGCCACGCCCGCTGACAGCAGCGTGACTTTATACGCCGCCACCAGTTGCGGATTGCTGATCACCTGCCAGTACTGCGCCAGCGTCATCTGCGACAGCTGCATGATCAGCGCGCTGATCGGCAGCAGCAGAATCAGGCAGGTAAACAGCAGGCTGGTGCCAAGGCTGAGACCAAATCCGGGCAGAACGCGTTTTTGTGCAGAAGCCAACATCAGCCGCGCCCCGCTGCCAGTAATTTATCCAGCTCACCGCCGCTGGCGAAGTGGGTTTTCATCACCTGTGGCCAGCCGCCAAACGCGTCATTAACATTGAACAGCGCAGTCTGCGGGAAGCGATCTTTCTGCTCCGCCATCAGCTGCGGGTTATTCACGCGATAGTAAAAGCCGGTGATGATTTTCTGCGCCTGCGGCGTGTAGAGGTAGTTAAGATAGGCTTTCGCCGCTTCCGCCGTGCCATTGTGTTCGACGTTCTTATCGACCCACGCGACCGGGAATTCAGCAAGGATGTTGGTTTTCGGCACAATCACTTCGTATTGGTCTTTACCGTACTGGTTACGGATATTGTTCACTTCCGACTCAAAGCTGATCAGCACATCGCCCAGCCCGCGCTCGGCAAAGGTGGTGGTGGCACCACGGCCGCCGGTATCAAACACTTCGACGTTTTTCAGGAACCTGGTCATAAACGCTTCGGTTTTGGCCTGATCTTTGCCATCCGCCTGGTCGGCAGCGCCCCACGCGGCCAGATAGGTGTAACGGCCGTTACCGGAGGTTTTCGGATTCGGGAAAATCAGTTTCACGTTATCGCGCGCCAGATCGGCCCAGTCGTGAATCTGCTTGGGATTCCCCTTGCGCACCAGGAACGCCATGGTGGAATAAAACGGTGAGCTGCTGTTGGGCAGACGGCTCTGCCAGTCGGCCGGGATCAGGTTGCCTTTGTCGTGCAGCACCTGTACATCGGTCACCTGATTATAGGTCACGACATCGGCACGCAGCCCCTGCAGAATGGCCAGCGCCTGTTTTGAGGAGCCCGCATGTGACTGTTTAATGGTCAGCTTGTCGTCAGGGTGCGCCGCGTCCCACTGCTGTTCAAACGGCGCATTCAGGGCAACAAACAGTTCACGTGACACATCGTAAGAGCTATTGAGCAGCTCTGTTGCCTGTGCCGCGCCCGCTAAACTCAGCGACAGCGCCATACCGCCAAGCCATTTTTTCGAAACCGAACGTGTCATGCTGCACCCTGAGAAATGGAGTTCGAGCCTATGCCATTAGATGCTGTCAGTGTATTTATAACTCTGGCGAAAGCTGTAACGGTTTTATATATCGTTTAGGGATTTCAAAGTCTAAAAAGGCATAAGCCGGCGGCAGAGTTTATGCGCAGGGCGGGATTAACTGAGCCGCGTCAAGCGGGGATGTGGTGCGCACGGCGGCGCACCGGTAAAACGCGATGGATTAACGTGACAGCGCCTGCAGCGCCGTCAGCGAAGGGGCAAAGAAGTAGCTACCGCTCACCGGTTTGGTGAACCGTAACATCGCGTCCATCTTGCCGTCGCGCTCGCCAAACATGCTCAGCAGCTGCTGCTCGATGTTATACAGGCGATGACAATACGAAATAAAATAGAGACCGTGGCGACCGCTGGCGGTGCCGTACGGCAGGCTCTGGCGCAGAATCTTCAGGCCTTTGCCCGCTTCTTTCAAATCCACGCGGCTCAGGTGCGACGTCGCCGGCCGCTGATCGCCCGGCAGCTCTTCATTGTCCTGTTTGGTGCGGCCAATAATCGCTTCCTGCTTATCAATCGCCAGCCGGTTGAACTGCGGCAGGTTGTGCTCCCAGCGCTGGGTAAACACATAGCTGCCGCCGGCATCCGGCCCGTCAGCAATGATCGCCACCTGCTGGCGCGCCTCGCCCTGCGGGTTTTCGGTACCATCAACAAAACCGGAAAGATCGCGATCCTCGACCCAGCGGAAACCGTGCGTCTCTTCTTCAATGGCGACCGCGCCGGCAAACGCCGTCAGCGCCGCCTGCGCCAGCGAAAAGTTCACGTCGTGACGCAGCGACTGAATATGGATCAACAGATCGCGCTGGGTCGCCGGTGCCGCACCTTTGCCGAGCGGCGTGAAAGCTTTGAGTTCAGGAGCTGAATCGGTGCCCTGCAGATCGCGCCACAGCGCATCACCAAAGGCGATGACCGCACCAAGACCGGCGTCCGGGAATTGCTGCTGCAGCGCAGCCAGCTGTTGCAGAAAGGCGTGGCAACCCTGGCGCAGCGCAGCGAGGTCGCCGGTGGCGCGGGCTTCCAGCCAAATGGCGAAACGGCGGTGCTCCAGCAGGATCCCGCTCTGAAACTGAGACATGACAATGCTCTCCGGCATAAAAGTTAACGGCGTTTTTTCGCCGGTATCATACCGGAAAGCCCTGCGCAGAAGATGCGTTAACGCAATTTTTTCGCCAGTTAACGCTGCCAGACGATCTTACTGATTTTCCAGCTTTTTAATGTATCATCCGACGGCATCAGTCCGGTCGGACCGTGCCACTCGCCGCTGTAGATATAAGCGATATGCTGACTACCCGGCGCGCGGCACTCAACATCGCGCACATCCAGCCCGGCAACCATTTTGCAGTTATCAAACGCTTTGCTGAATTTATCGCTGAACGCATCACCGATTTTACTGCCGTCGGCGCTGCGCGCGTCGCTATCGAGCACTTCAATGCGCTCGACGCTGCGCTGGCCATTGATCACCAGCTTAACCTTACCGTCATCCAGCGCCTGCCAGAAATCCACCACCTGCCCGTTCTGCGTGCGCATGCCCTGACGCAGCTGATAATCATTGTTCAGCGCGGCGCCAATGGCGGACTCCGACATTGCCGTGTTGCTGTTCAGCCCGGCGACGCCCTGCTCGGTGACGGTGAGCGAACTGCCAAACCAGCTGAACGGATTGAGCGCCGACCAGTGATAGCTGAGCGGATTGTACCAGTGACTTTCGCTGGTGCTGGCAGGGGAAGAGGAACCGGAACTGGCGCAACCGGCCAGCACCAGGGCGCTGACCAGCAGGGCGGGACGAACAACTTTCATGCAAACTCCTTTCTTTTGTGCCGACTGGCGTGCCTGTTGGAGTCGCAAACCGGCAAAAAGTTTATTCGCTGTGCTGCATGGCGGGCAGAAACCCGGCCGCGCGCCGCGTTGAATCAGTATTCGCGGTCTTCAATCAGGCGTTTGCCCAGCAGCAGCGAGTCGACCGGCTCGTAATCCAGCTTCTCGTAGAAAGCCACCACCTGATCGTTCTCTTCGCGCACCATCAGATGGATTTTCGGGCAGCCGCGCGCAATCAGCTTTTTCTCCAGCCGGTTCATCAGCGCATTGGCAAATCCCCGGCCCTGATAATCAGGGTGCACCGCCAGATAGTAGGCGGAGCCGCGATGGCCATCGTAGCCGCCCATCAGCGTGCCCACGACCTCGCCGCCTACCTCAGCCACCAGAAACAGCTCCGGGTCATGGTTCATTTTGCGTTCGATATCGAGTTCCGGATCATTCCACGGCCGTAACAGATCGCAACGCTCCCAGAGCGTAATGACTTCTTCAAAATCTTCCTGGCGGAAGGAGCGGATTTCCATCGGCGTTACCCTGCAATGAGGCACAATTCGCTGATTATCACGCATTCTTTGCCAGGCGCAACCCTCGCAGGGCGCAACGGCTGAAAAAAACGGCTAAATAGCGATTCGCGGCCTGAAATACAAAGTAATGTCCTGAAATGGTTCGGCAGTCGCCGCCGGACGGCGCTTAAGCTATAACACGGGGCAGGTTTACTCTCAGGGACATGTTAATGAACAAGATTTCACTGTTGCGGCGCCTGACCAATCGCCGCCAGCTGATCCTCTCCGGCCTGGCGCTGGCGGTGCTGTCGCCGCGCGCGGTCCAGGCGCAGGAAACGCGCGCGGCAGTGCCCGTCAGCGCACGCCATACACCGCCGAAACCGGCCACCAGCGGCAAGCGCATTGTGATGATCGATCCCGGTCACGGCGGCATTGATTCTGGCGCGGTGGGTCAGGAAGGCTCAGAAGAGAAGCACATCGTACTGGAGATCGCCAACACCGTGCGTACGCTGCTGCAGAACCACCCGAAGGTGGAAGTGCGGCTGACGCGCGACAGCGACCACTTCATTCCGCTCTACCAGCGCGTGGAGATTGCGCATCAGCACGGCGCCAACCTGTTTATGTCGATTCACGCCGACGGCTACACCAGCCCGGAAGCCAACGGTGCGTCGGTGTTTGCCCTCTCCAATCGCGGTGCCAGCAGCGCCATGGCGCGCTATATGTCGCAGCGCGAAAACGACGCCGATAAAGTGGGCGGCGCGGCGGTGCAGGAAAAAGATAATTATCTTAACCAGATCCTGTTCGACCTGGTGCAGACCGATACCATCCGCAACAGCCTGACGCTGGGTAAACACGTGCTGGACCAGATTCGTCCGGTGCATCACCTGCACAGCCAGCACACCGAGCAGGCGGCGTTCGCAGTGTTAAAATCCCCGTCCATCCCGTCGGTGCTGGTGGAAACCTCGTTTATCACCAACCCGCGTGAAGAACAGCTGTTGGGCACCACGGCGTTTCGCCAGAAAATTGCCCGGGCGATTGCCGACGGTATCGTCAATTACTTTGATGAGTACGATCGTCGCCAGGCCTGATAGCGTTTTGTGCTAGAATCGCGGCAAATTTTTGCAATGAGTGAGCCATGAGCAATCCCGATATTTCGCGCGTCAAAGCCTATCTGCTGGCGCTGCAGGATGATATTTGCGCCGGTCTGGCGGCGGAAGACGGCAGCGCCAGCTTTGCCGAAGACACCTGGCAACGCCCCGGCGGCGGCGGCGGACGCAGCCGCGTGCTGCGCAATGGCAAGGTGTTCGAGCAGGCTGGGGTTAATTTCTCCCATGTGTATGGCGAGCAGATGCCCGCGTCAGCCACCGCGCATCGCCCGGAGCTGGCAGGCCGCAGCTTCGAAGCGATGGGCGTGTCGCTGGTGGTACACCCGGAAAATCCGTATGTGCCAACCAGCCACGCCAACGTGCGCTTTTTCATTGCTGAAAAGCCGGGCGCCGATCCGGTCTGGTGGTTTGGTGGCGGTTTCGATCTCACCCCTTATTACGGTTTCACAGAGGATGCCCGGCACTGGCATCAGACCGCGTTCGATCTGTGCCAGCCGTTTGGCGATGACGTCTATGCGCGCTACAAAAAGTGGTGTGACGACTACTTCTACCTGAAACACCGCAACGAGCAGCGCGGCATTGGCGGCCTGTTTTTTGATGATTTGAATACGCCGGATTTTGACCACTGCTTTGATTTCATGCAGGCGGTCGGCAACGGTTTCATGCAGGCCTATCAGCCGATTGTAGCGAAGCGCAAAGAACTGGCTTGGGGCGAACGCGAGCGTCAGTTCCAGCTTTACCGCCGGGGCCGCTACGTTGAGTTCAATCTGGTGTGGGATCGCGGCACGCTGTTCGGTCTGCAAACCGGCGGTCGCACCGAATCGATTCTGATGTCGATGCCGCCGCTGGTGCGCTGGGAATATGATTATCAACCCGCCGACGACTCCCCGGAAGCCGCGCTGACCCGCGATTTCCTGCCGGTGCAGGATTGGCTGGGGCTGGAAAAATAAGCCAGGTGCGCATTCATGCGCACCCTGCGGAATAACCCGATAAAACGCGCCCCCGTAGGGTCGCCCTTCAGGGCGACCGGGTATCAGGCCAGCTTGCCGCTCACAACGGCTCGGTCTGCGCCTCCACCACCGCCAGCGCCACCATGTTAACAATGCGCCGCACCGAGGCGATGCGCGTCAGCACATGCACTGGCTTGCGGATACCCATCAGCACCGGCCCCACCGTCACCCCTTCCGAACAGGACACGCGCAGCAGGTTGTAGCTGATGCGTGCGGCCTCAACGTTCGGCATGATCAGCAGATTGGCGGTTCCTTTCAGCGGGCTGTCCGGCATCAGCTCGCGACGAATACTCTCCACCAGCGCTGCATCGCCGTGCATCTCGCCATCAATCTCCAGTTCCGGCGCTCGCTGCTGAATCAGCGCCAGCGCCTCGCGCATCTTCCGCGCGCCGGGGGCGTTCGAAGTGCCGAAACTGGAGTGCGACAGCAGCGCCACGCGCGGTTCGATGCCGAAACGCCGCACGGTTTCTGCCGCCAGCAGCGTGATATCCGCCAGCTGCTCAGCGCTGGGATCCTCATTCACATAGGTATCGGCAATAAATGTGTTGCCGCTCGGCAGCAGCAGCGCATTCATCGCCCCGGCGACCTTGACGTCATCGCGGAAGCCAAACACCTTCTCCACCACGTCATAATGTTCGCGGTAGTCGCCGATGGTGCCGCAAATCATCGCGTCCGCTTCGCCGCGATGCACCATGATGGCGCCGATCAGCGTGGGATTGCCAATCACCGCGCGCTGGGCGGTTTCCGGCGTGACGCCGCGCCGCTTCATCAGCTGATAATATTCATTCCAGTACTCCTTAAAGCGCGGATCGGACTCGTTGTTCACGATCTCAAAATCACGCCCGGCCTCGATTTTCAGCCCCTGCTTCTGCAAACGCATGGCAATCACGTTGGGACGGCCAATCAGGATCGGCTTCGCCAGCCCGAGCGACACCAGCTCCTGAGTGGCGTGCAGCACCCGCACCTCTTCACCTTCCGCCAGCACCACGCGCTGCGGCGCTTTGCGCGCCTGCGAGAAGATCGGCTTCATGAACAGATTGGTTTTATACACGAACTCGGTGAGCTGCTCGCGATAGGCGTCAAAGTCAGCAATCGGTCGCGTCGCCACGCCGGAATCCATCGCCGCTCTGGCGACGGCCGGGGCTATCTGCACAATCAAACGCGGATCGAATGGTTTGGGAATCAGATACTCCGGGCCAAAGCTCAGATCCTGATCGTCGTAAGCGGACGCCACCACGTCGCTCTGTTCCGCCTGCGCCAGGGCGGCAATCGCATGCACCGCCGCCAGCTTCATCTCTTCGTTGATGGCGGTGGCACCGACGTCCAGCGCGCCGCGGAAGATGAACGGGAAGCACAGCACATTATTCACCTGATTGGGGAAATCCGAGCGCCCGGTACAGATAATCGCATCCGGCCGCACCTGCTTCGCCAGCGGCGGCATGATCTCCGGCTCCGGATTGGCCAGCGCCAGAATCAGCGGATTTGGTGCCATCTTCTGCACCATCTCTGGCGTCAGCGCTTTCGGACCGGAGCAGCCGAGGAAAATATCCGCGCCGCCAATCACCTCATCCAGCGTGCGCGCCCCGCTATCTTCCACGGCATAGGCGGCTTTGGTCGGCGTCATGTCCGCTTCGCGATCGCGATAAATCACCCCTTTTGAATCACACACCACGATATTTTTCTGCTGCATGCCAAGCGCCACCAGCAGATTGAGGCAGGCAATGGCTGACGCGCCGGCGCCCGACACCACCAGCCGCACGTCGGCAATCGCCTTATGCACGATGGTCAGGCCGTTAAGCACTGCCGCGGTACAGATGATGGCGGTGCCGTGCTGATCGTCATGAAACACCGGAATCTTCATGCGCTGCCGCAGCTGCTGCTCAATGTAAAAACACTCCGGCGCTTTGATGTCCTCAAGGTTGATGCCGCCGAACGTCGGCTCCAGCGCGGCAATCACCTCAATCAGCTTGTCCGGGTCGTGCTCGTCGATTTCGATGTCGAACACATCAATGCCGGCAAACTTTTTGAACAGCACGCCCTTGCCTTCCATCACTGGCTTGCCGGCCAGCGCGCCAATATTACCGAGCCCCAGCACCGCCGTGCCGTTGGAGATCACCGCCACCAGATTGCCGCGCGCGGTGTATTTGTGCGCGGCCAGCGGATCGGCGGCAATTTCCAGACAGGGTGCCGCCACACCGGGCGAATAGGCCAGTGCCAGATCGCGCTGCGTCGCCAGCGGCTTAGTGGGTGACACCTGAATTTTTCCGGGGGTGGGATATTGGTGAAAATCGAGCGCGCTTTGCTTGAGTTGATCGTCCATCAGACATCCTTTTGCACGGCTGAAAAGCCCTCAGTATAAGAACGCGCGGCGCAAAAGAGGGTGAAGGCGCTCAAAGAACGCACAGTCGCCAGGACACGGATTGCCACGGCTTCGCCTGCGGCTTTGGGACAGCCTGCTATGCTTAAGGGTGGCAAAACGCTGAGCTGAACCGATCAGGCAGGCCTGACTATCAGAAACGCGCCCCGACGTCACAATCAGAGAAAACGCATTTTCTTCATCCGGCGTCTGTTGCACTGTGTGGAACCTCCCTTCCCCGATAAGGGCGCACCTAAGACGATGACTGCCCGGGTGCCTGTTTTGCCCACATTATTGCTAATCAAGGAGTTAAGCGATGAACCAGCTAGATGCATTAAAACAGTTCACCACCGTGGTGGCGGACAGCGGCGATATCGAATCCATTCGCCATTACCATCCGGAAGATGCCACCACTAACCCATCCCTGATCCTCAAAGCTGCCGGCCTCGACGCTTACAAACACCTGATTGATGACGCCATTGAGTACGCGAAAAAACAGGGCGGCAGCAAAGAGACGCAAATCATCAACGCCAGCGATAAAGTGGCGATCAACCTCGGTATGGAAATTCTGAAAAGCGTACCGGGCCGTGTTTCGACCGAAGTGGATGCGCGCCTCTCTTTCGATCGTGGCATGTGTGTGACCAAAGCGGAGAAACTGGTCCGCCTGTATGAAGAGAACGGCATCGACCGCTCACGTATTCTGATCAAACTGGCGTCCACCTGGGAAGGCATCAAAGCGGCGGAAGAGCTGGAGAAGAACGGCATCAACTGTAACCTGACGCTGCTGTTCTCCTTCGCCCAGGCGCGCGCCTGTGCCGAAGCCGGCGTGTTCCTGATTTCGCCATTTGTCGGCCGAATCTACGACTGGTACAACACGCGCAAACCGCTCGACCCGTATGTGGTCGACGAAGATCCGGGCGTTAAATCGGTGCGTCGTATTTACGACTACTACAAAAAGCACCGTTACAACACCGTCATCATGGGTGCCAGCTTCCGTAAAGTGGAGCAGATTGTGGCGCTGGCCGGCTGCGATCGCCTGACCATCTCCCCGAACCTGCTGGAAGAACTGGCCAACAGCGAAGCGCCGGTGGAGCGCAAACTGGAGCCATCAACCGAGGGCTTCCACCAGCCGGCACCGCTCTCCGAAGCGGAGTTCCGCTGGGAGCATAACCAGGATGCGATGGCGGTGGAGAAACTGTCCGACGGTATCCGCCAGTTTGCCGTCGACCAGCAGAAGCTGGAAGACGTGCTGGCCGCCCGCCTGTAATCCTGAACTCACCTTCTGCCGGACGGGTTGCGGCCCGTCCGCTTTTGCCCAATTACAAGGGAGAACCCTATGTCTTCACGCAGAGAGTTGGCTAACGCGATCCGCGCCCTGAGCATGGATGCGGTACAGAAAGCAAATTCCGGCCACCCAGGTATGCCGATGGGCATGGCTGATATCGCCGAAGTGCTGTGGCGCGACTTCCTGAAGCACAACCCGACCAACCCGGCCTGGGCGGATCGCGATCGCTTCATTCTGTCTAACGGGCATGGCTCGATGCTGCTGTATAGCCTGCTGCATCTCACCGGCTATGATCTGCCGCTGGAAGAGCTGAAAAACTTCCGCCAGCTGCACTCAAAAACGCCGGGCCACCCGGAAATTGGCTACACGCCGGGCGTTGAAACCACCACCGGCCCGCTCGGCCAGGGGCTGGCCAACGCTGTCGGTCTGGCGATTGCCGAGCGCACGCTGGCGGCCCAGTTTAACCAGCCTGGCCATGATATCGTCGATCACTTTACCTATGTGTTTATGGGCGACGGCTGTCTGATGGAAGGCATCTCGCACGAAGTCTGTTCGCTGGCCGGCACGCTGGGCCTCGGCAAACTGATTGGCTTCTACGATCACAACGGTATCTCCATCGACGGCGAAACCGAAGGCTGGTTTACCGACGACACCCACAAGCGTTTTGAAGCTTATAACTGGCACGTGGTGGGCAGCGCCGAAGGCATCGACGGCCACGATCCGGATGCCATCGCGGCGGCCATCAAAGAAGCGCAAAGCGTCACCGACAAGCCTTCGCTGATTATCTGCCGCACGGTGATCGGCTTTGGCTCGCCAAACAAAGCCGGCAAAGAGGAGTCGCACGGGGCCGCGCTGGGCGAAGAAGAAGTGGCGCTGACGCGTAAACAGCTCGGCTGGAACTACGGTCCGTTCGAAATCCCGCAGGATATTTATCAGCAGTGGGATGCCAGAGAAGCCGGGGCCGCGCAGGAGAAATCCTGGGAAGAGAAGTTCACGGCTTATCAGCAGGCGCATCCGCAACTGGCGGACGAATTCAGCCGCCGCCTGAAGGGCGAAATGCCGGCTGACTGGGAAAACAAAACCAGCCAGTTCATTCGCGATCTGCAGGCTAACCCGCAGAAAATCGCCAGCCGCAAAGCCTCACAGAACACGCTGGAAGCCTTCGGTAAACTGCTGCCGGAGTTCCTCGGCGGTTCCGCCGACCTCGCGCCCAGCAACCTCACCATCTGGTCCGGTTCGAAGCCGATCAAAGAGGATCACGCCGGTAACTACATTCATTACGGCGTACGCGAATTTGGCATGACGGCCATTGCCAACGGTATCGCGCATCACGGTGGCTTTGTGCCTTATACCGCCACCTTCCTGATGTTCGTGGAATACGCGCGTAACGCAGCGCGCATGGCCGCCCTGATGAAAGCGCGCCAGATTATGGTCTACACCCACGACTCAATTGGTCTGGGCGAAGATGGCCCGACGCACCAGCCGGTTGAACAGCTGGCCAGCCTGCGCGTGACGCCAAACTTCAGCACCTGGCGACCGTGCGATCAGGTCGAGACCGCCGTGGCGTGGAAAGCGGCGATTGAGCGCCATCACGGTCCGACCGCGCTGATTCTGTCGCGTCAGAACCTGCTGCAGCCGGAGCGCAGCGCGCAACAGGTAGAGAACATCGCGCGCGGTGGCTACATCCTCAAGGATTGTGACGGCACGCCGGACGTCATCCTGATTGCCACCGGTTCCGAAGTGGAGATCACGCTGGGCGCCGAAGCGAAACTCAGCGCCGACGGCCACAAGGTGCGCGTGGTGTCGCTGCCGAGCACTGACGTGTTTGATAAACAGGACGTGGCCTATCGTGAATCGGTGCTGCCTTCCACCGTGCGCGCGCGTGTGGCGGTTGAAGCCGGTATTGCCGACTACTGGTACAAATACGTCGGTATCGACGGCAAAATTGTCGGCATGACCACCTTCGGCGAATCCGCGCCGGCCGGCAAGCTGTTCCCGGCCTTTGGCTTTACCGTCGAGAACGTGGTGAGCCACGCCGAATCGCTGCTTAAGCCTGCCTGAGTGTCTGGCCCTTTCCCGCTACCGGGAGAGGGCCGTTTTATTTCACAGCCTGATACAGAAAAAAATCCGCCCCGCCCCCTTCCCGCTTTGCGCAAACTGATTACTATAGGTTTTCCTCCGATTCCTATAGCGGACGCTTTCCCGTTGAAAAAACGTACTCCTTTTTTACTGGCCTTAATGGTTGCCGTGCTGCCCTTTACCAGCGCGGCGCAGGTATCGCCCGATCCGCTGCTGGCCTCGCAGATTGTCGATCGCTATGCAGAACACATCTTTTATGGCAGCGGTGCGACCGGCATGGCGCTGGTGGCAATTGACGGTAACCAGCGCGTGTTCGCCAGCTTTGGCGAAACCCGTCCCGGCAATAATGTGCGCCCACAGCAGGACTCACTGATCCGTATCGCCTCGCTGAGCAAACTGATGACCAGCGAAGTGATGGTGAAGATGGCCGAGCGCGGCCAGATTCGTCTTGACGATCCGCTGAGCAAATACGCGCCGCCGGGCGCCCGGGTACCGACTTACAACGGCCAGCCGATTCGGCTGATCAATCTCGCTACCCACACCAGCAGCCTGCCGCGCGAGCAGCCGGGCGGCAAACCGCATCGTCCGGTGTTTGTCTGGCCAACCAAAGCGGATCGCTGGCAGTGGCTGCGCGGTGCGCAGCTAAAAGCCGCGCCGGGCACGCAGGCGGCTTACTCCAACCTCGCCTTCGATCTGCTGGGCGACGCGCTGGCTAAAGCCGCCGGTATGCCTTATCCGGCCCTGCTGCAGCAGCTGGTGACGCGTCCGCTCGGCATGAAGGACACCACCTTCACGCCATCACCGGACCAGTGTCAGCGCCTGATGATCGCCGAAAAAGGGGCCAGCCCGTGCAATAACACGCTGGCAGCCATCGGCAGCGGCGGCGTGTATTCCACGCCGGACGATATGGGGCGCTGGATGCAGCAGTTCCTCAACTCGGCGGTGAATCACCGCACGCCGCAGATCGATCGGCTGCAAACGCTGATTTATCGCCGCGACCAGCTGACCAAGGTGGAAGGCATGGACGTGCCAGGACGCGCCGACGCGCTGGGTATGGGCTGGGTTTACATGGCACCGAAGGCGGGCCATCCGGGCATCATTCAGAAAACCGGCGGCGGCGGCGGCTTCATCACCTACATGGCGATGGTGCCACAGCACAACGTCGGCGTATTTGTGGTGGTGACGCGCTCGCCGCTGACCCGCTTCACCCCAATGAGCGATGGCGTCAACAACATGCTGGCTGAGCTGGTGGGCAACCAGACGGGCTCACCGATGATGATCGGTAATATTCGCTAAGTATTTGACCAACAGCTAGTGGTTATTTACTGCGAACCCTCCCCTAAATCATTCGTGCTGCAGGAAGGCGGCAAGGATGGGCATCCCCGGGAGCTTACTCAGGTAAGTGACCGGGATGAGCAGCCGCAGCCAACGCCCCTGCAGTGCGAAGGATGACGGGGATTACTGAGTGACCCAGAGGGTGGGCCAGTCATCACTACTATGCCAGGCGTCACAGGTCTTTTCTTCCGCATACTCCGCCAGCACGAAAGCATTACCATCAAACTGCCAGCGTGTGGCCACACCGCAGTCGCCCAGACCGCGCCCTTTGCTGAAGGTATACAGCTGGCCGTTACTGGCATCGAACTCGGCGTTCACCAGCTCCAGCTGATTATCAGTGCGCGACGGCGGGGTAAACGGCAGGTTGAGCGTGATGCCGCGCGATACATACGGCTGGCTGCGTGTGACTTCAAACGCCAGATCGATCACGTTGTAGGCGCCGGTTTCGCAGCTTATCAGCAGCAGCGCTTTGCTGTCGGTGAGTGGCGCAACGCTGACTTCCCGCCGCAGCGGATCGAGCGAGCAGTTATCGGTATTGACGCGCCAGGTTCCGTAATCGATCAGGCCGGTGGTTTCCTGCTGCGTCAGCGGCGCGGGTGCGGGCATTGGTGCCGGCAGCTGTGGAATTGAGGGCGGCGGTGGCACATCCCACTGGACGCGATCACCGCGCTTTACCCAGGCGCTGGCACCGTTAACCCGCCCCTGTACGTCATCCATCAGCAGCAGCGCCGCTTTCATACCGCGCAACGGAATACTGGCGCTGGCTTTATAGGTGAGCTGTAAATTGCTGGCATCCAGCGTCTGGGCGAGAAATTCGTCGATGGCGATGGCGTTGCTGGTGGCCAGATGATGCGGCTCCACCGTCCAGTGTTTGAGGTCGGGATTGAGGCGGCGCTGGTCGAGCAGCAGGTTGTCTTTTAGCGCCGCGCCCGGCAATGCACCGCTATAGGCGCTGCCGTAATCAATGCGCAGCAGTGGCCGATCGTTGACCCCGGCGTGACGCGAAATCGTCATTACCAGGCCATTATCGCCAGGAAAACTGCGTGCCACGCAGAACGCTGCGTTGTTGCAGGTGATCTGCCAGTCGGAAAACGACTTTTGCAGCGGCTCGGCCTGTACGCTGGCGATCAGCAGAAAGGGCAATAAAAGCAGCGACTTCATCCAATACGACATGAAAAAAAACGATCCCCGATTCCTGGAAAGAAAATGATAGCGCAATGCATGCGCGGTCATCAGGCCGAAACTGTGAAGTGGCCTGAAAAGCGAAGTTAACTGCTGAAAAAGCCGTCGCCTTATGGGCGATCTGTGTGGAATAGCGCAACAGCTCCATCATCCGGTGCGGCTGATTTCTGCTCAATCGGATTCGTCGGACAATTTTTACCCCCTTCACAAAACGGTCAAATACACACAAACGGTCATAAGCGGTCATGCTATGGTGCTGGCAGAGCGTCAACGCTGTGCACGGTCTCTCTCATTCCCTCGCGTGATAACGCGCATTTATGTGAATGCGATCACTCAAATTTGAAATAAAGAGATCTCATTTACATAAAAAATCCAATGAAAATCACCTTAATGTCGCCGGGCCAGTTGGTCGCTGCGGACTCGTGCCCAGCCCACATTTTCACATTCCGGCATCCAGTAATTTATAGCCATCGGAGGGAAGTCATGTTGCCGATTGAAAGACAGCAGCGAATTATTGACGAGCTTAATTTAAATGGTCGGGTCATTGTCGCTGAATTAGTCACGCTGTGTCAGGTTTCGCAGGAAACCATTCGTCGTGATTTAACGCAGCTGGAGAAACGTGGCGTATTACAGCGCAGCCACGGTGGTGCAGTACCAGCCAAACGACAGGCCGCCAACATTCAGGGAAATACACGCGGTATTAACGAGTATGAATTATCTTTTCGCCAGCGCATGAATGAAAACGTCGAGGCCAAGATGGCGATAGCCAAACGAGCACTCGATTTTATCAGCCCCGGTGATTGTTTATTACTCGACAGTAGTACCACCTGCTGGTATCTGGCACGACAGCTACCGGATATTGAATTAACGGTGTTAACCAATTCTATCAGAATCGTCCAGACCCTTGCAGCGCGCGGCAGTATCCGCACCATCTGCCTGGGTGGAGAATATTCTGACCGTTATGAAGATTTCCACGGCGTCGTCGCAGAGCAGCCGCTACGGGAATTTCAGATCAATAAGATCTTTTTTTCCTGCAGCAGTCTGGGAAATGACGGTTATTTACGCGAAGGTAACGAAAACAACGCACATTTAAAACAGCAAATGTTGTTAGCGGCAGAAAGAAAACATCTGCTGCTGGACGGCAGTAAATTTCTGCGCCCCTCATTCGCGCGTATTTGTCACTACCGCGATGTGGATTTTCTCATCACTGACCAATTAAAAGACAAAGAGCTGGAACAAGAACTGGCGTGGAACGGCGTCAATATTATTGATTGCTCGCAACGCAGCCATTCGATGCAGCTAATAAAAAATTAATCCGGAGTCTTTATGAAAAAACATCTTATCGCCTGTTCTCTGCTTGCCCTGTTTGCCGCCGCTGGCGCGCAGGCCGCTGACAAAATCCGCATGGGCATCGTGGTAAAAATTGGCGGTATTCCGTGGTTCAACGCCATGGAAGCGGGCATCAAAAGTGAAGCGGCAAAACGCGGCATCGACGCGTGGATGGTCGGGCCAACCGCCGCTGACCCGGCGCTGCAGGTGCGCGCGATTGAAGATTTGATTGCGCAGAAGGTCGATATCATCGGCGTGGTGCCAAACGACCCGAAAGTGCTTGAGCCAGTGCTGAAGCGCGCACGTGAAGCCGGGATCATGGTGATTACTCACGAATCGCCCGGCCAGAAAGACGCCAACTGGGATTTCGAGCTGGTCGATGCGCCAACCCACGGCATCAACCATATGAAAGCGCTGGCGAAATGCATGCATGAAGAAGGCAAATACGCCATGTATGTCGGCAGCCTGACGGTGCCACTGCATCAGGAGTGGACCGACGCCGCGCTCAACTACCAGAAACAGCACTATCCGAAGATGCAGCTGGTGACCGACAAATTCGGCGTCGGCGAATCGCTGGATGACTCCATCCGCACCACCAACGAGCTGATGTCTAAGTACCCGGATCTGAAAGGAATTATGGCCTTTGGTTCACAGGGACCGATTGGCGCCGGCCGCGCGGTCATGAACCGCAACAAGATCGATCAGGTGTGCGTCATCGGCGCCTTCAGCCCGGGCCAGGGCGCGACGCTGGTACAGCGCGGTGCTATCAAGGGCGGCTATATCTGGAATCCGCAGACCGCCGGTGAAGTATTTGTGCGTATCGCCGACATGATGGAGAAAAAAGAGCCAATTACCGACGGCATGACCATTGAAGGGCTGGGCAAAGTGAAGGTGGATGAGGCGACGCACACCATTCTCGGTAACAACACCGAAAGTCTCGATAAAGAGAACCTGCCAAAACTGGTGAAAATGGGGCTGTAACATGCAAGAGGTCACTCCACAGACGCTGATTGCGCTCGACAACCTGTCGAAAACATTTGGTGGCAACCGCGCACTGAGCGATATCTCGCTGACCCTGCTGGCCGGCGAAGTGCACTGTCTCGCTGGCACCAACGGCTGTGGCAAGAGCACCTTAATTAAAGTCATTTCCGGGGTGCACGCCCCGGATAGTGGCAGCCGCATTACCCTCGGCGACGGCCAGAGTTTCCCGCGTCTGACCACCCGTCAGGCGCGCGACTTCGGTATCCAGGTGATTTACCAGGATCTGTCGCTGTTCCCCAATTTGAGCGTGGCGGAGAACATCGCTTTTGAGCATAACCTCAACGGGTTGCTCGGCTGGCACCGTCAGGCCCGGCTGCGTGACACCGCGCGCGGCATTATTGATGAGTTGAAATTTGACCTTGATCTGAATGAGAAAGTCGCTGCGCTGTCGATTGCCCAACGCCAGCAGGTGGCGATTTGCCGCGCGCTGGTGGCCGATGCACGACTGGTGATCATGGACGAACCCACCGCGTCGCTGACGCGTACCGAGGTCAATCAGCTGCTGCGCACTGTGCGCTATCTGAAAGACAAAAACATCTGCGTGGTGTTTGTCAGTCACCGGCTGGATGAAGTGCTGGAGATTTCGGATCGCGTGACGGTGATCCGCGACGGCCGCAAGATGGGCTGCTGGCCAGCCAGAGAGATGACGCCGCATCACCTGACCGAACTGATGACTGGCCTGAAGCTCGACTACCAGTTAAAAGCGCCAACGCGCAACGCCGACCGGGCGATTCTCGAAGTGGAGAAGCTGACACGCGCCGGTCAGTATCATGACGTCAATTTCAAACTCTACGCCGGTGAAGTGCTGGGCCTGTGCGGCCTGCTCGGCTCCGGCCGCACCGAACTGGCGCTGTCGCTGTTTGGCATGACCAAACCGGACAGCGGCAAAATCTGGCTCGACAGCAAGCCGGTGCGTTTTCGCGGGCACGAAGATGCCATCAAAGCCGGCATCGGCTACGTTTCGGAAGATCGTCTGACGCTCGGCCTGGTGCAGCAGCAGTCGGTGGCCGACAACATGGTGCTGCCGATTCTCGATAAGCTGCAAAACCGTTTTCATCTGATCGACGAATACCGCAAGAACAAGCTGATCCTGCAGTGGATTCAGCAGCTCGGCGTGCGCGTGGCCGATCCCAACCTGGCGATCTCCACCCTGTCCGGCGGCAACCAGCAAAAAATCGTGCTGGCAAAATGGGTACTGACCCAGCCGCGCATTCTGATCCTCGACTCGCCGACAGTCGGCGTGGATGTCGGCGCCAAGGCCAGCATCTATCAGCTGATCCACGAGCTGGCGAAAGAGGGACTGTCGATCATCCTGATT
The DNA here is from genome assembly GCF_026541005.1 of Pantoea sp. GM_Pan_4. Classification (NCBI taxonomy): domain Bacteria; kingdom Pseudomonadati; phylum Pseudomonadota; class Gammaproteobacteria; order Enterobacterales; family Erwiniaceae; genus Pantoea; species Pantoea sp. GM_Pan_4. The sequence goes on from NZ_JALNUZ010000006.1 coordinate 53,927, forward strand.
TCCGACGAAGTGCCGGAGGTCTGGTACAACTGCGACCGCATTCTGCACTTCCGCGACGGCACCATCCATGCCGAATACCAACCCGATACCGTGGCGCAGGAACAGCTGGCGGAGGTGATTAATGCCTGATTTCTCTCGTTTACGTCCGCACTCCAGCCAGGGCTGGCTCGCCTGGGTGCTGCTGGCTTTCATGGTGTTCTTCTCGCTGGCCAGCGATCAGTTCCTGACGGTGCAGAACCTGCTGGATCTGGCGGAAAGCTATGCCGTTACCGGCATTTTCGCCCTCGGCCTGTTTGTGGTGCTGGTGACCGGCGGTATCGATATCTCCTTCGCCGCCGTGGCGTCGGTGGTGCAATACCTGATCGCCTCGCTGTTTGTGCAGTTCCAGTTTGATAACGCGCTGCTCAGCATTCTGCTGGCTATCGTCTGTGGCACGCTGTTTGGCGTGATCAACGCCCTGCTGATCACCTCGCTGCGCGTGGTGTCGATCATCATCACCATCAGCATGCAGTCGTTGCTGTTTGGTCTGCTGATGTGGGTTACCGGCGGCAAAAGCCTCTACTCGCTGCCGGACTGGTGGATCACCCTGCGCAGCGTGCTGCCGTTTAGCGTACAGGGCAACAGTTTTCAGATTGGCTTACCGCTGGCGATCATGCTGGTGATTGCCGCCCTCACCGCGCTGCTGCTCAACAAAACCAATCTGGGCCGTCAGCTGTATGCGGTGGGCGGCGATGCGGAATCGGCGCGGCGTATTGGCATCCGCGTGGGATTGATTCACGTGTTTGCCTACGGCTGGCTCGGGGCGATGGCGGCGATTGGCGGGCTGGTGCAGGTGTACCGCATGGGTGAAGTAGTGCCGAACGCGCTGGTGGGCGGTGAGCTGGATGTGCTGGCTGCGACGGTGCTGGGCGGTGCCAGCCTGATGGGCGGCAAAGGCACGGTCAGCGGCACGCTGATGGGCGTATTCCTGATCGCCATCCTGAAAAACGGCCTCAATCTGATCGGCGTCTCCAACTACTTCATGAACATTGTGGTCGGCGGCACGATTATGGTGGCGATTGCCGTCACCCACTACAAAAAACGTAAAGAAACCGACGTCAGTTTCGTCTGACGGGAGGAGCCATCACCATGAAATCTCTCTCTGCGCTGCGGCCGGACGGCACCAACATCGGCCTGATGCTGTTGATTGCGCTGGCGCTGGCCACCTTCAGCGTCATGCTGCCAGGCCGCTTTCTCACTGATTCGACCTTTATGAGCATGGCGTTTCAGCTGCCGGAGCTCGGCCTGTTAACGCTGGCGATGTTTATCGCCATCCTCAGCGGCGGCCTGAACCTCGCCATCATCGCCACCGCCAACCTGACGGCGCTGTTCATCGCCTGGACCCTGATGAGCGCACTGCCGGCTGATGCCGGTACCGGTCAGCAGTTACTGTGGCTGTTTATCGCCATCGTCGGCGCGATGGTGATTGCCGCCGTGATTGGCGTAATCACCGGCGTGATGGTAACGCGCATCGGCGCGCACCCGATTCTGGTGACGCTGGCCACCATGATGACGCTCAACGGCATCGGCATCTGGCTGACCAAAGGTGCGGCGGTGAGCGGTATGCCGCCGGTGGTGCAGTCGCTCGGCTCAGACACGCTGCTGGGCATGCCGCTGCCGCTGTGGGTATTCCTGGTTGCCGCCGCGCTGCTGGCGCTGTTCCTCGGCAAAACCCGCGCCGGCAAATGCATCTACATGGGCGGCAGCAACATCAACGCCACCTGGTTCAGCGGCATCAATACCCACCGTATGGTGATGCTGGTGTATGTCATCTCCAGCCTGCTGTGCGTGCTGGCCGGTCTGATCATGATGGCGCGCTTTAACTCGGCGCGCATGGGTTACGGCGATGCCTATCTGCTGCTGACCGTACTGGCCATTATTCTCGGCGGCACCGATCCCAACGGCGGTTTTGGCCGCGTGACCGGCGTGGTGCTGGCGCTGATTGCGCTGCAGGTGCTCTCCACCGGCTTCAACCTGATGAACATCAGCCAGCACGTCAGCCTGGCGATGTGGGGTGCCGTGCTGGTGGTGGTGCTGGCCTTCAAACAACTCAAAGCGCGCTTTAACGATCACCGTGCCGTCAGGCTCAGCAAGCTGGCCGCGGCGCTTAATCCTCTGACCGAAAAAAAGGAAGTATGATGCGTATTCAAGTCTCCCCGTCGTTGATGTGTATGAATCTGATGGAGATCAAGCACCAGCTGGCCGTGCTGGACTCCCGCGCTGACTTCCTGCACATCGACATCATGGACGGTCACTACGTTAAAAACATCACCCTGTCGCCGTTCTTTATTGAGCAGATCCGCCCGCATACCCAGGTGGCGATCGATGTGCATCTGATGGTGGAAGAGCCGACCGACTTTATTGAAGCGGTGGCCAATGCCGGCGCCGATTACATTTGCCCGCACGCTGAAACCATCAATCGTGATGCGTTTCGCGTGATTAACCTGATTCGCAGCTACGGCAAAAAAGTGGGCGTGGTGCTCAACCCGGCCACGCCGGTCTCCTTTATCCATCATTACATTCATCTGCTGGATAAAATCACCGTGATGACGGTGGACCCGGGCTATGCCGGTCAGCCGTTTATTCCGGAGATGGTGCAGAAGGTGCAGGAACTGAAGGCGCTGAAACAGGCGCACGGCCACCGCTACCTGATTGAGATTGACGGTTCCTGTAATACGCGCACCTACAACACGCTGGTCGGTGCCGGTGCCGAAGTGCTGATTGTCGGTACTTCCGGCCTGTTTAACATTCACGAAGACCTTGCCACCGCGTGGAACATGATGCGTGAGAGCATTGATGAAGCGCAGGGCCTGGCGCAGGTGTCGGCATGACAACACGCTGGCTCGGTATCGACATTGGCGGCACCGGCACCCGTCTGCAGTTGATGGAGGCAGGCCGCATCTGGAGCAGCTTTCGTAAAGTGCCCACCGCCAGCTGGGCGCAGCAGCCCGATGCGCTGGCCGCACTTGGGCAGCTGATTGCGGAAACGCTGGAGCAGCAGCCGGTCAGCGGTGTGATGCTCGGCCTGCCGGGCATTCTCAGCCGCGATCGCCAGCAGGTAATTTCACTGCCGTTCATTCAGGCGCTCGATCACCAGCCGGTAGCGGCGCTGCTGAGTGAACGACTGGGCGTGCCGGTGGCGATGGATAAAGACGTTAACCATCTGATGCTGTGGGATTTAATGCAGCTGGAACAGCTGCCGGAAAATGCGGTAGGTCTGTATCCTGGCACCGGCATGGGCAACAGCCTGTGGATCAACGGCCGCTTCTACCATGGCCAGCATGGCGGAGCCGGTGAACTCGGCCACGTGCCGGTGGCCGGTAACGCGCTGCCCTGCCCGTGCGGTAACCACGGCTGCGCGGAAACCGTGACCTCGGGCCACTGGTTGAGCCACTGGGCGCAGGCCAATGCGGCGCAAACGCCAATGTCGGCACTGTTTACCCATCACGGTTCTGACCCGGCGCTGCAGGCGTTTGTGCAGCGTCTGGCACAGCTGATCGCCACTGAGATGAACATTCTCGATCCGGAGTACCTGATTCTGGGCGGTGGCGTGCTGGCGATGGCTGATTTCCCGCTGGCGCAGCTGCGCAGCCAGATTCAGCAGCATTTACGGCCGCCGGCCACGCGGGATGGTTTGAAAATCATCTTCAGTCAATCCACCGATCACACCGGCTGTCGCGGCGCCTGCCTCGCCGCAGAACGGCTGTTCAGGAGCGCGCAATGAAAGGAAAAGTGTGTGTGTTTGGCTCGTTCAACCTCGACGTGGTCGCGGTGATGAACCGTTTCCCCCTGCCGGGCGAATCGCTCACGGCGCACAACAGCATGATGGGGCCCGGAGGCAAAGGGGCCAACCAGGCCACCGCCGCGCTGCGCGCCGGGGCGCGCGTGCACTATATCGGTAAGGTGGGTAATGACGATTTTGGCACGTTTGCCCGCCGCCATCTGGAGAAGACCGGTTTCGATGCCATTACGCTGTTCACCTGTAAAGAGAAACCCACCGGCAACGCGCTGATTTACGTGGCGGGCGATGATGCCGAGAACATGATATCGGTCTATCCCGGCGCAAATACCACCGTTACCGCGGCCGAAGTGGCGCGCTGTCAGCCCACCGTGGCTGCCGCCGATATTCTGCTGGTGCAGCTGGAGAACAACCTCAGCGCCATTCAGCGCATGATCGACAACGCGCGTGCCGGCGGCACGTTTGTCATTCTGAATCCGGCACCGTGGCAGAAAGTCAGCGATGCGCTGCTGGCGAAGGTGGATCTGTTAACGCCCAACAGCACCGAAGCGATGCAGCTGAGCGGAGTAAAAGTGATCGATTTCGCCAGCGCGCAGCGCGCCGCCGAAGTGCTGCACCGCAAGGGCGCGCGTCAGGTGATTATTACGCTTGGCACCGCGGGCGCCCTGCTTTCCAGCGCGGAGCAGCAGCTGCGTATTCCGCTGTTTCCTGCCCAGCCGCTCGACACCACCGGTGCCGGCGATGCCTTCAACGGCGCACTGGCGGCGCGCCTGGCGTCCGGCGATGCGTTACCGCAGGCGGCGCTGTTTGCGGCGGCGTTTGCCTCGCTGTGCGTCGAGCGTTCCGGCGCGGCCAATTCCATGCCCTCCTACGCCGAAGCGCTGGCGCGCATGCAGGCTCATCCGGAGTGTGAAGTGACGCCGTTAAATGCCCCGGAAATAACGCACATAGCGTAGTGGCGCAATGCATTGCGCCCCGGCATCGGCAGAGTCGGCATTCGTGCCGACCCTGCGAATTACCGCCGCGGTTATGCCTGCAACCAGCCCATCAGCTGCGCATAGTGCAGTAACATAATGGTTTTGCCGTCGCGAATGCGCCCCTCTTTCACCATCGCCAGCGCCTGGGGAAACGGCAGCTCGAGTACGGTGATCTCTTCATCTTCCACGCCGCCGCCGTCGTTAGCGCGCTGCGCGTCGCTGTATTCAGCGGCGAAAAAGTGCAGTAATTCTGTTACGCCGCCCGGCGACATGTAGGCCTCAAACAGCTTTTCGACCTTACCAACCTGATAGCCGGTCTCTTCCACCGCTTCTTTACGGATGCAATCTTCCGGCGTGTCGTTATCCAGCAGTCCGGCGCAGGTTTCAATCAGCTCACCGCTGGCGTTGTCGTTAACATAGGTCGCGATGCGGAACTGACGAATCAGCACCACGCTGTTTTTTTCACGGTTGTAGAGCAGGATGGTGGCGCCGTTGCCGCGATCGTAGACTTCACGTTTGTGACGTACCACGTCGCCGTTGCTGCGGGTGAGTTCGTAGGTGTAGTTGCGCAGAATGAAATAATTATCAGACAACAACTTATCTTTGATGATGTTGATCTTTAACGACATAGCCGCTCCACTGCGTAGCTGAGGGAGCCTGAGATAATAGGCCGAAGCCGCGGGGAAAACTATCTGAATTGTGGAGCAGGTTGCCCGCGATGGCGTAAGGCTGACAGTTGAGCATTACGCCTTTTCAACGCTCATGGCACGTGTTGTAGCGGCGCAATTTATTGCGCATCCGGGCAGCTGTGTAGTGATTAACTTAGCGCGATAAATCGCGCCGCTACAATGTGTGCAGGATGAGGGTGAAGAAATAAAATGCCGCACGAATCGTAGCGGCGCAATTTATTGCGCATCCGGGCAGCTGTGCAGTGATTAACTTAGCGCGATAAATCGCGCCGCTACAATGTGTGCAGGATGATGGTGCAGAAATAAAATGCCGCTACGATGTGTGCAGGATGAGGGTGCAGAAATAAAATGCCGCACGAATCGTAGCGGCGCAATTTATTGCGCATCCGGGCAGTTGTGCAGTGATTAACTTAGCGCGATAAATCGCGCCGCTACAACGTACGCAGGATGAGGGTGCAGAAATAAAATGCCGCACGAATCGTAGCGGCGCAATTTATTGCGCATCCGGGCAGCTGTGCAGTGATTAACTTAGCGCGATAAATCGCGCCGCTACAGTGTGCGCAGGATGATGGTGAAGAAATAAAATGCCGCACGAATTGTAGCGGCGCAATTTATTGCGCATCCGGGCAGCTGTGTAGTGATTAACTTAGCGCGATAAATCGCGCCGCTACAATGTGTGCAGGATGAGGGTGAAGAAATAAAATGCCGCACGAATCGTAGCGGCGCAATTTATTGCGCATCCGGGCAACTGTGCAGTGATTAACTTAGCGCGATAAATCGCGCTGCTACGATGTGTGCAGGATGATGGTGCAGAAATAAAAAGCCGCACGAATCGTAGCGGCGCAATTTATTGCGCATCCGGGCAGCTGTGCAGTGATTAACTTAGCGCGATAAATCGCGCCGCTACGATGTTGTGTGGTTTGCGGCTGCCTCAACCGGTCGGCACGAAAACCCTGATACCGCACCGGCAGGTGCGGCCAGGGTCGCGATTAAAAACCGTTTGGCTGGTCTTTCATATCCGGCAGATGGTGGGCAATGCCTTTGTGGCAGTCGATACAGGTTTGTCCGTCCTGCACCGCTTTGCTGTGCATTTTGGCGGCGACCGTTTTCTGCGCGGTGAAGTCCATGTAGTCGAAGTTGTGACAGTTACGACACTCCTGCGAATTGTTGTTCTTCATCCGGCGCCACTCGTTCTGCGCCAGCTCAATACGCGTCTCTTCAAACTTCTGCGGCGTATCAATCAGGCCGAAGATCTTGGCGTACACCTCTTTACTGGCCTGGATCTTACGAATCATCTTCGGCCCCCACTCGTGCGGCACGTGACAATCCGGACAGGTGGCGCGCACGCCGCTGCGGTTGTTGTAGTGCACCGTCTGCATATATTCCTGATAGACGTTGTTGCGCATTTCGTGACAACCAATACAGAACTGCTCGCGGTTGGTCATCTCCATCGCGGTGTTAAAACCGCCCCAGAAGATGATGCCGCCAGCAAAGCCAAGAATCAGCAGCGTGCCGAGCGCCAGACGGCTGGGCCGTCGCCACCAGCGCCAGATACGTATAAGTTTCTGTTTCATCGCCACCTCACTGCCCAAAGCCGTCAGCCGGCTTAAAGGTGTTTTCCACCACCGGTTTAGCATCGGTCTGCGGCACGTGACACTGCAGGCAGAAGTAGCGACGCGGCGATACCGTGCTGCTCACCACGCCGTCGCGGTCGGTAAAGTGCGTCGGACTGACGCGCGGCGCGCCGGTGGTCAGATAGCTCTGGGTGCCGTGACACTGCAGGCAGCGGTTCACGTTCTTCGTCACCTGGTAGCCCTCCACGCTGTGCGGGATCACCGGCGGCTGATTAACATAGTTCAGCGGCTTGCGGCTCTGCTCTTTGGGCTGATGAATGGTGCCCTGCTGCGTTGCCGTCACTTCCGGTGACTGATTGAGATCGACGCCGTTATTAGCGTACACCACGCCGCCCAGCATCAGGGCGGCGGCGGTTACAAGAGTGATAAAAGGTTTCATTGCATCCTGCCTCAGATTTTCACCAGCTTAACGGCGCATTTTTTGTAATCGGTCTGCTTCGACAGCGGATCGGTGGCGTCCAGCGTGATGTTGTTGGCCAGCACGCCGGCATCGAAGAACGGCATAAATACCAGCCCCTGCGGCGGCTGATTACGCCCGCGCGTTTCCACGGTGGCGAGGGTTTCGCCGCGACGCGATACCACGCGCACCTTCTCACCGCGACGGAAGCCGCGATCTTTGGCGTCCAGCGGATGGATATACAGCAGCGCCTGCGGCACCGCGCGGTGCAGTTCCGGCACGCGGCGCGTCATGGTGCCGGTGTGCCAGTGCTCCAGCACGCGACCGGTGCAGAACCACAGGTCGTATTCGGCATCCGGCGCTTCCGCTGGCGGCTCGTACGGCAGGGCAAAAATGGTGGCTTTGCCGTCCGGCTTACCGTAAAAACGTACCCCCTCACCGGCTTTCACGTAGCTGTCGAAACCTTCACGATAGCGCCAGCGCGTCTCTTTGCCGTCCACTACCGGCCAGCGCAGACCGCGCGCCTCGTGATAGGTATCGAACGGTGCGAGATCGTGACCGTGGCCGCGGCCAAAGCTGGCATACTCCTCGAACAGGCCTTTCTGAATATAGAAGCCGAACTCACGCGCTTCATCGTTGAGGCGGTCGTCGGCCACTTCGCTCAGCGGGAACTGATTCACCTGGCCGTTGGCATACAGCACGTCGTACAGGGTTTTGCCTTTCAGCTCAGGCTGCTGAGCAATCAGCGCCTCTGGCCACACGTCCTCAACGCGGAAGCGTTTGGCAAAGGTCACCAGCTGCCACAGATCCGATTTCGCCTCGCCCGGCGCTTTCACCTGCTGATGCCAGAACTGGGTACGGCGCTCGGCGTTGCCGTAGGCGCCCTCTTTCTCTACCCACATCGCCGTTGGCAGAATCAGGTCGGCAGACAGGGCGCTGACGGTCGGATACGGGTCGGATACCACCACAAAGTTGCGTGCATCGCGCCAGCCCGGCATGCGCTCCTGCGTCAGGTTCGGCCCGGCCTGCATGTTGTTGTTACACATCACCCAGTAGGCATTCAGCTTGCCGTCTTTCAGCGCGCGATCCTGCGCCACGGCGTGCAGACCGACTTTGGCTGGCACCGTGCCCTGCGGCAGCTTCCACAGTTTTTCAGCTAAAGCGCGGTGTTTGTCATTGTTCACCACCATGTCGGCTGGCAGACGGTGCGCAAACGTGCCCACTTCACGCGCGGTGCCACAGGCCGATGGCTGGCCGGTGAGCGAGAACGGTCCGGTGCCCGGACGGGAAATTTTGCCGGTCAGCAGGTGGATGTTGTAGCACAGGTTGTTCGCCCACACGCCGCGCGTATGCTGGTTAAAGCCCATGGTCCAGTAAGAGACCACCTTGACGTTCGGAGCGGCGTACAGCTCCGCCAGCGCGATCAGCTGATCCTGCTTTACGCCGCTCATGGCGCTGGCTTTTTCCACCGTGTATTCCGCGACAAATTTCGCATACTCATCGAAGCTGATCGGCGTCGACTCGCCGTTGTCCGGATTTTTCGCCGCCGCCTGCAGCGGATTGGTCGGGCGCAAACCGTAGCCGATATCCGTCACGCCTTTACGCAGCGTGACGTGATTCTGCAGGAAGGTTTTATCGACTTTATTGTTCTGAATGATGTAGTTAGCGATGAAGTTGAGGATCGCCAGATCGCTCTGCGGCGTGAAGACGATGGCGTTATCGGCCAGCTCGAAGCTGCGGTGGCGATAGGTCGACAGCACCGCCACTTTGACGTTGTCATTGCTGAGACGACGCGCGGTCAGGCGTGACCAAAGAATCGGGTGCATCTCGGCCATGTTCGATCCCCACAGCACAAACGCATCGGCCTGCTCGATGTCATCGTAGCAGCCCATCGGTTCGTCCATGCCGAAGGTGCGCATAAAGCCCACCACCGCAGACGCCATGCAGTGGCGCGCGTTCGGATCGAGGTTGTTGGTGCGGAAGCCCGCTTTCATCAGCTTTGATGCAGCGTAACCTTCCCATACGGTCCACTGGCCGGAGCCAAACATGCCGACCGATTCCGGGCCGTTGGCTTTCAGCGCCGCCTTAAACTTCGCTTCCATGATGTCGAACGCCTGATCCCAGCTTACCGGGGTAAACTCGCCGTTCTTATCGAATTTGCCGTCGGTCATGCGCAGCAGCGGCTGGGTCAGACGATCTTTGCCGTACATGATCTTCGGCAGGAAGTAGCCTTTGATGCAGTTCAGACCGCGATTAACCTCCGCCTGCGGATCGCCCTGCGAGGCGACCACGCGGCCATTCTGCGTGCCGACCAGCACGCCACAGCCGGTGCCGCAAAACCGGCACGGCGCTTTTTCCCAGCGAATCGGCTCAGCCAGGCTGGTGGCCGCTTTGGTCACGGTCGGAATGGTGAGACCGGCAGCCGTTGCAGCAGCAGCCGCCGCATTGGCCTTCATAAAATCACGACGACTCAGGTTCATGATGCTTCCTTACAGGGTTCTTCAATTTCGTCTTGCTGGTGATAAACCAGCGATACCGCCAGCACATCCGGGATGTTGCGGGTGGCTTCAATGTTGCTCAGCAGCGTGGCACTGTCGGCCGCGCCCAGCGTTAGCGCCAGCGTGCCGCGTGCGGCATCTTCCGCCGCAATGTCGCTATCGGCAAAGTTCAGTAGCGCCTGCCGCACCGCCGCGATCGCGGTCGGACGTGCCTGAATCACCAGGCCACATACGTGCCAGCTGTCGTTATTCGTCATGATGCAGTCCTGTGGCTGAGACCGGACACGGCGCGATACAGGCGCCACAGCCGGTGCAGTGTTGCGGAAGGATTTCCGGCTGGCCGATGCCGTTGGGCATCAGGCGAAAACGGATCGCCTGCTGCTCACAACTCTCCTGGCAGCTGCGACAGTTAACGCCAAGAAAAGCGATACAGCGGCTGTCGATGCGGATGCGCCGGCTAAAAGGTTCAGTGTCGCGCGGCTGAAACAGCGGCTGCGGGCAGACATCGGCACAGGCGGCGCAAAAGGTGCATTCCCCCTGCAGAAAGTCGAGCTGCGGCGCTTCGCCAGCGGCGATGCGGATAATGCCGCTCTCGCAGGCTTGTACGCAGCGGGCGCAGCCGTCACAGCCGCTCTCTCCCCGCCACCACGGCAACGCGATACCGCCGGCAGGCATGACGCGCTGCCCGGTAAAGAGTTCACGTCGCGACAGCGCCATCGGCTCACCTCAATGCGGGGATGTAGAGATGGTGCGTAAAATAACCTGAGGTTATGAAGGGCTATATCACCCGAAAGGTGTAATTCCCGATGCGGGATCAAGAGAAGGAGAATTGAAATAAAAACGGGGGCCGGCTGGCCCCCGCAGGTGAGAATTACTGCGATTAACGCGCGTTGTCTTCAGCCAGTTTAGGCGCCGCATCATCCTGATCGTCATGATGATGCTCGTGCTCTTTCATCGCTTCCGCCTGCACGCGCTTACGCACGCCAAACCAGCCGAGCACCAGCAGCACGGCAATCAGCGGAATTGAAGCAATGGTGTAGGTGCCGTTCGGGTAGTCAAACGCCATCAGCACCAGCACGCTCACCAGGAACAGCAGCGTCAGCCACGAGGTAACCGGCGCCCACGGCAGCTTGAAGCTGACATCTTCCGCTTTGCCCTCTTTGATGGCTTTGCGCAGACGCATCTGGCACACCACGATGAACGCCCACGAGGAGATAATCCCCAGCGACGCCACGTTCAGGACGATCTCAAACACCTGCGACGGAACGTAGTAGTTGAGCACCACGCCGATCACGTACACGCCGATGGTCACCAGGATACCGGCGTACGGCACCTGCTGCTTACTCATCTTCGACATGAACTGCGGCGCCGAGCCGCCCATCGACATTGAACGCAGAATACGTCCGGTAGAGTACAGGCCCGAGTTCAGGCTCGACAGCGCCGCGCTCAGCACCACGATGTTCATCACGCTGCCAATGTAGGGCACGCCCAGTTTGGAGAAGAAGGTGACGAACGGACTTTGACCGGCCTGATAGGCGTTCCACGGCAGCAGCAGTACCAGCAGTACCACGGAACCCACATAGAACAGACCGATACGCCAGATCACGCTGTTGATGGCTTTCGGCAGCATGGTTTTCGGGTCTTTACACTCGCCCGCCGCCGTGCCCACCAGCTCAATCGAGGCGAAGGCAAACACCACGCCCTGTACCAGCACCAGCGCCGGCAGCAGACCGTGCGGGAACAGCCCGCCGTTGTCGGTGATCAGATGGAAGCCGGTGGTGTTGCCGTCCAGCGGTTTACCGCTGCCGAGGAACACCACGCCGACTATCAGGAACACCACGATAGCCAGCACTTTCACCAGCGCGAACCAGAACTCCATCTCGGCGAACCACTTAACGCCGATCATGTTCATGGTGCCGACAATCGCCAGCGCGCCGAGCGCAAATACCCACTGCGGCACATCACCAAACGCGCCCCAGTAATGCATGTAAAGCGCCACCGCGGTGATATCGACGATACCGGTCATCGCCCAGTTAACGAAATACATCCAGCCCGCGACGTAGGACGCTTTTTCCCCGAGGAATTCACGTGCGTACGAAACAAAGCTGCCGCTGGAAGGGCGATGCAACACCAGCTCGCCCAACGCACGGAGAATAAAGAAGGAGAAGATACCGCACACCAGATACACCAGTGCCAGTGCCGGACCGGCCATCTGCAGACGCGCGCCGGCACCGAGGAACAGACCGGTACCGATAGCGCCGCCAATGGCGATCATTTGTACCTGACGGTTACCCATTGCTTTGTGGTAACCCGTGTCGTGAGAGTTAAGCCAGCGCCTTCTCGCAGCACGCTGTTCGGCTGGCGTTTTTTTAGTAGATTTCATAGCTTTCCTGTTTGTCCTGTCCATCAATCACCGCGTAACCAATCGATTGCGCCGGGCAGTGCGAAATGGGGTAAAACCGGCCCCTGAGCGGCGGAACGATGCCGCGCGGCAAGCCGGGAAATTACGGCGATGAATCCTACCCGTTCTGCATGAACGAAGCAAAATTTACTGGCTGACTGCACGGGTTGATTTGTAATAATCCGTCGCGACGCACAAAAAAACCGGCCAGTGGGGTGGCCGGTAATCGGTGGCTACAGGAAAAAACTACCAGAGGGGAATAATGAAGGGCATCAACGGTAAATCTCGGCGCTGCCGCTCCACATGCTGGAATCGCCTGGATTCTGCATGCCAATGACGCGATAGTGGCTGGCGCCCATCTCTTCCGCTTTCTGCGACAGCTGACGGGTGGCGTCATCCAGCGAACCCCGCACGCCGCTCACCGAAACGGTGCCGCTGCTTTGCAGGTCCTGGGTTTGTGCCTCGCTCAACGGCGAGGCGGCAAGGGTAGTAAACGATGCGCTGGCAAGCAGTGCAGCAGTCATTACGGCATAACGTGTCTTCATGAGGTGCTCCTGTTGTCGTGCGGGAAAAGGGTTACGCGTCAAAGTATCGGCGAGCCAGTGCAAACCAGGCTGCGCGGGCGGTAAAAGCGTTCAATATTTCGCCAGCCAAACGCCGGTAATCCAGGGAAACGTAAACCGCGGTGAGTTTCTCTGATAAAAGTAACCAGATGTGTCAATTTCGCGCTCGCACCCGCGCTGCGGCTGACTTATAATCCCCCGCTCTTACAAGGGTTATTATTGTGATAGTGAAACGTCCCGTTACCCGCACCATTGCCCGCGCGCTCAGCGCGATTGTGCTGCTGTCGCTGTTAACCACCGGCCTGGCGCTGATGACGCTCTCCAGCAGTTTGCGCGATGCCGAAGCGGTGAATGTCGCCGGCTCGCTGCGCATGCAAATCTACCGGCTGGCGTGGGACAGCACGCGCGATCCGCAGCAGCTGGCGCACCATATGCAGCAATATCAGCAGACGCTGGAGTCACCGGCGCTGCAACATCTGGAGCGTCCGTGGGTGCCGATTGAAGTCAGCAGCCGCTACCGCTATCTGCGCGACAGCTGGCCGGTACTGCAGGAGACGCTGCAGCCGGCGCGGGCGCAGGTGTACCAGCAGCGCGTGGCGGGCTACGTCAGTGAGATTGACCGCTTCGTGCTGGCGGTGCAGCACTACGCCGAGCTGAAAATGCATCTGGTGGCCGCCAGCAGCCTGTTCGGCTTTCTGGCGATTGTCGCGCTGGCGCTGTGGAGCATTGGCTTTATTCGCCGCAACGTGGTGCGTCCGCTCGATTCGCTGGTCACCGCCAGTCAGTACGTCGAACAGGCCAACTTCAGTTTTCCGCCGCTTTCCGTGCATCAGCCCAACGAGCTGGGCGTGCTGGCGCAGGCGTTTACCACCATGGCGGAGCGGCTGCATTCGCACTATCGCCTGCTGGAGTGCGCGGTGCGCAATAAAACTGAAGATTTAACCCAGGCCAACCGCACGCTGTCGCTGCTGTATGAAAGCTCGCAGATTCTCACCGGCAGCCCGCTCAATCCCGAGCTGATTCAGGGCCTGCTGCGGCTGGTGCAGCGGCGGGAAGCGCTGGAGGTGCTGCAAATCGCCAGCGAGGATATCGCCTTTCAGGCTGGCGTGCCCGCCGACGATCTCAGCTGGCAGCGGCTGCCGCTGCAGCAGGAGGAGCAGCGCCTCGGCGAACTGTGCTGGCAAACCCGCCGCGCGCCGCCGGCCGATGAGCTGATGCACAGCCTGGCCAACATGCTGGCGCGTGCACTGTGGATCTGGCAGACGCAGAAGCAGTATCAGCAGATGCTGCTGATTGAAGAGCGCGCCACCATTGCGCGCGAGCTGCACGATTCGCTGGCGCAGTCGCTCTCTTTTCTGCGTATCCAGCTGACGCTGCTGCGGCGTAATGTCGATAGCAGCCAGCCACAGGCACAGGCGATCATCGCCGATTTCGATCGCGCGCTGGCCGAGGCCTATCAGCAGCTGCGCGAGCTGCTCACCACCTTCCGCCTGAGCATTGAACAGGCCGATTTAGTGCAGGCGATGCAGGCGATGATCGCCCCGCTGCAGGAGCAGTCGCAGGCGGCGATTACCTTTGACTATCAGCCTGGCCTGCAAACGCTGGATGCTCAGCAGCAGGTGCACGTGCTGCAGATTGCGCGCGAGGCGCTGCTCAATGCAATTCGTCACGCGCAGGCGCAGCAGATTCAGATTCGCTATCAGCGTGTCGCTGATGATGAGCACCTGCTGACCATCGAAGATGACGGCTGCGGTATCAACAGCGTGGAAGAGCCACCGGGCCACTACGGGCTGACCATCATGGCCGAGCGCGCGGCGCGTCTCGCCGGCAGCTTACTGATTACCCCGCAGGCGCAGGGCACCTGCGTCACGCTGCGTTTTCCCGCCCGCCCCGCACACCGGCTGGCTTAACGCATTACACTTAGCAAATGGATTGAAACTCTGGAGAACCTATGGCTCACCCTTCCCTGTCTATTATGATCGTTGACGATCATCCGCTGATGCGTCGCGGTATCCGCCAGTTGCTGGCGCTGGAACCGCGTCTGGAAGTGGTGGCTGAGGCGAATAACGGTACCGAAGCGCTGGCCGAAGCGCGCCGTCTGGCACCGGATGTGATTCTGCTCGATCTGAATATGAAGGGCATGTCCGGGCTGGATACGCTGAAGGCGCTGCGCCACGAGGGCGTCGCGGCACGCATTCTGGTGCTGACGGTCTCCGACGCGCGCAGCGATATTTACGCCATGGTGGATGCCGGTGCCGATGGCTATCTGCTTAAAGACAGCGAACCGGAACTGCTGCTGGCGCAGGTGATGCGCGGCGCACAGGGCGAGAACGTATTCAGCGAGGTGGTGGCAGAATATCTGGCGACCCGCCAGCCCAGCGTCAATCCGTTCAGACAGCTGACCGAGCGCGAACTGGATGTGTTGCAGGAAGTAGCACGCGGCTTATCCAACAAAGAGATTGCCGCCACGCTGCATATTTCGGAAGAAACGGTAAAGGTGCACATCCGCAACCTGCTGCGTAAGCTCGACGTCCGTTCCCGCGTTGCGGCAACGGTGCTGTGGCTGGAGAGTCGCAATGTGTGAGTGCGCACATAAAGCTGCTGCGACTTTTACACTTTCTCCATAATTTATCCACGATTCCCTAATTTGCCCCGCGTACAGTAAGCAGCAGCCGGAGTTTTCAGGATCGCCCTTGCACTCCGCCAGCGTGAAGCGCAGCCTGCGGCACGCTTTTACTAATAACAAGTACAAAGTACGCAGCTGAGGAGTGTCGGTTTCATGTCGAACTTTTTTATCGACCGCCCCATTTTTGCCTGGGTGCTGGCTATTTTGCTGTGCCTGTGTGGCACGCTGGCCATTATCTCGCTGCCGGTGGAACAGTATCCGGATCTCGCGCCGCCTAACGTGCGCATCACCGCCAACTATCCCGGCGCATCCGCGCAGACGCTGGAAAACACCGTCACCCAGGTTATCGAGCAGAATATGACGGGGATCGATAACCTGATGTACATGTCCTCGAACAGCAGCAACACCGGCCAGGCGCAGATCACCCTCACCTTTACCGCCGGCACTAACCCGGATGAAGCGCGGCAACAGGTACAGAATCAGCTGCAGAGCGCGCTGCGCAAACTGCCAGCGGCGGTGCAGTCGCAGGGCGTCACGGTAAACAAAACCGGCGACAGCAACATTCTGATGATCGCCTTTGTCTCCACCGACGGCAGCATGGACAAACAGGATATTGCCGATTACGTTGCCAGTAACATTCAGGATCCACTCAGCCGCATCGACGGCGTCGGCCAGGTCGATGCCTACGGCTCGCAATACGCGATGCGCATCTGGCTCGATCCCAACAAGCTGATTAACTACGCGCTAACCACCGACGATGTGGTCAGCGCCATCGAATCGCAGAACACTCAGGTGGCGGTCGGCCAGGTCGGCGGGTTGCCGTCGGTGGACAAACAGGCGCTGAACGCCACGGTTAACGCCCAGTCGATGCTACAGACGCCCGCGCAGTTTCGCGCCATTACGCTAAAAACCAACACCGACGGTTCAGTGGTGACGCTCGGCGACGTGGCCACCATCGCCATGGGCGCCGAAAAGTATGACTTCCTGAGCCGCTATAACGGCCAGCCAGCATCCGGTCTCGGCATCAAGCTGGCCTCCGGCGCTAACGAGATGAACACCGACAAGCTGGTGCGCGCCCGTGTTGCCGAACTGGCGCAATACTTCCCGCACGGACTGGAAGCCAAAGTGGCGTTTGAAACCACGCCGTTCGTCAAAGCCTCCATTAAGGACGTGGTGAAAACCCTGCTGGAAGCGATTCTGCTGGTGTTTCTGGTGATGTACCTGTTCCTGCAAAACTTCCGCGCCACGCTGATTCCCACCATTGCTGTGCCGGTGGTGCTACTTGGGACCTTTGCGGTGCTGTACGCCTGCGGCTTCAGTATTAACACCCTGACCATGTTCGCCATGGTGCTGGCCATCGGGCTGCTGGTGGATGATGCCATCGTGGTGGTGGAGAACGTCGAGCGCATCATGAGCGAAGAGGGACTATCGCCGCGTGCCGCCACGCGTAAATCGATGGGGCAGATTCAGGGCGCGCTGGTGGGCATCGCGCTGGTGCTGTCCGCGGTGTTTGTGCCGATGGCATTCTTTGGCGGCACCGTGGGCGCTATCTATCGCCAGTTCTCCATCACCATTGTCTCGGCGATGGTGCTGTCGGTACTGGTGGCGATGATTCTCACACCCGCGCTGTGCTCCACGCTGCTCAAACCGCTGGCGCAGGGCCAGCACCATGGCCGGCGCGGCTTTTTCGGCTGGTTTAACCGTCACTTCAATGCCAGCGCCGAACGCTACGAGCGCGGCGTAGCGCGCATTCTGCTGAAGAGCGGCCGCTGGCTGCTGCTCTACCTGGCGATTATCGGCGTGATGGCATTCCTGTTTATTCGTCTGCCTACCTCCTTCCTGCCGCTGGAAGATCGCGGCGTATTTCTTACTCAGGTACAACTGCCGCCGGGCTCGACGCTGCAGCAAACCTCGCAGGTGGTGGCAAAGGTTGAGGATTATTACCTGACTGCCGAGAAGGACAATGTGCTGTCGGTGTTCTCCACCATTGGTGCCGGTCCGGGCGGTAACGGACAAAACGTGGCGCGCCTGTTTGTGCGTCTGAAGGACTGGGAGCAGCGGCCAGGTCGCGATCGCACCTCGTTTGCCATCATCGATCGCGCCACCGCAGCCTTCAAAAAGATCAAAGAGGCACGCGTTATCGCCAGCAGTCCACCGGCGATAACCGGCATGGGCAGCTCCTCCGGCTTTGATATGGAGTTGCAGGATCACGGCGGCATCGGGCACACCGAGCTGATGGCGATGCGCGATCGGCTGCTGGCGCTGGCCGACAACAATCCGGCGCTGTCGCGCGTGCGCCACAACGGGCTCGACGACAGCCCGCAGCTGCAGATTGATGTCGACCAGCGCAAAGCGCAGGCGCTCGGCGTGTCGCTGGATACCATCAACGACACCCTGACCACCGCCTGGGGCTCAACCTACGTGAATGATTTTCTCGACCGCGGCCGCGTGAAGAAAGTCTACGTCCAGGCCGCACCGGAATTCCGCATGCTGCCGGGCGACATCAACAAATGGTATGTGCGCAACAACAGCGGCGGCATGGTGCCGTTCTCCGCCTTCGCCACCAGCCACTGGGAGACCGGTTCACCGCGTCTTGAACGCTATAACGGCTATTCGTCGCTGGAGATTGTCGGCGAGGCGGCTAACGGCGTCAGCAGCGGCACGGCGATGGATGAGATGGAGAAACTGGTGGCGCAGCTGCCGCTCGGCGTTGGCTTCCAGTGGACCGGTGCCTCCTATCAGGAACGTCTCTCCGGCTCGCAGGCGCCGGCGCTGTATGCGATTTCGCTGCTGGTAGTGTTCCTGTGCCTCGCGGCGCTGTACGAGAGCTGGTCGATTCCGTTCTCGGTGATGCTGGTGGTGCCGCTGGGCGTGGTGGGCGCGCTGGTCGCCACCTGGCTGCGCGGACTGGAGAATGACGTCTACTTTCAGGTCGGCCTGCTGACGGTGATTGGTCTGTCGGCGAAGAATGCGATCCTGATCGTCGAGTTCGCCAATGAGATCAACAGCAAAGGGCGTGAACTGCTGGAGTCGACGCTGGAGGCATCGCGGCAGCGCCTGCGGCCGATTCTGATGACGTCGCTGGCCTTTATTTTCGGCGTGCTGCCGATGGCGATCAGCAGCGGTGCCGGTTCTGGCAGCCAGCATGCGGTCGGTACTGGCGTGATGGGCGGCATGATCTCCGCCACGGTACTGGCGATCTTCTTCGTGCCGCTGTTCTTCGTGCTGGTGCGCCGTCGCTTCCCGCTGCGGGCAAAGCCGCACGACTGAGGCTAACTTCGGACAAATAAAAAGCCGCCATGATGAATGGCGGCTTTATTGATGTGTGCGGTAAGAATAACAGCAAGTTGGGAAGTGCCCTGCTTTTCTCTTCACGAATTACTTACGTAACATCGCTTCGATAAATTCTTTCCAGTTCCCCAGTTCGTGTTCAACCATAATACCCTCTCTTCTTGTAGTGGCGATTTTACGCCGTTTTTTTCTACAGGTGAATACGTTTCCACCTCTCATCACTATCGGCAACTACCGCAGAAAGCTTGAATTTGCCGAAACTGCGGACTGACGCACATTTCAGCAACCTGTTAATGCGACTCATAAAAGCGCGGACTTAATCCGCCAGGCCCGTTTTTACCACCTAAGATAATTCTTAGATCGCTAATGATGCCGCAGGCGACAATTTCGCAGGTAAGTGAAAGCGTTTACTGGCCCTGATTAGCGTCGTTTATTGGCGTCGCGGCGAGATGAAAAACAGCGCTGCTGCGCGTCTGACCTCACAGCCCACAGCGCGCTATGGTAAACTCGCGCTTTATTTAACACAGGACGGGAATACGCGATGACAGCGCAGTGGGTGATGTACGGAATTAAGAATTGCGACACCATAAAAAAAGCACGCAACTATTTGAGCACTTCCGGCATCGACTTTCATTTTCATGATTATCGCGCTGACGGGCTGGATGCGGCGCTGCTGCAATCCTTCATCGACCAGCTGGGGTATGACGTGCTGCTGAACACGCGCGGCACCACCTGGCGTCAGTTGCCGGAAGCGGAACGCGATGCCATCCGCGATGCGGCCAGCGCCAAAGCGCTGATGCTGGCGCACCCGGCGCTGATCAAACGTCCGGTGCTGGCGGCGCCAGACGGTACATTGCTGGTGGGTTTCAAAGAACCCGTTTATCACGCCTTTATCCAGGAGAAGTCATAACATGTTCTGTCCGGTCATTGAGCTGGCTCAGCAGCTTATTCGTCGCCCCTCGCTTAGTCCGGATGACGCCGGTTGCCAGGCCATGTTAATTGCGCGCCTGGAGGCGATTGGTTTCCACGTCGAGCCGATGCACATTGGCGATACGCTTAACTTCTGGGCCACGCGCGGCCAGGGCGAAACGCTGGCCTTTGCCGGGCACACCGATGTGGTGCCGCCGGGCGATGCCAACCGCTGGATCAGCCCGCCGTTTGAACCTTCGATTCGCGACGGCATGCTGTTTGGCCGTGGCGCCGCGGACATGAAAGGCTCGCTGGCGGCGATGGTGGTGGCGGCCGAGCGCTTCGTTGCTGCCCATCCCAATCATGCTGGCCGGCTGGCGTTTCTCATCACTTCCGATGAAGAAGCCAGCGCCGTCAACGGTACGGTAAAAGTGGTTGAGCGCCTGATGGCGCGCAATGAACGCATGGATTACTGCCTCGTCGGTGAACCGTCGAGCACCGAAGTGGTCGGCGATGTGGTGAAGAATGGTCGTCGCGGCTCGATGACCGCCAATCTGACCATTCACGGCGTGCAGGGCCACGTGGCTTATCCGCATCTGGCTGATAACCCGGTACATCGCGCAATGCCAGCGCTCAACGAGCTGGTGGCGACCGAATGGGATCAGGGCAATGAGTTCTTCCCGCCGACCAGCATGCAGATCGCCAACGTGCAGGCCGGCACCGGCAGTAACAATGTGATCCCCGGCGAGTTTTTCGTGCAGTTTAACTTCCGCTTCAGCACCGAACTGACCGATCAGATGATCAAAGATCGCGTGGCGGCGCTGCTTGATCGCCACCAGCTGCGCTATACGCTGGAGTGGAATGTGTCCGGTCAGCCATTCCTGACTTCACGCGGCAAGCTGGTGGATGCGGTCGTCAACGCCGTGGCGCACTATAATGAGATCAAGCCGCAGCTGTTAACCACCGGCGGCACCTCTGACGGGCGCTTTATTGCCCGCATGGGCGCACAGGTGGTGGAGCTCGGCCCGGTGAATGCCACTATTCATAAGATCAATGAGTGCGTGAAAGCCTCGGATTTGCAGCTGCTGAGCCGGATGTATCAGCGCATTATGGAACAGCTGATCGCCTGATGGCACCTTGAAGGAGAAACCTCATGGAATGGTTAAAAGAGTACTGGTGGGTGATTGTGATTCTGCTGATGGTGGGCGTGCTGATGAACGTCTACAAAGACCTGAAGCGCATCGATCATAAAAAATATATGGATAACAAACCGGATCTGCCACCGCATCGCGATTTCAACGATAAGTGGGACGATGACGACGACTGGCCGAAGAAGAAGTAGTCGCCGCTGATCGTTTAGCGTATAAGGTCGCCCTGCACGGCGACCTTTGTTTTATGGCGCGCCGGTCTCACACCATCATCACCACATCGTCGTCGCCCGGCTTCGCCCCGCTCAGCGCCTCATCGAAATAGCGGCGCGGCACGGTGTAGCGCAGGTGATTCAGTGCCAGCTGCATGCTGCGTTCATCAATTGCGTGCGGCAGGTCGTCAACGATATCCAGCGTCACATCGCCGCCCAGCGCGGTTAAGCGCTGCATCGCCGCTTCCGCATGCTGCATCGGCACCTGCTCGTCATAATCGCCGTGAATCAGGTGGATAGTGTTGCGCGTGCTGGCCTGCTCCGGCAGCGTGACGTAGCGGCCGCTAAAGGCCACCACGCGTCCCGCCAGATCCGGCTGGGCTTTTACGCCTTCCAGCACCATGGTGCCGCCCTGCGAAAAACCGACCAGCGCGGTGGCTTCCGGCCGCACGCCGCTCTGCTGCTGCCAGTGACGCACCGACTCGACAAAGGACGGCATCACCGCATCCACGCCCTGCTGCTGCGAGCGGTCGTGTTCCGGTATCTCGGCATACCACTGGCGGCCCTGCGGCGCGCTGGCCGGATAAGGTGCGCCCACTGACACCACCTGCGCCTGCGGAAACGCCTGCGCGAACCAGCTGCCAATCTGCGCCATCGAATCGGGGTTGTCGTTCACGCCGTGATACAGCAGAAACAGCTGCGCGGCGTTATCCGGTTGCTGAACAATTACATATCGTAGTGCCATAACGTCCTCCTCAAATCACTATACGCCGCTGACGGCAAAGTGATATTGGGAAAATTTGAACGAGATAATGGATTTATTGCAATGTGCCGAGGCGCTGCTGCCAGTGCTGCGCGGTGGCGGCATCCAGCGTGGTGAGTGCGTCAGCCGCCTCCGCGCGCAGCCTGAGCATCAGCGCTTTACGCCCGCTCACACCGGCCAGCCGTGCCGCTTCACTCAGCGTTTTTTTTTGTTGCAGTATGGCACACAGCAAGGGTGGCGATGCGACACCAGCCAGCCGCTGCAGCACCGGATAGCTGGCTTCAAACGGCCGCTGCGCCCAGGCAAACGCGGCCAGCAGCGGCCAGTCGTCGGCGCTGAGAGATTGATGGTCGGTGGACGACAGGGTCAGCGGCACCGCGATCAGCTTTTGCAGCCACGGCCAGTCGCGCGCCAGACGCTGCGCGGCGCGCTGCTGCAGGGCTTCACCGGCAGGCGTCAGCGCACAAATCGCCATCGCCGCATAGCAACCGCTGCTGGCTTCGCGCTGTGAACCGATACGCACCAGCGTAAAGCCGCAGGCGCGCCAGAACTGCCACAGCGCTGCGGTGTAGCCAAAGCTCACCGACAGATAGTCCGCGCCCTGCGCCTGCTGCCGCGCCGTCGCCACCAGCGCGCGACCGATGCCGCGCTGGCGCTGCGCGGCCTGCACGGCGATGCGGCTGATGCGCAGCGAACGTAACGTCGCCGCTTCAGTAAAACCGGCATGTGCCGCTAATGACTGCGCCACCAGATTGCCGCGCGGACGACGTAAGCCGGCCCACACCGCCTGCGCCAGCGCGGCATCCAGTCCGCCCTCTTCCACCAGCCACAGCGCGCCGGTGACCTGCTGCGGCTGCCCGGCCAGCCAGAAATGCATGCCGGGCGCATCCAGCATACGTCGCAGATCGAGTGGCGAGGTGCGATAGTGGGCGCTCGCCAGCAGACGATAGCCGGCCTGTAAGGCGTCGGCGTGCTGCGTGGGCGTAGCGGCAAAAATCGCTGTCTGCGCGGGTGCGTCGCAGGCTTCGGCCTCAGCAAACAGCAGCGCCGCACTCAGCCACTGCTCCAGCGGATCCTGCGCCGACCAGCGCAGCGGCTCATCCAGCTGGAAATAGCGCACCTGCGGCAGCGTGGCGCAAAAGCGCAGCATGAAACCGCGCCCAGTACCTTCGTAGCCCTGCACCGTGGTGGTCAGCAGAACGCGTGGAAAATGCTGCACCAGCTGCTGTAACAGCGGCGCGGGGATCGCCGCGGCCTCATCCACAATCAGCCATTCTGCCAGCGGCTGAGCCTCCTGCGGCTGAGCGAGAATCGCATCCGGGGCCATAAAGCTAAACTGCTCAGCGGCGAACTGCGCCAGCACCTCCGTCGCGGCTTTGGCCGGCGCCGTCACCAGCGCGCTTTGCGTCTGGCGCGCCAGCATCCCCGCCAGTGCCGATTTGCCGCGACCGCGCGGGGCGATGATCACCGCGACACCGGGCGGCATGGCGCACAGCTGACGGACAATCTGCGCCTGCTGCTCGGGGGCGCGACACTGCCACGGCGCGAAGGACTGCGGTGCCGGCAGGCGCGGCGTCTGGTGCTGACGCAGCAGCATCACCTGCGCATCCTGCAGGATATGCTGTTGCAGATGGTGGATGAAATGCGGCGTGGCGATGGGCTGGTCGACATCGGCCCAGCGCAGGCTGTCGCGATCGGGTTGCGCCGGCCAGGCGTTCCAGTCTGGCGTCAGTAACAGCAGCCAGCTGCCGGCCCGCAGCGTCCCGGCCAGCGCAGCGAACGCTTCCGCATGAAAGCCGTGGCGCGCATCGAAAATGGCATGCCGGAATTCCCGGCCCAGCAGGGTACGCAGCGCCGCAGGCGCGACGCGCTGCGGGAAGTCATCGCTGTCGCTGACCGTTAACCAGTCACCGGGCAGTGCGGCCTGCCATGTGGCCGCCTCATGGCGCGCCCAGCCAGCTTCACCGGCTATTACGCACAGACGGCGGATACCGGCTTGCTGCATCGCCGCCGTCAGTTCAGCGTGCAACATCAGTTACTGGCGAAGGTATTGCACTGGCCCGGATTGCCGCTGTCAAAACCGCGTTTGAACCAGGTGTAGCGCTGCTGTGAGGTGCCGTGAGTGAAGCTGTCCGGCACTACGCGCCCCTGACTTTGCTGCTGCAGACGATCGTCGCCAATCGCCTCGGCGGCGTTCAGCGCTTCCTGTAAATCGCCCACCTCAAGAATGTTCTCCTGCTGCATATAGTGACCCCAGACGCCAGCAAAGCAGTCCGCCTGCAGCTCCATCTTCACCGACAGCTGGTTCACCTGCGCCTGCGTGGCGCCCTGCTGCATCTGGCGCACTTTCGGTTCGATACCCAGCAGTTTCTGCACGTGATGCCCTACTTCGTGGGCGATGACGTAACCCTGGGCAAAATCCCCCCCGGCTCCGAGTTTGGTTTTCATGTCGTCATAGAAAGAGAGATCGATATATACCGTCTGATCGGCCGGGCAGTAGAACGGCCCCATTGCCGACTGGCCGGTGCCGCAGTTAGTGCGCGTCGCACCGCGATACATCACCAGCTTTGGCGGCGCGTATTGTTTGCCCATCTGCTGGAACAGTTTGCCCCAGGTATCTTCGGTGGTGGCGAGGATCACCGAGGTGAATTTGGCCGCCTCGTTATCCTGCGCCGAATTGACCTGACGCTGCTGCTGCTGCGACACCGGCGCGCCGCCTTCCAGCAGCGCGGTGAGGTCGTAGCCGTAATAGCCAGCGACCGCGACCACAATCAGCAGAATAATGCCGCCCTTGCCGCGCGGCAGACGAATCTGGCGTCCGCCAGAACTAAAACCCGGCGAATCGCCGCGACGATCTTCCACATTGTCGCTTTCACGACGCCCTTGCCAGCGCATGGCCTGCTCCTGTTATCAATGACTTTTGCATGATTTTAGTTGGCGGCAGAGGTTAGTACCAGCAATGCGATGCCAGCGGAGCGAGATTGCGCGCAGAGTGCAGCGTGAAGGCCGTAAACAGACAATAAAAAAGGCCGCCAGCCAGGGCGACCTTCATGCGCTGAAAGGTTTGCGTCTGTTATACCGTGACGCACACCGGCAGAAGCTTAGTCCAGTTTGACACCCAGACGGTGTGCCACTTCTTCGTACGCTTCGATCAGGCCGCCGAGGCTCTGACGGAAACGGTCTTTATCCATCTTGTCCATGGTCTCTTTGTCCCACAGACGCGCGCCGTCTGGCGAGAATTCGTCGCCCAGCGTCACTTCACCTTTGAACAGACCGAACTCCAGCTTGAAGTCCACCAGAATCAGGCCGGCATCATCAAACAGTTTGCTCAGCACTTCGTTGGCTTTGAAGGTCAGCTCCTGCATGCGCGCCAGGTTGGCCTTGCTCACCCAGCCAAAGGTTTCGCAGTACGATTCGTTGACCATCGGGTCGTGTTTGGCGTCATCTTTCAGGAAGAGATCAAACAGCGGTGGATTGAGCAGCATGCCCTCTTCCACGCCCAGACGTTTCACCAGCGATCCGGCCGCCCGGTTGCGCACCACGCACTCTACCGGCACCATCTCCAGCTTTTTCACCAGCGCTTCGTTATCAGAAAGCAGCGCTTCCATCTGGGTCGGAATGCCCGCTTCCTGCAGTTTGGTCATGATGAAATGGTTGAACTTGTTGTTCACCATGCCTTTACGATCAAACTGCTCGATTCGTGCACCGTCTCCTGCTGACGTATCGTTGCGGAATTCAAGTACCAGCAGATCCGGATTGTCGGTGCTGTATACGGTTTTCGCTTTACCGCGATACAACTCAGCTCGCTTTTGCATCTTGTTAACTCCAAACATGAAAGAACCCGTGTTCAGCGGTGTTTCACCGCGCGATGACTGCCTGACGCAATCGTTTACCTCGCCGGGCGCTATTATGCCAAAACCAAAACAAAAAGGCCGGAGAATCTCCGGCCTTTATTGCATTTATTTGTTCAGTGCGCCCTGCAGGACCGCCACCAGCGCATCATTCTGCGCCTGGGTGAGTACGTGTCCTTTCGGATCGATGAACTGCAGGCTGCTGCGGTTATCGAGATCGCCCACCTGCAACTTGTAGTCGCCGTTTGGCAGTTCCGGATCTTTCGCGCCGATGGCGTCAAACGCGCTGCTGCCCGGCTGCTTGTAGGTCACTTTCAGACTGCCTTGCGAGCGGTTGTCATCGGTAACTTCCATGCCCATACGCTTCAGCGCCGCCGGCAGACGCTGCCAGGTGACGTTAAACGGTGAGCGCAGCACCAGCAGTGGCAGGCCGGTGTCGTCCGCGCCGCTCTGGACATCAATCTGTCCGCTGGCACGTCCGGCAGCCGCATCCTGGCTGGCGGTATCGATCTTATCCAGGCCGGTGCTGATGTCATTCAGCATCTGACCGGTATAGCGCTGAACCTGGACCGGCGTGGTGACCGTCTGGCCCTGCTGCTGCAGTTCCAGCAGACGTACGGTCAGCACCTGCTGATAGCCCTGGTTCTGCACGCTGATCTGGTAACGGCCGCGATACTGGTTATCTTCGTCAGCACGGTTCCACTGCACCCAATCGGTGGTGAGCTGCTGCGCCGCATCATCACGCTGGGCAACCGGGAATTTGTATGACTGCACCACGTTCACCACCTGCGACCAGATGGAGCCACGGCTGCTGTCAACCGCCAGCACGCCGGTGTTACCGGTGAACTGCGCGCGGGTGCCGTTCATCAGCGCCAGCGGCTGCGCCGGTGGACGGATGTCGAGCTCTTTACCCAGCGCGCCTTTCGCCACGCTGTGCGGCACATCGTAATCACCATTCTGCAGCGGCAGAATCATGCCCGCCGGGGCTTTTAAATCATGCAGTTCAGGCGCCTGCAGGTAAGATTCATCACCGCTGACCTGGCGCTTATAACGCTGATCGCTGGAACAAGCTGTTAGCAGCATCAGGGTGGACAGGCCCACCACGGTTGCCAGCGTCGAGCGCTTAACTGAATAACTCATTGATTCTCCCTAAATTATCGCAGACCCGCCTGGATCAGCGCCTGCGCGGTTTTCGCCTGACCGGCTTCGGTCAGCGGCGTCATCGGCAAGCGCAGCGTGTCATCGGCGATTAATCCTAGCTGTTTCGCGGCCCATTTCACCGGGATAGGATTCGGTTCACAGAAAAGCGTCTGGTGCAGGTGCATCAGACGCTGATTCAGGCGACGCGCTTCGGCAAATTTGCCCTCTTGTGCCAGCGCACAGAGTTCAACCATTTCACGTGCTGCAATGTTAGCCGTGACCGAAATAACGCCTTTGCCGCCCAGTTGCATGGAGTCCAGCGCTGTCGCGTCATCACCGCTGACAATAATGAACTCATCTCCAACCAGCTGTTGGATCTGCGAAATACGCGATAAGTTCCCGGTGGCCTCTTTGATTCCGATAATATTTTTGATTTCAGCCAGGCGGGCAACGGTTTCCGGCAGCATGTCACAGCCGGTACGTGACGGGACGTTATACAGCATCTGTGGCAGATCGGTGCTTTCGGCGATCGCTTTGAAGTGCTGGTACAGACCTTCCTGCGTCGGACGGTTGTAGTACGGGGTCACGGTGAGGCAGCCGACTACGCCGGTGCCGGTAAAGCGTTTTGTCAGAGAGATCCCTTCGGCGGTGGCATTCGCGCCGGTCCCGGCAATCACGGGAATGCGGCCATCGGCCAGCTCCAGGGTTTGCATCACCACATCGCCATGCTCTTCATGGCTGAGGGTCGCGGATTCGCCGGTGGTGCCAACAGAAACAATCGCCGCCGTACCGCTGGCGACATGATAATCAATCAGTTTTTTCAGACTTGCGCGGCAGACATCACCTTTTTCATTCAAAGGCGTAATGAGCGCAACAATACTTCCGGTGAACATGGGCTATCCCCTCGACAAACAAGTGCCTCATGTTACGTTTTCCGCCGAAAGAAAAGCAAGCGAGCCACGCCATTACCGCGCTTGTCAGCAGTTTTTTTTATGTTTACCTTATGGTTATTAGCGAACGTACAGGAAACGCCATTTTGCCGCAGTCACAGCCGCACCATCTGGTGATCACCGCTCTGGGCGTTGATCGTCCGGGTATCGTCAATACTATTACCCGCCACGTCAGCAGCTGCGGTTGCAACATTGAAGACAGCCGCCTGGCGATGCTGGGCGACGAGTTCACCTTTATTATGCTGCTCTCCGGCAGCTGGAACGCCATTACCCTGATTGAATCGACCCTGCCGATGAAGGGTGCCGAGCTAGAGCTGCTGATCGTGATGAAGCGCACCAATGCGCGCGTGACGCCGCCGATGCCCGCCACCGTCTGGGTACAGGTGGAAGTGCCGGACTCACCGCATATCATCGAACGCTTCACCGATCTGTTCGATAAACATCAGATGAACATCGCCGAGCTGGTGTCGCGCATTACGCCCGCCCAGGACGACGCGCCGCCGGTGCTCTATATTCAGATGACCGCGCACAGCCCGGCGAATCATGCCAGCGCACCGTTTGAGCAGGCTTTCCATCGGCTGTGCGAAGAACTGCATGCACAAGGTTCAATTCGCCTCTATAGTGTCACCGACGACGCGCACAGCGCCGTCTGAATCAGGCTCCGGGTTATTCCGCCACACACTCTGCCGCGCCGGCATACCGTGTAGTGAAATAACCCTGAGGTAAACTCCACCTGGCGCTTTTGCCGCTGATGGTGTATTACCCACAGCATGAAGAAAAAAATGGAGAGTTGTGATGAATCCACTGAAAGCCGGTGACACCGCACCGAAATTTAGCTTGCCCGATCAGGATGGCGAACAAGTAAATTTGGCCGACTTCCAGGGACAGCGCGTTCTGGTCTATTTCTACCCGAAAGCCATGACGCCGGGCTGCACCACGCAGGCCTGTGGTCTGCGCGATAACATGGATGATTTAAAGAAGGCGGGCGTGGAAGTGCTGGGCATCAGCACCGACAAGCCGGAAAAACTGTCTCGCTTTGTCGAGAAAGAACTACTCAACTTCACCCTGCTGTCGGATGAAGATCATCAGGTTTGCGAGCAGTTTGGCGTCTGGGGTGAGAAAACCTTTATGGGGAAAACCTACGACGGCATTCACCGCATCAGCTTCCTGATTGGCGGCGATGGCAAAGTGGAGAAGGTGTTCGACGATTTTAAAACCTCGAACCACCACGATATCGTGCTCGATTACCTGAAATCAGCCTGATTACCAACGGGTGCCCGCCAGGCACCCGTTTTTTTATCCTGCTGTGACGCTGCGCGATTAATAGCGCGAAACCGTGCTGGCCAGCGCTTCCTGCCCGGCAATCACCACGCAGTTACGTCCGGCGTTTTTCGCCTGATATAGCGCATCATCGGCCTGCTTCAGAATCTGCTCCTGACTGCCGTGCGTCGGCTGCCAGCTGGCGATACCAATCGAAATCGTGATCTGCCCGACCGGATCAATCCAGCCGCCGGCAATGCTGGTGCGCACGCGCTCCGCAATCACCCGCGCTTCATCAGGGGCGGTGGCGGGAAGCAGCATCAGAAACTCTTCGCCGCCGTTCCGGCACACCACGTCGGTCTGACGCGCGCTCTGGCGCAGCGTGCGCGCCACCTGTTTGATCACCTCGTCGCCAACATCATGCCCGAAGTTATCATTCACCCGCTTGAAATGGTCAATATCCAGCGCCAGCACGGCAAACGGCTGCTGCATGGTATCGAAATAGTCGAGCACCGCGCTCAGGCCGCGGCGATTGAGCAGGCTGGTCATGGGATCGCTCTGCACCTCTGACTTAAGCCGGCCGATTTTATCCTGCACCAGACCAATGCCGGTGAGCAGCGCGCGCTTCACCTGCGCCGCTTCAAAGTACCAGGCGCGGATCACGCCAATTTCCCCGGAAACGCCCTGGGTATCCATCTGGCTGGCTTTGCGCGCCAGCTGCCACAGCGGCAAGGCAATCAGCCGGGCCAGAATCACCGCCACCAGCAGCGTCAGTAGCGCAAACGGCACCGAATTCTTCAGCACCTGGAGCAGCAGCCCGGAGAGCGGCGCCAGCGTGACGTTTGTCGGCTTGAGCGCCACCACCATCCAGCCGGTGGTGGGCACCACAGCGTAGCCCGCCAGCTTCGCCGTACCCTCTTCCGTCAGCTGAACTTCGCCATTGCTGTGCTCCTGGCGCTGACGATCGCTGACGATGCCCGGCACGTTTTTGCCAATCAGCTGATTGTTCTGGTGATACAGCACGCGGTTTTCGCGATCCAGCACGTAAACATGGGTGCCGTTACGATAGTACTGCTCGCCGAGCAGCACGTTAAGAATGCTCTTTTTCTTCAGATAAATAGTGCCGCCGACGTAGCCAAGATAGCGCCCATCGGTGCTCCATACCGGCCAGGAAACAAACACCAGCAGGTTATTGGTGGCAGAAATGGTGGGCCGGCTGACCATCGGCTGGCGCTGCGCCAGCGCTTCGCGCGAAGACTGGCTGGTGAGCTGCATGCCTTTCAGCATCAGCGATTCCGGCGAAATGGCTTTAATCACGCCGTTGCTGTCGACAATCGCCACCGAGTTAAAACTGCTGGTCTGTTCGCGCAGTCGGTTCACTTCCTGCTGCAGCAGTTCGGGATTGTCGAAATCTTTACCCAGCTGATTGGCGCTGTAGTGCAGCTGCGACTGCGCCAGCTGGAAAAACACTTCGGTGGTGGCCGCCAGCTTGGTGGCGTAAGCGCGATTGGCTTCAAGAGTGCTTTCGATCAGCACCATACGCTGTACGCGCCAGGTGGCGTACAGCGTATTAGCCAGTGTGATGACAATACTGGTGATCGCCAGCAGCGCAATCAGCGTGCGCAGATCAGTTTTTGGCCGGATGCGCGTTAACATGGCGCAACCGCCCTGGTGAGTAGCTTCATAAGTTAGCGTGCCTGACTATCTTGTTATAATTGGAGGTGTTTACCCTGGTGAGGTAACAGACAATTGTACACCTCTGAGCCAAATTGACTACGACGCAGACCCTCAGGAACGCTTTTTTATTGTGCTATTACTGGTGCTAATCAATTAAACCCTGCGCATCGTAAAACGGCCACGGTCCTGGATAATCGCCGATCGCGCACAGATGCGTAGTCATCCCCTGCTGCGGCTGCCAGCGATGCAGCAGAAAACCGGGCGGTTCCAGCACAAAGTTCGCCGGACCGTGGTCACGCAAATCCAGTGCCACCTGATGCGACACACCGGGCGCCACGCAGGCCAGCGTGCCGGCAAAACGCGCCTGCACCGAGCGGTGCAGGTGACCGCTCAACACCCGTTCCACCTGGGGATGCTGACCAACGATGGCAGCCAGCGCCGCCGGATTGCGCAGCGGCTGCCGATCCATATGGCCAATGCCGCTCAGGAACGGCGGATGATGCAGCAGCACCAGCGTCGGCAAATCAGGCTCACGCGCCAGCTGCTCTGCCAGCCATTGCAGCTGTGCGTCATCGACGTAGCCCCACGGCTGATGCGGTACGCTGGAGTCGAGCGCCAGCAGTTGCAGATGATTCACACGCATCTGCCAGTTGAGCGTTTCGCCGTGCTGCAGGTAATGATGCTCAGGAAACGCGGCGCGCAGTTGCTGGCGATCGTCGTGATTGCCCGGCATCAGCAGGAACGGCAGCTGCAGATGGCGCAGCGCCTCGCGCAGCGTCTGGTACTCTTCCGCAGTGCCAAAATCCACCAGGTCGCCGGTAATCACCACCGTATCCGGTCGCGGCACCAGCTGATTCAGCGTGTCGATCACCCGCAGCAGCGCAGCGTGCGTATCCACTTTTTTATAGGAGAGACGGCCATGGGCCTTGATGTGTAAATCGCTGATTTGCGCAATCAGCGTCATTGCGTCAGTCACAACAGCTCCTTATCAGGCAGAAAAGTGCAGCGCGGCATCCTGCGCCAGCGTCCAGCTTACCGGCTGGCCGGCGTGCCAGGCTTCGCGCGCGTGGCGATCAACCTGGATCGGCGCCGCCAGCCCGATATCAATACTCAGCCGCTGCGCTGCGCCGAGAAAGGTGGTGCCGAGGATGAAACCGGGGCGTGCGTAGCGCTGGTCCGCCGCCAGCAGCACATCCTCCGGGCGGCAGAAATGCTGCGGATTGCCACGCGCATCGACCCCGACACAGTTAATCGCGCCGACAAAATCCGCGACAAACTGTGACGCCGGGCGCTGGTAAATATTTTGCGGCGTATCGATCTGCACCAGACGTCCCTGCTCCATCACCGCAATGCGATCGCCCAGCGCCATCGCTTCCTGCTGATCGTGCGTGACGTAGACGGCGGTGATCGCCAGCTGTTTCAGCAGCGCGCCAATCTCCAGCCGCAGCCGGTCGCGCAGGCGCGCATCCAGCGCCGCCAGCGGCTCATCAAACAGCAGCACCTTCGGACGCGCCGCCAGCGCACGAGCCAGCGCTACGCGCTGCTTTTGACCGCCCGACAGCTTGTCGATGCTGCGCTGCGCCAGCGCGCTGAGATCCACCAGGGCCAGCATCTCCTGCACGCGCGCGTCGCGTTCGGCGCGCGCCACGCCCTGCACTTTCAGGCCGTAGGCGACGTTCTGCGCCACGTTGAGATGAGGAAACAGCGCGTAGTTCTGGAACACCATGCCCACGTTGCGTTTCTCGATCGGCAGCGCTGTCACGTTACGATCGTCAAACCACACTTCGCCGCCGTCGTCACAGCGCTCCAGGCCACTGATGATGCGCAGCGTGGTGGTTTTGCCACAGCCGGACGGACCGAGCAGCACCAGGGTTTCGCCAGGCTGCACCGTCAGATCGAGCGGCTGCAGCGCCAGCTGGTGATTAAAGTGCCGCGCACACTGGCGCAGCGTAACGGTTACGGCCGCAGGGTTCATGCCGCCTCCTTATTAGCACGCGTGAGCGTACGGTTGAGCCAGTGATTGACCGCGTTGAGCATCAGCAGCAGCGGCAGAATCAGCAAAATAAAGATCAGCGTGTAGGCCGAGCCCACTTCCAGTCGCATTGAGGCATAGCTGTCTGCCAGCCCCACCGGCAGCGTTTTTGTCAGCGGCGTATGCAGCATCCAGGTGATGTTGAACTCACCCACCGACAGGGTGATCACCATAAACGCCCCGGCGAGAATGCCGTTGCGACAGTTGGGCACCACCACGGTAAAAAAGCGTTGCCACAGGCTGGCACCGAGACTGGCCGCCGCCTCTTCCAGCCGCGGCATCTCCACCGCCTGCATTACCGCCAGCACCGGGCGCAGCATAAACGGCAAGGTAAACAGCACGTGACCGATGAGAATGAACAGCCAGCTATCGCGCAGGCCGGAGAACTGGCCGTACAGCAGGATGATGCCCAGCGCGGTGGCGAGGCCCGGCAGCGCGACCGGCAGCATCAGGCACTCTTCGATGCGCGCCGCCCAGCGCCGCGGCGCTTTTAACAATCCCCACGCTGCCGGCACGCCGATCAGCAGCGTGATCAGCAGGCAGGCCAGCGCAATCAGCAGCGACAGCCAGAAGGTGTCGGCGTAAAGCTGCCACACCTGGGTCACCCACTTCAGCGTCAGGCCGCTGCGCAGGCCGGTAAAGTAGTTGTTGGTCACGCCGGCCAGCATCGACAGCACCACCGGCACGATCATGAACAGCGCGGTGAGCACGGTGACCAGCAGTTGCAGGCTGAACAGGCCGCGACGTCTCATGTCACCTCCTGGTGAGCCAGTCGGCGCGCCAGCATCAGTGCCAGCCAGGCGACGCCGCCCATCACCACCGACAGTGCGGCGGCGGTGGCGAAATTGGCGTAGTTGGTGAATTCGCCATAAATGGTCAGCGGCAGCACCGCCAGATCGGTGCCCAGGGTAAACGCGGTACCGAAGGCACCCATGCTGGTGGCAAAACAGAGCGCGCCGGTGGAGAGCAGCGCCGGCTGCAGCCCCGGCACAATCACATCCCAGGTGATGCGCCACTGACTGGCACCCAGCGAACGCGCTGCCTCTTCAAGAGAGCGGTCGAGTTTTTCACTCGCCGCCACCAGCGTGATGATGGCGCGCGGCAGTGAAAAATAGAGATAGCCAATAAACAGGCCGGTAAACGAATAGGCCAGCATCCAGCGCTCGTGGAACAGCGCCAGGCTGATTTGCGCCAGCAGTCCCTGACGGCCCGCCAGCATCACCACCAGAAATCCCACCACCACGCCCGGAAAGGCCAGCGGAAACGTCAGCAGCGCCAGCAGCGTGCTGCGTCCGCTAAAGCGCTGGCGTGCCAGAAAGCAGCCGACTGTCGCGGCGATGGCCAGCGTCACCAGCGTGACGGCGAGCGACAGCAGCACGGTATTCAGCAGGCTGAGCAGATAGTGTGGCTGCGTCAGTACCGTCCAGTAGCCGCTGTGCCGGGTGCTGCGATCGTCCTGCATCGCCATCTGCAGCAGCCGGACAAACGGCAGCAGCCAGAAGGCGCAGAAGAACAGCAGCGCCGGCAGTGTCAGCCATAACCAGCGGCTGCCGGCCAGGCGCGGTGTCCGGCGGCACGAAGCCGCCAGGGTGTCGGTCATCGCCATCAGCGAATCTCACTCAGATAGCGCGCCGAGAAGGCTTTCTGCGCTGCCGCCATCTGCTGATAGTCAACGGTGTGCGCACGCGCATAGTCGCTGTCCGGCAGGAAATATTTCTTCGCTTCTGCGCTCATGGCGCCGGTGCGCACCGGGCGCAGGAACGCGCTGGCCCAGATGGCCTGCCCTTTGTCCGACAGCGCATAGTCGATCACTTTTTTGCCGTTTGCCGCGTGCGGTGCATTCTTCACCAGGCTGATGACGTACGGCACCGTTACCGTGCCCTCTTTGGGAATAACAAAGGCGACGTTAGCGTGATCTTTGTAGCGGGCGCGGTAAGCATTGAAGTCATAGTCGAGCAGAATCGGAATCTCGCCGGAAATCAGGCGCGCATACGCGGTCTGCTTAGGCACGATAGGCTGATTCGCCTGCAGCTTTTTGAACCAGTTCAGCGCCGGCGTGAAGTCCTGCATGTTGCCGCCCTTCGCCTGGTTGACTGCCACGGCCGCCACGTAACCGACAAAGGCGCTGGCCGGATCGAGATAACCAATCATGCCTTTGTATTCCGGCTTCAGCAGGTCGTCCCAGGATTGCGGCACCGGCGCGCCGCCCAGCGCATCGACGTTGACCATAAAGCCCATGGTGCCCGAGTGCAGCGCCACCCATTTGCCGTTGCTGTCTTTCATGCCGGCAGGAATGTCATCCCAGTGCGCCGGTTTGTAACTGGCGACCACGCCGGCGCTGTCGGCCTGAATGCCGAAGCTGACGCCGTAATAGACCACGTCGGCCACCGGATTGCCCTGCTCCGCCACCAGCTGCGCCAGCGCCTGGCCGGAGTTTTTGTTGTCCTGCGGCACCTGAATGCCGGTGTCTCTGGCAATCGCTTTGAGCTGAGTGCCCCAGTCGGCCCACTCGGGCGGACAGTTGTAACAGATGGCGGTTTCCGCCGCCTGCGTCAGGCTGGTAAACAACGCGCTGGCGCTGAGCGCGATGGCGCCGGCGTAAATTTTTACTTTTTTATGCAGCATCATGAGGTTCCCTGGTGGTGGCAATAAACGCGGGGGCAGCAACACTCTCACCGCTCCGCAACTGATGTGGCAGCACGCGGGTGCCGCGGCTGACGTTATGCAACAACATATCGATGGCGCAGGCGCCGAGCCGTTCGGCGGGCTGCGCTACGCTGGCCAGCGACGGGGCCATTTGTGCCCCCATCGCAATCCCGTCAAAGCCCATCACCGCGAGCTGCTGTGGCACAGGCACGCCCGCGCGCGCCGCCGCGCCAATCAGGCTGATGGCCAGCAGGTCGTTAGTGCAGATTACGGCGCTGAGCGGGGTGGCACCGCCGAGCATCGGGGCCAGCAGCGTAAAGTCGGATTGGGTGTGGCTGGCCATCTCAATCACCGGCAGCGCCGTCAGGCCCGCGTGCTGCATGGCATCGCAATAGCCCTGATAGCGCAGGCGCGCACGGTCTGACTGCAGCATCGGTCCGGCGACCATGGCAATGCGGCGATGACCAAGCGCCAGCAGCTGTGCGGTGGCTTCGCGCATCGCCTGGCGGTTATCCACGCACACCGCCGGCCAGTGGCTGTGCTGCGGCACGTTATGCGCCAGCACAAATGGCAGGCCAGCCGCCTGCAGCGTGCTGAGCACCGCGCTGTTATCCGCGTCGGCCACCGTCAGGACCAGGCCCGCCACGCGCTGGCGCAGCATATGTTCCACGATGGCGGCTTCGCGCTCGGGCTGGTAATCGCTGGTGGCCACCAGCAGGCCATAGCCGGCGTCGCGCGCCTGGCGTTCCATCGCCTGTAACTGGCAGGAGAAGATCGGGTTAAGCAGCGAGGGCAGCAGCACGCCGAAGGTGGTGGAGTGCTGCGTGCGCAGCTGGCGCGCGATGTGGTTAGGACGAAAGCCGAGCTGCTCCGACGCCGCCAGCACTCTCTCCAGCGTGTCGCGCCGCAGCAGATGGGGATCGGAAAAGGCGCGCGCGGCCGTGGCGCGTGAAACGCCTGCCAGCTTTGCCACCGTGAGTAAGTCGGACATGTTCGCCTCGTAAAGTGCCGATGAGATCGATCTCATTGGCGCCTAAACTAACGGCGAACTGTGACAGTGACATCGCGAAGGGATGACGAAAAGATGACAGCAGCCTGCGCGGCTGCCGGCAGGATTACAACATCAGGAAGGCGTAACCTTCGTTTTGCAGCGAGGCGACGGTGGTGCCGCTGGAGAGCGTGTGCGTGACGCGGGTATCGATCCAGTCGCGCTCCAGCTGATGGAAGGCCACCGACTGATCGCAAATGGTGACTTTCACCCCGGCTTTTTTCAGCTCATCAATCAGCTTCAGGTTAGGGTTATCGCTGCCGTACGCTTTACGGAACTGATCGTTATTGAGCGCTGCCGGCACCGCATCGCTGTTGATCGACACCACAAAGTTGAGCTGATTCAGCGGCACGCCGGCCGCGTAATAGAGGTTGGTGACGCGTGCCACGCGCTCAAGGCCGAGGTTCGGCTGATGGATATCCCCTTCACTGCGGTTGATCTGAAACACAATCTTATTGCTCAGCCCGGGCGTGTTGGCCGGGTTGTAATCCGGCGTGTTAACAAAGTGAATTTTACCGTAACCGGCAATCGCCGGCGTGCTCCAGAAATCCGCCGGTTCGGTTTTCTGGTCAGCGAATTTCCCGCTGACTTTATCCACCAGTTCCGGCAGCTGCAGCACATTTCCACCGACAAAGCCCGCCAGCGCGGCGATAACAATATAGGATGCTGGACGCATGACACTTCTCCTTAACCAAAGACGCGATTACATCTGTAAAAAGGCATAGCCCTGATTTTCCAGCGTCGACACCGTGGTCGGGCTGGATAATGCATGAATCACCGACCGGTCGATCCAGTCGCGCGGATAGTGATGGAACGCCACCGACTGATCGCACACCGAGACTTTGACGCCCAGCTTGTTCAGCGCGCCAATCAGCGCGAGGTTGGGGTTATCGACGCCGTAAAACTGCTTAAAATGCGCGTTATCCAGCGTGGCGGGCGTGGCATCGCCGGTCATCGACACCACAAACTGCAGCTGTTCGGCCGGTACGCCAGCGGCGATGTACAGATTGACCACGCGCGCCACGCGCTCCAGCCCGAGGTTAGGCCGTTTGATATCGCCTTCATTGCGGGTCAGCTGGAACACCACTTTGTTGCTCAGCCCCACCGCCGGTTTAAACGCGGCGTCGGCTTCATAATGAATTTTGCCGTAGCCCGCGACCGCCGGCGTGCTCCAGAACCCGTCCGGATCGGCAGGTTCAGCGGAAAAATGGCCCGCGATACGCTGATACAGGTCATCGCTTTTGATTACGGCGGCACCGACCATCCCACCCACGATGGCAATCAGGGCATAGGAAACAACAGAACGCATAGAAACTCTCCGGCATGCACTGCGCGTTAATTCACAGTCCGTTTGAAAAAGTGCTTTATCTATACCACAGCGCGCGGCGGGCAAAACGCCTGTACTGGCGGGCTGTCCGGCGTTTGGCTGCCAGCAGAAATCATTGCGCCAGCTGATTGAATAAGGCTGTTAATTGAGCTGTGCAGGCGAGTTGAAAAATAGCTGGCCGGAAAAACCAGCAGTCACCAGGGAAAGGGATGCACAGCAGATGACAGCGCCTCATCGTGTGGGTTAATGCTGTCATCGCGCGCCGCCAGTTGACCAGTGAGCAAAACCTGACCATTCATTTCTGGGCTGGTGATGCACGACCAGAGCATCACGATAAAAATCACTGATGGATAAAGCGGGCCAACCGTGGGATTTCAGACGTGTTTTTCAGAGTAAACCTGGAAAATTCCATGCCAGATTCAATTATTTTGAGCAACTTTACGTAACTTTAATTTCATGTTGTCGCTACGCCTGTCGCGTTGCCTTTCCGCTATTCAATTTTTTGCTACAAATTTCGCGCGAGACAGCCCATTTTTCACTTCACGTCAATGTGACGGCGGCATTTGCTTGTGTCGCCACTGTGGTTAAGATAGAGCCGCGGCAGGAAAGGAAACGCCGCCACAGAACATTGGCATGACTTTCCTGTCCAATGGCAGGAGACTTTTACAGGATCAAGGCATGTTTAACCGGTTGAAAAAATCAGTGCTGGCGGCCCTTATTCCTGCGCTGCTGCTTACGCCTGCGGTCGGTGTTCGCGCCGATCTGAGCGACAATCTGCCCGACATGGGTACCACAGCAGGTTCCACGCTCTCCATTAATCAGGAGCTGCAGATTGGCGACTTCTACGTGCGCCAGCTGCGCGCCAGCGCGCCACTGATCAACGATCCGCTGCTTAATCAGTACATCAATGAACTCGGTCAGCGGCTGGTGGCACACGCCCATTCAGTGCGCACGCCGTTTCACTTTTTCCTGATTCAGAATGACGAGCTCAACGCTTTCGCCTTCTTTGGCGGCAATGTGGTGCTGCACTCGTCGCTGTTCCGCTATACCGATAACGAAAGCCAGCTGGCGTCGGTGATGGCGCACGAAATTTCGCACGTGACGCAGCGCCATCTGGCGCGCGCCATGGAAGAGCAAAAGCGCAGCGCCCCGCTCACCTGGGTCGGCGCGCTGGGTTCGATTCTGCTGGCGCTGGCCAGCCCGCAGGCCGGGATGGCGGCACTGACCGGTACGCTGGCCGGTACGCAGCAGGGCATAATCAGCTTTACCCAGGGCAACGAGCAAGAAGCGGATCGCATCGGCATTCAGGTGCTGCAGCGCGCCGGTTTCGATCCGCAGGCGATGCCCGCGTTTCTGCAAAAGCTGGCCGATCAAAGCCGCTTCTCGTCAAAACCACCGGAAATACTGCTGACGCACCCGCTGCCCGATAGCCGCCTGGCCGACGCGCGTAACCGCGCCAACCAGATGCGCCCGGTGGTGGTGCAGTCGTCGCAGGATTTCTATATGGCGAAGGTGCGCGCGCTGGGTATGTACGCCACCGGTCGCAATCAGCTGACTGACGATTTGCTGAATGAGTACGCCAAAGGCAACACGCGGGAACAGCAGGCGGCGCAGTACGGCAAAGCGGTGCAGTTCCTGCAGGCGAAAGATTTTGCCAACGCGAAAAAGATCATCGCGCCGCTGCTGGCGAAGCAGCCGGATAACCTGTGGTTCCTTGATATCATGACCGATATCGACATCGGTCTGAACCAGCCGCAGCAGGCCATCAGCATGCTGAACGCCGCCCGCGGCAGCCAGACCAGTCCGGTGCTGCAGCTTAACCTGGCGAACGCCTACGTCGAGGCGAAGCAGCCGGCCAACGCCAGCCGCATCCTTAACCGCTACACCTTTGCGCACCCTGACGATCTCAACGCATGGGATTTACTGGCGCAGGCCTCAGCCGCGCAGGGGCTGCGCGATGAGGAGCTTTCGGCACGGGCTGAAAGTCTGGCGCTGAACGGCCAGCTCGATCAGGCCATCACCACCCTGAGCAGCGCCAGCGCCCAGGTGCCGCTCGGCAGCCTGAAGCAGGCGCGTTACGATGCGCGTATCGACCAGTTCCGCGAGTTACAGCGGCGTTTTAAGCAGTATGCAAAAGGGTAAATAGCCGGTTACGCGGGTGGATGACCGGCAGGATTTCGGTGCGCATTGATGCGCACCAGCAGTTATTCGTAGAGTGCGCATTCATGCGCACCAGCAGTTATTCGTAGAGTGCGCATTCATGCGCACCAGCAGTTATTCGTAGGGTGCGCATTCATGCGCACCTGGCAACAATGGATTACCCAGGATAAAAAAACATGGTCCGTATTTATCACAATCCGCGCTGCAGCAAGAGCCGCGAAACCCTCGCGCTACTGCAGCAACAGGGCATTGAACCGCAGGTGGTGCTGTATCTCGACACGCCGCCGGACATCGATACGCTAAAAACGCTGCTGCAACAGCTGGGCATGCACAGCGCGCGCGAGCTGATGCGCCGCGGCGAGGAAATCTATAAAACGCTGGGGTTGGCCAGTAACGATCTCAGCGAACAACAGCTGTTACAGGCGATGGTGAAGCATCCAAAACTGATCGAGCGGCCGATTGTGATTCAGGGCGACCGCGCCCGCATTGGTCGTCCGCCGGAAGCGGTGCTGGAGATTCTCTAAAGCCCCAGCGCCTCTTTCACGAAGGGAATGGTCAGCTTGCGCTGTGCGCTGATCGAGGCGCGATCAAGACGATCAAGCGTGTCAAACAGCGTGCGCATTTCGCGGTCGAGGCGTTTCAGCAGGAAACGCCCAACGTCTTCCGGCAGCTCAAAGCCGCGCAGGCCGGCACGCAGCTGCATCGCCTGCAGTTTGTCCTCGTCGGACAGCGGCTGTAAGCGGTAAATTTGTCCCCAGTCGAGACGTGACGCCAGATCCGGCAGGCCCAGATTGAGCTGACGCGGGGGACGATCGCCGGTGATCAGCAGGCGGGTTTTGCCGGTTTCCAGAATGCGGTTGTAGAGATCGAAGATCGCCATCTCCCACTCGGCTTCGCCGGCGATGCACTCAATATTATCAATGCACACCAGCGCCAGATTTTCCATGCCTTCCAGCACTTCCGGCACGAACCAGGTGCGCTTATCGAGCGGCACATAACCCACCGCTTCGCCGCGCGCGGACATTTCGGCGCAGGCTGCGTGCAGCAAATGGCTGCGACCGCCGCCTTCGCGTGACCAGAAGTAGAGATAGCTGCCGTGCTGTTGCGCCAGCGCGCCCTGCAGCGCCGCCAGCAGTGACGGATTTTCCCCCGGCCAGAAACTGGCAAAGGTTTCATCATCGGGTAGATAGAGTGGCAGTGAAAGCTGTGCCGGCGTGTTCAGAAGTACCTCAACGGATGAGCGGGCAGAAAACCGGGCAAGTTTATCACGATCCTCCGCAGAGATGAACCGGGCTTCCCTGCCCGCAGGATCCTTTAAAGCTCGCGTTTTTCTTCCGCGTCCAGCACCACTTCTTCCGGACGTAACAGACTGATTACGCGGAAAATCAGCGCCAGGCCAACGCCGACGATGGTGGCCAGCGCCATGCCCTTCAGCTCGGCGGCGCCCACGTGCACCTTCGCGCCACTGACGCCAATGATCAGGATCACCGAGGTGAGGATCAAATTCTGCGCTTTGTTGTAGTCGACTTTGGATTCAATCAGCACGCGAATACCGGAAGCGCCGATCACGCCATACAGCAGCAGCGACACCCCGCCCATCACCGGTACCGGGATCGCCTGAATGGCGGCAGCCAGTTTACCGACGCAGGAGAGCAGAATAGCGAAGATTGCCGCACCGCCGATCACCCAGGTGCTGTAAACGCGGGTGATCGCCATGACGCCAATGTTTTCGCCGTAGGTGGTATTCGGCGTGGAACC
This sequence comes from Pantoea sp. GM_Pan_4, assembly GCF_026541005.1. Classification (NCBI taxonomy): domain Bacteria; kingdom Pseudomonadati; phylum Pseudomonadota; class Gammaproteobacteria; order Enterobacterales; family Erwiniaceae; genus Pantoea; species Pantoea sp. GM_Pan_4. Next base: position 95,662 of record NZ_JALNUZ010000006.1, read on the forward strand.
AAAGAAGCCGGAGATCATGGTCGACAGGCCGTTGGCGAACATCGAGCGATGCAGGCCGGGATCGCGAATCAGATCCTTCTTCACGATGTTGGCGGTGACCACCAAATGGCCCACGTGCTCGGCAATCACCACCAGCGCTGCGGGCAGGATGGTCAGCATCGCGGCCCACTCAAAGCGCGGCGTGTAGAAGGTCGGCAGCGCAAACCACGGCGCGTTTTCCACCGCGCTCCAGTCAACGATACCCATTGCCGACGACAGCGCGTAACCGACCAGCACGCCAATCAGGATCGGGATAATGGCGAAGAAGCCACGGAACAGCACCGAGCCAAACACCGTCACCGCCAGCGTCACCAGTGAAATGATGATGGTTTTACTGTCCGCGGTGGTGCCGTCAGCGGGCAGCAGCCCGGCCATATTCGCCGCCACGCCCGCCAGTTCGAGACCGATAACCGCCACGATGGCTCCCATCGCCGCCGGTGGGAACATGACATCGAGCCAGCCGGTGCCGGCCTTCTTCACAATCAGCGCCACGATGCAGAACAGTGCGCCGCACAGGATAAAGCCGCCAAGCGCCACTTCATAACCGAGCGGCAGCAGCAGCAACACCGGCGAGATAAAGGCAAAGCTGGAGCCAAGATAGGCCGGAATTTTGCCTTTACAGATAAACAGATACAGCAGCGTGCCGACACCGTTGAACAGCAGCACGGTGGCCGGGTTGATGTGGAACAGAATCGGCACCAGCACGGTGGCGCCGAACATGGCGAACAGGTGCTGCAGGCTGAGCGGAATGGTTTGCAACAGTGGCGGGCGTTCGCTAACGCCTATGGCTCTGCGAGTCATCATTTATCCCCTATACGTTTATTTTTATGCTCGTTCGTCAACACCGCACCTTATCGTAGTGGCGCAATTCATTGCGCCTTGTCCGGATGGGCACCATAGCTTGCCCGGCATCAGCGCGATAAATCGCGCCGCTACAAAATGTGCATCCTGTCGATACGGTGTCTGACTGAACGGTATTTTTGCCAAAAAAAAGCCGACTCTCTGGCCGGCTGGTTTATTTATTTGGTTCCGAAAATCTTGTCGCCGGCATCGCCGAGGCCCGGGATAATGTACCCCTTCTCGTTCAGGCCCTGATCGATTGACGCGGTGTACAACTCAACGTCCGGATGCGCTTTCTCCAGCGCGGCAATGCCTTCCGGCGCGGCCACCAGCACCAGCACTTTAATGCTGTTGCAGCCGGCTTTCTTCAGCAGATCGATGGTGGCGATCATCGAGCCGCCGGTCGCCAGCATCGGGTCAACCACCAGCGCCATACGCTCTTCGATGTTTGACACCAGCTTCTGGAAGTAAGGCACCGGCTCCAGCGTCTCTTCGTCACGGTAAACGCCCACCACGCTGATGCGCGCGCTCGGTACGTGTTCCAGCACACCTTCCATCATGCCAAGGCCAGCACGCAGAATCGGGACGACGGTAATTTTTTTGCCTTTGATTTGATCGACGTCGACCGGACCGTTCCAGCCTTCAATGGTCACGCGCTCGGTTTCGAGATCGGCGGTGGCTTCATAGGTCAGTAAGCTGCCCACTTCCGAGGCCAGCTCGCGGAAGCGCTTGGTGCTGATATCATGCTCACGCATCAGGCCCAGTTTATGTTTGACCAGCGGGTGTCTGACTTCCACGATCTTCATGATTATTCTCCCGGAATTGAGTTGAGCTAAAAAAAATCGCCGGATTATACCGCCTTTTTACCGCCGCGCCACCGGTGATTGGTCAGGTAACGTGCGCAAATCGCCTGAGAATAAGGATTAGCGAAAAATCAGCACGCTGCAAAGGTGCCCTGAGATGGGACTCGCAAACGTTTGCCTGCACTGGTAGAATTGCCGCGCTTAATTTTTGCCACCAACCGCAATCGCGTGGGGATTCCGCAGTGACCGACAAAACCTCTCTCAGCTACAAAGACGCCGGTGTTGATATTGATGCTGGTAACGATCTGGTTGACCGTATTAAAGGCGTAGTAAAGAAAACCCGCCGCCCGGAAGTGATGGGTGGACTGGGTGGCTTTGGCGCGCTGTGTGCGCTGCCGCAGAAATACCGCGAGCCGGTGCTGGTCTCCGGAACTGATGGCGTCGGCACCAAGCTGCGTCTGGCGATGGATCTCAAACGCCACGACAGCATCGGCATCGATCTGGTCGCGATGTGCGTGAACGATCTGGTGGTACAGGGCGCTGAGCCGCTGTTCTTCCTCGACTATTACGCCACCGGCAAGCTGGATGTGGATACCGCCTCCGCGGTGATCACCGGTATCGCCGAAGGCTGTCTGCAGTCGGGCTGTGCGCTGGTCGGCGGTGAAACCGCTGAGATGCCGGGCATGTATCACGGCGAAGATTACGACGTGGCCGGTTTCTGCGTCGGCGTGGTGGAAAAGTCCGAGATCATCGACGGCAGCAAAGTGCAGGATGGCGACGTGCTGATCGCGCTGGGCTCCAGCGGTCCGCACTCTAACGGCTACTCGCTGGTGCGTAAAATTCTTGAAGTCAGCCAGACCGATCCCACCACTAAACAGCTGGAAGGCAAACCGCTGGCCGATCACCTGCTGGCGCCGACCCGCATCTACGTGAAAAATATCCTCAGCCTGATTGAGCAGGTGGACGTGCATGCCATTGCTCACCTGACCGGCGGCGGCTTCTGGGAAAACATTCCGCGCGTCCTGCCGGATAACACCCAGGCGGTGATTGACGAGAAAAGCTGGCAGTGGCCGGCGGTATTCAGCTGGCTGCAGCAGGCCGGTAACGTCAGCCGTCACGAGATGTACCGCACCTTTAACTGCGGCGTGGGCATGGTGATTGCGCTGAGCCCGGCCGATGCCGACAAAGCGGTACAGCTGATGACCGCGGCTGGCGAGCAGGCGTGGAAAATTGGCGTGATTAACGCGTCTGATGCCGAAGAGCGTGTGGTTATTAACCCATGAAGAAACTGGTTGTACTGATCTCCGGCAACGGCAGCAATCTTCAGTCCATCCTCGACGCCTGCGAGAGCGGGCGTATCAACGGCAGCGTGGCTGCCGTTTTCAGTAATAAAGCCTCGGCCTATGGTCTGACGCGGGCGCAGCAGGCCAGCGTGCCTGCTCACGCGCTGTCCGCGCAGGATTTCGCCGATCGCGACGCCTTTGACCGCCAGCTGATGCAGCAGATCGACGCTTATGCGCCGGATCTGGTGGTGCTGGCCGGTTATATGCGCATTCTGAGCCCGGCGTTTGTCGCGCACTATCACGATCGTCTGCTGAATATTCATCCGTCGCTGCTGCCGAAATATCCCGGTTTGCATACGCATCGCCAGGCGCTGGCGAACGGGGACGCGGAACACGGGACGTCGGTGCATTTTGTGACTGACGAGCTGGACGGTGGACCGATCATTCTGCAGGCGCGCGTGCCGGTATTTGCTGACGATGACGAAGCTGAGATCAGCGCCCGCGTGCAGCATCAGGAGCACGCGATTTACCCGCTGGTGATCAGCTGGTTTGTCGAAGGACGCTTGCAGATGCGCGCGGGCAAAGCGTGGTTAGATGGTGAACCGTTGCCGCCGGAAGGTTATGCGCACGATTGATTGACCTTGGCGCCGTGCGCTTGCAGGAATTGCGCAATAAATTGCGCCGCTACGGGGCTGTGCCGGGTTTTATTACTGCCTGATTTATTGCACATTTCGTAGCGGCGCGATTCTTCGCGCTAACCTGACAATACTTACCCAAACCGGCCGGTAATATAATCCTCGGTACGCCGCGCCTGCGGTGCGGTGAAAATCCGGTCGGTTTCGTCAAACTCCACCAGCTGCCCGTTATGCATAAACGCGGTGTAATCGGATACGCGCGCGGCCTGCTGCATGTTGTGCGTCACCAGCACTAGCGTGAAATGCTGCTTCAGCGTGGTCATCAACTCTTCAATCACCAGCGTCGAGATCGGATCCAGCGCCGAGGTGGGTTCATCCAGCAGCAGCACTTCCGGCTCGATGGCGATGGCGCGCGCAATCACCAGACGCTGCTGCTGACCGCTCGACAGCGTCAGCGCATTCTGCCCCAGCTGATCTTTCACTTCGCCCCACAGCGCCGCCGCCCGCAGCGCGCGCTCGCAGGCCTCATTCAGCACGCGACGATCGCGCACGCCCTGCAAGCGCAGACCGTAAACCACATTCTCATAGATCGACTTGGGGAACGGATTCGGACGCTGGAACACCATGCCGATGCGCCGCCGCAACGCCGGCAGATCCTGGTTCGCCTGCATCACCGCGTGGCTATCGAGCAGAATCTCACCTTCGATGCGGCAGCCATCAATGACGTCGTTCATGCGATTGAAGCAGCGCAGCAGCGTCGATTTACCGCAGCCGGAGGGCCCAATCAGCGCCGTGATGCGATGCTTCGGGATCTGCAAATCAATGTTATTCAGCGCCTGGCGTTCGCCGTACCACAGCGACAGCTGATTAACGGTGAGCGCAATAGCGTAATCGGGCGTCATGTGTAAACCTTTTTAGTGCGTCATTAACCGGTAGCGCTCGCGCAGGCGATGGCGCAGCACCATCGCCAGCAGATTGAGCGACAGAATGATCGCCACCAGCAGCAGTGCCGTGGCATACACCAGCGGTCGGTCGGCGTCGATGTTCGGGCTCTGGAAAGCCAGATCGTAAATCTGAAAACCGAGATGCATAAATTTGCGGTCAAGATGCAGGTAAGGAAACACCGCATCGACCGGCAGCTCTGGCACCATTTTGACCACGCCCACCAACATCAGCGGTGCGGTTTCGCCGGCGGCGCGCGCCACCGCCAGAATCAGGCCGGTGAGCATTGCCGGTACCGCCAGCGGCAGCACCACGCGCCACAGGGTTTCTGCCTGGGTTGCGCCCAGCGCCAGCGAGCCCTGACGCAGATTGTCCGGAATACGCGACAGCCCCTCTTCGGTGGCGACGATCACTACCGGCAGCGTCAGCAGCGCCAGCGTCAGCGCCGCCCACAGCAGGCCGGGCGTGCCGAAGGTAGGATTGGGCAGCGAGCGGGAGAAGAACAGCTGATCGAGGGTGCCGCCAATCAGCCAGACAAAAAAGCCGAGGCCAAACACGCCATACACAATCGACGGCACGCCAGCCAGATTCACCACCGCAATGCGCACCAGCCGGGTGAGCGCGTTGCGCCCGGCGTATTCGTGCAGCCAGACGGCGGCCACCACGCCCAGCGGCATGACAATCACCGACATCAGCAGCACCATCAAAACAGTGCCGAAAATCGCCGGCAGCGCGCCATTTTCACTGCCGCCCGAGGTGGGCGAGTCACTGACAAACTGCCAGATCTGACTGAGGAAATGCCCGATTTTCTGCCCGATGCTCAGGCTGTTTGGATACCAGGCGGCCACCACCTGCGCCAGCGGAATCAGATGATCGTCGCCCTGCACGTCGCGCAGCACCAGCGTATCGCGCTGGCTTTCATGCTGCAGATGCGCCAGCTGCTGCGCCAGCGCGCCGAAGCGTTTATGCAGCGCCGCGCTGTTGGCATCCAGTTCTGACTGATCCTGCAGGCTGAAGTGACCACCGCGCCGCTGCTCGTCAGCCTGCTGTTGCAGACTCTCCAGCTGCGCGTTAAGGCGCGCCATTTCAATACGCCGGATGTTGCTCGCCTGGCGCAGCTGCTCATGCACCTGCTTCAGCCGCTGCTGCAAAAGTGCATCGCGGTCGCGCGCGGTCAGTACCTCGTTGTCTTCACGCAGCTCCACCAGCCAGCCGTAGGCATTGCCGCCACTGCGTCGCTGTAGCACCAGCACTTCTGCCGGGCGTCGGGTTTGCGCTTCGCCCTGACTGACGATGACGCGGAAATCCGGCGCGGCAAAATCGCGGTTGCCGGTTTTCACTACGTAGCGCCAGCGATCGCCCTGCTGCTGGCGATCCAGCGTTTCACCCAGCACCATCAGCGGTGCCCCCTGCGGCGGCTGGAACTGATACTGATCGACCGGCTGCGGCCAGAACGCCCTGACGCCCTGCCAGCCCAGCAGGCCGATTAATAAGGTAAATGCCAGCAGGCAGACGGCGACCGCACCGGCAGTCAGCCAGCGCCAGCGATCGTTTTGACGCAGCGCGCTCATGCCTGCCCCTCATGCTGACTGTAGCGCTGGCGCAGCCGCTGACGAATCAGTTCCGCCACGGTGTTGATCGCCAGCGTGAATATCAGCAGCAGCAACGCACTGAGAAACAGGATGCGATAATGGGCGCTGCCCGCTGCGGCTTCCGGCATTTCAATGGCGATATTGGCTGACAGCGCGCGCAGCCCGGCAAACAGTCCGCCTTCGCTCACCGGCGTGTTGCCAGTGGCCATCAGCACAATCATGGTTTCGCCCACCGCACGACCAAAGCCGATCATCAGCGCGGCAAAAATGCCTGCCGACGCGCCCGGCAGCACCACGCGCGTCAGGGTTTGCCACGGTGTCGCACCCAGCGCCAGCGAGCCCTGCCCCAGCGCCACCGGCACGCTGAACAGCGCATCTTCCGCCAGGGTAAAGATCAGCGGCACCAGCGCAAAGCCCATCGCCAGCGCCGCCACCAGCAGGTTACGCTGCTCATAGTGCGCCAACTGTTCGCCCATCTGCGGCCACCACAGTGTCGGCAGCCACAGCGTCAGTAACGTCACCAGTAACAGCAGCGGCATCAGCAGCAGCACTTCAAAACCGGGCCGCCGCCAGCGCGCCGGCAAACGCGGACTGAGCACGCCGCACACCAGCAGCGTGGCGGCCAGCACCAGCGGCAGCAGCATCACGCCAGGCAGCGCGCGGCTGATGTGCGGCGCCAGCCACACGCCAGCGATCAGGCCAATCACCACGCTCGGCAGCGCGCCCATCATTTCAATGCCCGGCTTGACCCAGCGGCGCAGGCCCGGCGACATAAACCATGCGGTATACATCGCCGCCGCCAGCGCCAGCGGCGTAGCAAACAGCAGCGCCAGCGACGCTGCTTTCAGCGTGCCGATCACCAGCGGCATCAGGCTGAATTTGGCCTGATAGCTGTCGCCGGCGGCGGTGGACTGCCATACCCAGTCCGGCTGCGGATAGTTTTCATACCAGATTTTCTGCCACAGATTGCGCCAGCTGAAATCGGGCCACGGATTATCCAGCGCGAATTGCTGCCACTGTCCGGCACGTTCGACGATCAGGCTATCGCCGCGCGGAGACAACGCCAGCGCGCTGATGCCCGCGGCCAGCTGGCGCGTGACAATCGGGCCCGCCTGCTTGCTGGCGAACAGGCGCACCACGCCCTGCGCGTCAAAGCTGGCAAAAACGCGCCGCTGCGCCTCAGGCACGATGCCGAGCACACCCGCGCTGTGCGTGAAGGTGTGAATCTGCTGCAGCCGTGGCCCGTGGTCGCCAGTGATGGCAAACCATTGCTGAATGCCACGCGCATCCTGAATCAGTAAGCTGCGCCCGCCCGCCAGCAGTTGCAGGCTGCGCGGTTGCTGAGTCAGCGTCTGGGTTTCCCGCAGCTGCGCGCCCTGCGGCGTAATCTGCCACACCCGCAATAGCCGTCCGGTACTGGTGTACAGCAGCGTGCCGTCCGGCGACAACCGCATCAGGTCGGCCTGCTCACCGGGCAATACAATCTGGTCGACGCGTTTCTGGCCGGCAAAGGTCAGCAGGCTGATACCGGCCGGCGTTTGTGCGGCGATGCGCCACTGGTGATCGCCCGGCACTGCCAGCGCCATCTGGCTGACCGCGCCCTGCGGCAGATGCAGCGGCCGATCGCCCAGCGGGAAATACCATTCACCGTGCTGGCCGTGGATGAGCGGTTGCATCAGCAACAGATCGCCCTGCATATTGAGCAATACGCTGCTGCCGTCGCTGCTGGTCACCGCCGCCTGCGGCTGGCCGTTCAGTGCCAGCGCGTCGCCCGCTGGCTGGCCGTCGAGCGGAATAAAGCGCGCTTCGTTGCGGCTGATGCGCCAGCCGAGCTGGCCTTCGCTGCCCAGCGCCAGCGCCGGGGCTTTGTCCCACAGCTGCTGACTGAGCGTCGGCTGCATGCCCGGCGCGCTAAACAGCGGCATCACCACCCAGATTAGCCAGAAGAACAGCAGCAGCATCAGCAGTAAAATTCCCACACCGCAGGCCGTGACGATGCGGCGCACGAACTGATCGATGGCGCGTCGACGACGGTCACTAAAGTGGACAGGAATACGATTTATGCTCATGCAGGCCAGAGTTACCCTTGAAGTTATGCCGCTATGTTGCCCGTAGCTGATTGATAAGACAACTGTTGAGGTTGGACAAGGCTGCCATACTCTCGCCATAATGGTGGAGGACACTGAGCGGAACCGCAATTTTGCGTTTATTCCGCCGGACATTCCGTCCAGCAACAGCATCACGGAGTCAGAATGGGTCAGGAAAAGCTGTATATAGAAAAAGAACTAAGCTGGTTAACCTTTAACGAACGCGTGCTGCAGGAAGCCGCTGATAAAAGCAATCCGCTCATTGAGCGCATGCGTTTTCTCGGCATCTATTCCAATAACCTGGAAGAGTTTTATAAAGTGCGCTTTGCCGATCTCAAGCGCCGCATTCTGATTGGCGAAGAACAGGGGACGCCCACCACCCTGCGCCATTTGCTGAAAAAGATTCAGCTGCGGGTACAGAAATCGGATCAGGAGTTCGATGCGCTGTATAACGATCTGCTGCTGGAAATGGCGCGCAACCAGATTTTCCTGATCAACGAGCGCCAGCTGTCACCCAATCAGCAGGAGTGGCTACGCTACTACTTTAAGCATCAGCTGCGCCAGCACGTCACGCCAATTCTGATCAACCACGACACCGACCTGATTGAGTTCCTGAAAGACGATTACACCTATCTGGCGGTAGAGATTATCCGCGGCGAAGAAATCCGTTACGCCCTGCTGGAGATCCCGTCCGATAAAGTGCCGCGCTTTGTGAATCTGCCGGCAGAATCGCCGCGCCGTCGCAAACCCATGATTCTGCTGGATAACATTCTGCGCTACTGCCTTGATGAGATTTTCAAAGGCTTCTTTGATTACGACGCGCTGAACGCCTATTCAATGAAAATGACGCGCGACGCCGAGTACGACCTGGTCACAGAGATGGAATCCAGCCTGCTGGAGCTGATGTCCTCCAGCCTGAAACAGCGCCTGACCGCCGAGCCGGTGCGCTTTGTCTATCAACGCGATATGCCCGATGCGATGGTGGAAATGCTGCGCCATAAGCTATCGATCTCCAGCTACGACTCGATTGTGCCGGGCGGCCGTTATCATAACTTCAAAGATTTCATCGGCTTCCCGAACGTGGGCAAAGCCAATCTGGAAAATCGTCCGCTGCCGCAGATTCGTCATATCGGTTTTGACGGCTTCCGCAACGGCTTTGATGCCATCCGCAACCGCGATGTGCTGCTTTACTATCCGTACCACACCTTTGAGCACGTGCTGGAGCTGCTGCGTCAGGCGTCGTTTGACCCGAACGTGCTGGCCATCAAGATCAACATTTACCGCGTGGCCAAGAATTCGCGCATTATGGATGCGATGATCCACGCCGCCTACAACGGTAAAAAGGTCACGGTGGTGGTCGAGTTGCAGGCGCGCTTTGATGAAGAAGCCAACATTCGCTGGGCGAAGCGGCTGACCGAAGCGGGCGTGCACGTGATCTTCTCGGCGCCCGGCCTGAAGATTCACGCCAAGCTGTTCCTGATCTCCCGCCGCGAGGGCGAAGAAGTGGTGCGTTACGCCCACATCGGTACCGGCAACTTCAACGAAAAAACCGCGCGTATTTACACCGACTATTCGCTGCTGACCGCCGATGCGCGCATCACCAACGAAGTGCGACGCGTATTTAACTTTATCGAAAACCCGTATCGCCCGGTAACGTTCGAACACCTGATGGTGTCGCCGCAAAACTCGCGCGCCATGCTGTATCAGCTGATTGATAACGAGATTGCCAACGCGCAGCAGGGCAATCCTTCCGGCATTACGCTGAAAATCAACAACCTGGTAGACAATGGTCTGGTGGATCGGCTGTATGCCGCCTCATCGGCCGGCGTGAAAATCAACCTGCTGGTGCGCGGCATGTGCTCGCTGATCCCCGATTTGCCGGGCATCAGTGAAAATATTCGCATCACCAGTATCGTTGACCGCTACCTTGAGCACGACCGCGTCTATATTTTTGAAAGCGGCGGCGATAAAAAAGTATTCCTGTCGTCGGCGGACTGGATGACGCGCAACATCGATTATCGTATCGAAGTGGCGGTGTCGGTGCTCGATCCGCGCCTGAAACAGCGCATACTGGATATCATTGCCATTCTGTTAAGTGATACGGTAAAAGCCCGCATCGTAGACAAAGAATTGAGTAACCGTTATGTTCCGCGCGGCAATCGCAAGAAGGTGCGCTCGCAGCTGGCGATTTACGATTACATCAAGAAACTGGAACAACCCGAATAACGCCTATGCCAATCTCCCATAAAAGTACGCCGAAACCGCAGGAATTCGCCGCCATCGATCTCGGCTCGAACAGCTTCCACATGGTGATTGCCCGTGTGGTGGATGGCGCCATGCAGGTGCTGGGACGCCTGAAACAGCGCGTGCACCTCGCCGACGGGCTGGATGCGCAAAATCGCCTGAGCGAAGAAGCGATGGAGCGCGGGCTGAGCTGCCTGGCGCTGTTTGCCGAGCGCCTGCAGGGGTTCAGTGCCGCCAACGTCACCATCGTCGGTACGCACACGCTGCGCATCGCGTCCAACGCGGAAGAGTTTCTGCAGCGCGCTGCGGAGGTCATCCCTTATCCGATTGAGGTGATTTCCGGCAATGAAGAGGCGCGCCTGATCTTTATGGGCGTTGAGCACACGCAGCCGGAGAAAGGCCGCAAGCTGGTGATTGATATCGGCGGCGGTTCAACCGAGCTGGTGATCGGCGAAGATTTTGAGCCGCAGCTGGTGGAGAGTCGCCGCATGGGCTGCGTCAGCTTCGCCAACCTCTACTTCCCGAAAGGCGAGATTAGCCAGGAGAATTTCCGCCGCGCCCGACTGGCCGCCGCGCAAAAGCTGGAAACGCTGGCGTGGCAATACCGTCTGCAGGGCTGGCAGTATGCGCTGGGCGCGTCCGGCAGTATCAAAGCGGCCTGTGAGGTGCTGCTGGCGATGGGCGAGAAAGAGAAGCGCGTGACGCCGGAAAACCTCGACATGCTGGTGAGCGAAGTGCTGAAGCACAAATCCTTTGCTGCCCTGAGCCTGCCGGGGCTGTCGGATGAGCGCAAGGCGGTGTTTGTACCGGGGCTGGCGATTCTGTGTGGCGTGTTTGACGCGCTGGCCATTCGCGAGCTGCGCCTGTCGGATGGCGCGCTGCGTGAAGGCGTGCTGTATGAAATGGAGGGCCGCTTCCGTCATCAGGATATCCGCAGCCGTACCGCGCAGAGCCTGGCAAATCATTACGCCATCGACAGCGACCAGGCACGCCGCGTGCTGGAAACCACCGAACAGCTGTACAGCCAGTGGCTGGAGCAGAACCCGAAGCTGGCCAATCCCCAGCTGACGGCGCTGATGAAGTGGGCAGCGCTGCTGCACGAAGTCGGGCTGACCATCAACCACAGCGGTATGCAGCGTCATTCGGCCTACATCCTGCAGAACTCCAATATGCCGGGCTTTAATCAGGATCAACAGATGCTGCTGGCCACGCTGGTACGCTTCCACCGTAAAGCGGTGAAGCAGGATGAGATGCCGCGTTTCACCTTGTTTAAAAAGAAACAGTTCCTGCCGATGATCTTCCTGCTGCGGCTCGGCACCCTGCTGAACAATCAGCGTCAGGCCACCACGCGCCCCGACACGCTGAAGCTGAGCACCGACGATGGTCACTGGACGCTGACCTTCCCGGCCGGTTTCCTCAGCCAGAACACGCTGGTTCAGCTGGATCTGGAGCGGGAGCAGGCTTACTGGAATGACGTCACCGGCTGGAAACTGATGCTGGAAGAGGAGTAACGCGGGCTTCAGGCCCGCAATAGCACTATGACAACACGCCCCGATAACTATTTTGCGGAGAAATACGGCCTGACGCCGCCCCACTCCGAAGTGCTGGCCGCGCTGCCAAAACTGGCAGTGGGTAACGCGCTGGACCTCGGCTGCGGCCAGGGCCGCAACAGCCTGCTGCTTAATCAGCACGGTTTTACGGTGACCGCCTGGGACAACAATCCGCAGAGCCTGGAGCGCCTTAACAGCATCATCGCGGAAGAGCAGCTACAGCAGATACATACCGAACAGTGCGACCTGAATCAGGTGCGTTTCAACGGTGATTATCAGTTTGTGTTTTCCACCGTGGTGATGATGTTCCTGCAGCCGGCGACCATTCCGCAGCTGATCGCCGATATGCAGGCCAGCACGCGCAAGTACGGTTACAACCTGATTGTGGCGGCGATGAGCACCGACGATTATCCCAACACGCAAAACTTCCCGTTTACCTTTAAATCGGGCGAGCTGAGCCATTATTACCGTAACTGGCACATCGTGAAGTACAACGAAGAGGTCGGTGAACTGCATCGCCGCGATGAACACGGTCAGCGCATTAAGTATCGCTTCGCTACCCTGCTGGCGCAGAAAGCCAGCTATTGATGTCTGGCAACAAGATGGTCCGGTCGCCATCAATGGCGTAATGCCGTTCGGTGACGAAAACGCAAGCCGTACCCTATCGTAGCGGCGCGATTTATCGCGCAATAAATTGCGCCGCTACGAAAAGTGCCTCTTTTTTAAACCAATTCAAAGGCTAACTAGCATGAGTCACATCATGCGAGTTTCGGTCGCCATCAATGGCGTGATGCCGTTCGGTGACGGAAACGCAAGCCGCACCCTATCGTAGCGGCGCGATTCATCGCGCAATAAATTGCGCCGCGACGAAAAGCGCCTCGTTTTTGAACCAATTCAAAGGCTAACTGGCATGAGTCACATCATGCGGCTTTCGGTCGCCATCAATGGCGCCCCTGCAGAGTCGATGACGCACGCTTCGCCCGGCGGCTGATATCGATCAAGGCAATCTTAACCTTTTCTGCTCATTTTTCACGCAGCGGTTGACCTCCCGGTCGGGTTGTGACTAAATGTTGCCACCGCCCAGCCGGGCTTTGACAGGAACCACCCCGCGTGAATAACGCCATCTCTGCACGAAGACGTCCCAAAACCGGTACCATGACCCGCATCGTTTTGCTGATCAGTTTCTTTATTTTGGTTGGCCGTCTGATTTTCATTATTCCCGGTGCCATCGAGCATCATCAGCAAAAGAAAGCCGCACCTGAACCGGTCACACTGAGCACCAGCGAGACGCGCTAAGGAATTTGCGGGTCATCGTCGCTCTGCCATCACATTGTCCGCCGCGGCAATGCTGCTTGTTACGTCCACTTTACCCGCAACGCGCTACACTTTGACCTGACTTTACAGACACAAAGGACGCGTTATGTCTGCTTCGCACGCACAACAACTATCAGAAACCCGCCAGCGAATTCTGCACCTTCTGCTCAGCGAGCACGATTTAGTCGATGTGCTGCTGGATAAATCCGTCGACCTCAATGCCGCCGAACTGCGCAAAATCACCGGCTGGCGTCAGCAGCTGGAGCATGAACTGCCGCAGCTGCACGCCGCCGACCTCGCGGACATTCTCGAAGCGCTGCCGGAAGAGGAGCGTCTGGCACTGTGGCGGCTGGTGCCCTACGAGCAGCGCGGTCGCGTGCTGGTGGAGGCCTCCGAAACCGTATGGGCCAGCCTGACGGAAGAGATGACCGACCGCGAAATCCTGCGCGCCATCGAGCCGCTGGATATTGACGATCAGGTCTATCTGGCGCGTTATCTGCCGCGCGATCTCACCGGCCGCCTGCTCACCACGCTCGATCCCAGCCTGCGCGCCCGGCTGCTGGACGTGATTGAGCTGGATCGCGATCGCGTCGGCCAGGTGATGGACTTCAATATCCTGACCGTGCGCTCAGACGTGACGCTGGCGACGGTGCAACGCTTTCTGCGCAAGCGCAAAAGCATGCCGGACGGCACCGATAAAATCTTCATCACCGACGAACACAATCAGCTGCTGGGTGAACTGGCGCTGACCGATATCCTGCTCAACAAGCCTAAAACGCTGGTGGCTGAGGTGATGAACGCGCGCCCCACCACTTTCCAGCTGGATGACAAAGCGGAAGAGGCCGCCAGCGCCTTCGAACGCTATAACCTGATCTCTGCTGCGGTGACCGATGCCAAAGGCAAGCTGATTGGCCGTATCACCGTGGAAGATGTGATTGACCTGGTGAACGAAGAGAACGAAAGCAACATCCGTAAGATGGGCGGCATCAGCCAGGGCGAGGACGTGTTTGCACCGGTGCGCAAAGCGGTGAGAAAGCGCTGGACCTGGCTGGCCGTCAACCTGTGTACGGCGTTTATCGCCTCGCGCGTCATTGGCCTATTTGAGGACACCATTTCGCAGCTGGTGGCGCTGGCCACGCTGATGCCGATTGTCGCCGGCATTGGCGGTAACACCGGCAATCAGACCATCACCATGATCGTGCGCGCGCTGGCGCTGCATCAGGTTGAACCCGGCAACTTTTCGTTTCTGATTGCGCGCGAACTGGGCGTGGCGCTGCTTAACGGCCTGTTCTGGGGCGGCATCATGGGCGGCGTGACCTGGCTGATGTACGACAACCTGCAACTGGGCGGCGTGATGATGCTGGCGATGGTACTGAATCTGCTGCTGGCGGCGCTGATGGGCGTGCTGATTCCGCTGATTATGACCAAACTCAAACGCGACCCGGCGGTCGGCTCCAGCGTGCTGATCACCGCCATCACCGATACCGGCGGCTTCTTTATCTTCCTCGGTCTGGCCACGCTGTTTCTGCTGCACGGCCACTAAAGCGCAGCTACAATCAGCGTTGATCCCTAATCAGCTGGAGAGCAGTGATGTTTAACGTGGATGATTTTGTGCAGGCGAAAACCGGTGGTCCAAAAATGCAGGTGCTGCGCGTTGCGGGCGATACGCTGTGGTGCGCCCGCGTTGACGATCCGATCAAAAAAGAGATCGAGGTGAAGGCCGACAGCGTCAATCTCTATCATGAAGACGGGGATTTTGGCGTCTGTTAACGGCTGCGAGCCCGCGCCGCCCGCGAACCGATGCTGTCGCGGCGCGGCGCTGTCTCAGGGCTTATCCTTCTGTAAATTATCCTGCCCCACCCCGCCGATAAACGGCAGCCGCAGGCGCAGCGGGGTGAAATCCAGCCCCAGATTCAGTCCCAGCAGATTCACCTCCACGCCCTCTTCCGCTCCCAGCGTGACGCCCAGCACGCCGAGCAGCGACAGCTGCACGCCGCGCCCGGATGGCGGCAGGCCAAGCGGATGCAGCAGCGAACGGAAATCCTTACCGATGGCATTGGCGGGCAAATCAAGCTTCAGCGCCGGCACTTCACGGCCAATGTGAGCGAGGAAGGTGTTGCTGTTAGGGCCCGGCCACGCATGATAGGTGTTGGGCCACGGATAGGATTGAATCGCCGCTTCAATCTGCGGGATCATCGCCTGCGCAGCCGCACCGCGATGTGACACCAGCAAACGCGGACGCGCACCGTACCAGTAGCCGTCCGGCAGATTGCTGTTGCGCCGCACTTTATCGCCGCTGCCCCAGCTGATCACCTCATAACGGTTGTAGCGGGTTTCTCCGGCGCGCTTAAAGATAATCCACGGATGCACGGCCACCGCACCTTTCCAGCCGTAGGTCGGCGCAGCATACACCTGCACAATCGCCTCACTGGCGAAGCGCTGCGGATCCGGTGCCAGTCCGGCCGAATCACGGCGCGCCGTTGCCCAGCCGCCGCGTTCGGTGGTGAACTCACCGCTGCGCGTCGCCTGCGCCAGGCTGGCCGCCAGCGACAGTAACACCACACAGAGAAAAGAGAGTAAAACAGCTTTAACAGGCAACATGCATGGACATCCCGGTGGTGAAAAAACGCTCCCGCCATGATGCGCCGAAACGGCAGCGTCTGTATTCACCAACTATGCGGTGGACAAAAAATGCGTTGCGGTGCCCGGTCAGCTGATTTTTCCTTAGTCAGGCAGGGCGATACCACTGATATCGGCGCATATCGCCAGCAACTGCTGCTGTAGCCGTGGATTGCGCGCCTGCGGATTAGCCGCCAGCGCCTGACGGTGATAAAAGTACTCTCCGCTGACCCGCGCCTCATCGGCGGTGGCTAACCACACCTGGGTACGATGCGCCTGATCAAGATCGTCGGGTGCCCCGGCACCGCCCATTTTGGTCGGCACCCAGCCTGGCTCCAGCGCGTTGCTGTATACCTGCGGCCAGCGCCGGGCGATGGCAAATGCCAGTATGGCATCATGCAGTTTACTCTCAGCATAGGCCTGCGAAGCGTGCCAGCGCCGCCGCTGCCACAAAATATCATCCAGGTTGGCTTCGGCATGATGATGCATGCCGGAGCTGAGGTAAATCAGCCGCTGCGGCCGTTCAATCAGCGCCGTAAGAATATAGGGTGCCAGCGTGTTGATGGCGAACAGATGCGGCAGGCCATCTGCGGTTAACTGATAAGGCTCGCGATAGCCAACCGCCACGTTGTGGATCACCGCATCAAATCTGCCGAGCGCATTAACCTGCTGCGCCACACTGCGGGCGCCGGCGATGGTTATCACGTCGCCGCTGACCACGGCTTCAGCCTGCGGTAGCGCCTCCTGCGCGGCGCGGGCACGCGCGGCGTTGCGTCCGTGCAGCACCACCTGATGGCCCTGCTCAACCAGCAGTTCAGCCGCCATCAGCCCGAGGCCGGTGGATGAACCGGAAATAAAAATACGTGACATGGAAAACTCCTTAAGCGTGAAGTGAAGCGGCGCGCGATGTCAGCGCCAGCAGCGCACCGAGCAGCGCACAGGCCGCACCAAACAGATAGACGGCGGCATAGCTGAAGTGGCTGGCGATGGCACCGGCAATCGGTCCGGAAATACCATAAGCGATGTCGAGAAAAGCAACGAAGGCGCCCATGGCGCTGCCGCGACTGGCCGGCGGCACGCGCTTCAGCGCTTCCACGCCGAGGGCGGGAAAGATCAGCGCACAGCCAAGACCGGTAATCAGCGCGCCGGTGAGCGCCAGGGTTTCGTCAGGCGCAAACCACAGCAGCATCTGCCCCAGCGCTTCCACCAGCAGTGAATAAGCCGCCACGCGGTAGCCACCAATGCGATCCGGCAGATGTCCCAGCACCAGGCGCACGGCGATAAAACCAACGCCAAACGCGGTCATCACCCAGCCGGCCAGCTGCCAGTGGCGCGCGGCGAAGTAGAGCGAGGCGAAGGCCGTCAGGCCGGCCAGTCCGACGCCCTGCAGCATCAGGCCACAGCCTTCACGCCAGATGCGGCCAATCACCCGATAGAACGGCAAACGAGCCCCTCCGACCGCGCGATACCCGCTGGCAGCCGTGGCGATGAGCGCCGCCAGCAGCGGAGCCGCGATGCAGGCCAGCATCGCCGCCGCTAAGCCGACGTGCTGATACAGCATCATGCCGGCAGGGGCACCGAGCGACAGCGCGGCAAACATGGCGATACCGGTCCAGGACATCGACAGACCGGCACGCTGTGGCCCGACCGAGGCGATTGACCAGGCCACGCAGCCGGTGACGAACTGGCTTTCGCCCATACCCGCCGCCAGCCGTCCGGCAATCACCAGCGCCAGACTGACCGCCGGTGAAAAGCCCGGCAGTGCGGCCAGCCAGTACAGCACGCCAGCCAGCGCACACACCGCCGCGCCCTGCAGCGCCGAGCGCTTACCGCCAACGCGATCGGTCAGTTGACCGGCGTAACCGCGCGTCAGCACGGTGGCAACAAACTGTATCCCGATCACCAGCCCGACCCACAGGTTGCTGAAACCGAGATGCTGATGGATAAACAGCGGGATTACCGGCAGCGGCAAGCCGACCGCCAGATAACCGCAAAACAGCGCGGCAATCACGCCGGTCGCTGGTCGCGACAAATGCGCAGCTTCAGCCTGCGCGCTTAATGCAGACATAACAGCCTCCATAAATGAACAGACAGCGCGGCAGGCCGCCGCGCTGCGGAAAATCAGGCAAACAAAGAATGGTGATAGCCGCTGGCATTCAGCAGATAGTCGCGCGAAGCGGTGACTTCCGCGTTCAGCTGTGCCACATCGACGTTGAGCAACTGACCATGACGTTTACGCAGTTCACCCGCCACCATCACGGTATCAACATCGGCGCGTTGCACCGCCTGCACCACCGTTGCCGTCACGCTGGTCAGCGGAAAAACGCCGATACCATCGGTGCGCAGCATAATAACGTCGGCCTGTTTACCTGGCGTCAGCGTGCCCGTTTGCTGCTCCAGCCCGGCCGCACGCGCGCCGTTAATCGTTGCCGACTGCAGTACGGCTTCCACGCTAATCGGTGCCGGTACGTCGCTTTCGCCCCGGAAGCGGCGATAGCGCATCGCTGAGCGCTGCTGGTTAAACAGCGCCTGCATTTCACCGAACAGATCGCTGCCGAAGGCGGTATCGAGATCGATACCGAGCGCCGGCGTCATTCCGCGATCGACCGCCTGCTGCCAGGCAAAGCTGTCGTCGTCGAAACCAAACAGCGCATCCGAACGCGGATTCACGGTAATGTTGACGCCCGCGTCCGCCAGCTGCTGCCAGGTGTGCGCCGGTACGCGCGTACAGTGGTTGAAAATGTTGTGCGGACCCAGCAAGCCGGCTTCGGCAAACTCCGCCGGCAGCTGCGCCAGGTCACCAATAAACTCGGTGAGAATGCGCATATCCAGCTCGCACGCCACGCGCCACCACGCCAGATTGAGCTGACCAAACAGGCCAACCTGCACGCGACTGCCGGCGTGATTCCAGCGGCTGGCGAGACGGGCCAGATCGCCCGGCAGATGATCGCTGGAAGCCTGCTTATCCATTGCTGCGCCAACCATGTGCAGTGCACGAATCCCGCTCTCCTGCAGCGCGTCAAGCGCCGCATCGGTATGCGCCGGACTGCGTGAACTGTGGCAGGCATCAATCACCGTGGTGATGCCGGCATCCAGGCATGCCAGCGCCGTCAGCCGGGTGCTGAGGTACATATCCAGCGGACGGTAATGCGCGCCGAGCGTTTCTGCCACCACATCGATATAGACAAACAGGTCGTCAACGTTGGGCATCAGGCGGCGCATCGCACCGAGCCACATATGGTGATGCGCATCCACCAGGCCCGGCATCACGATATGGCCGCGGGCATCAATCACCTGCGCATCATCGGCGGAAAGGTTTTCCCCCACGGCGGCAATACGATCGTTCTCAATCAGCACATCGCCACAGACGAGGTCGGGCACGCTGGCGTCCAGCGTCAGGATAGTGCCGCCTTTAAAAAGGGTGCGCCGTACAGTCATAACATTCTCCTCAAAAGGGATCAGAATCCGGCGGTCAGTGCCGGTCGCGTTTCGGAGCACACAATAAGTTGCAGCGCATTTTTGATAAAGGTAGGCTCAGGCAAATGATCTTTGCTAAAAATCAAAGATGGAGAACAGGATGAGTTTTGATGGCCGACTATTATCCGGCATGAGCGTGCTGGCAGCCGTGGTTGAAGCCGGCAGCTTCAGCCGCGCCGGCGAAGTGCTGGGGTTGTCCGCCTCGGGCGTCAGCCGGGCGATTTCGCGACTGGAACAGCGTCTCGGCGTGCGTCTGCTGGATCGCACCACCCGCACCCTGCATCTCACCAGCGAAGGTGCCAGCCTGTATGAGCGGGCGGCGCCACATCTGGAAGGGATTGAAGAAGCAGCAAACTACGTCTCCGGCGCCGCCGTGACGGTGCGCGGTACGCTGCGCGTGAGCCTCAATCCGCTGTTTTCCCGCTATGTGCTGGCGGCAAAGCTGCCGCTGCTGCGTGCCCGTTATCCGCATCTGGAACTGACGATTTTGCAGCAGCCCGATGTGGGCGATCTGGTGGCAGAAGGTATTGATGTTGCGGTGCGTTTCGGGCCGCAGCCGCCGTCCACCATGACCTCACGCCTGCTGTTACAAACGCGCGTCCTGACGGTGGCCGCCCCGGACTATCTGGTACGCTGTGGTCGCCCGACGCAGCCGCAGCAGCTGACTGAGCACAATTGTCTGCAATACATCGATCCGCGCAGCAATAAGCCCTTTAGCTGGGAGTTTCATCGTGGCACGCAGCGGCTGACGGTCGCCACCCACGGCCATCTGACCACCACCGATCCGGATTTAATGGTACAGGCGTGCGTCGGCGGTGCCGGCGTAGCCCAGGTGCTGGCACTGAGCGTGCAACATCTGATCGCCAGCGGTGAACTGGTCGAACTTTTCCCCGACTGGCCTGACGAAACCTATCCGCTGTTTATCAACCGGCCTTCGCGCCGTCTGGCCCCGGCGGCGGTGGAGGCATTTCTCGGGTTCTGCCTGGAGATTTGTGCGGAACAGAGCTGACGCAAATTACCGATTACCCTCAGCGCGTGTTTGCCGGTAATAGCCCACCAGCTGAACGATGAAGGTGAGCGTCGCGAGTAAAAACAGTATCCCACCCAGGGGAATGGTGCCGAGCAGGAACCAGCCCATGACGCCTAATTCATACAGCAACTGGCCGCGATCTTCTCCCAGGATGTAACAGGGATGCACGTTGCCTTCGTCCAGCTGGCAGCCCGCCAGACTGGCGACATATCCCGCGCCCATCGCGCAGATCAGCGGCAGAAACGCGAGAAAAGCCGTACCGCACAGCATCGCAAGATAGAGAATGATGATGGATGTCAGCGAGCGTTTGCCAGGTGGTGCGCGCTTGCCCGCGGCTCTGAAATTAAACAGCACGTTTCCTCCTGAAGCCTCTGCCGTTAACGCCAGATTATTAACACATCCTTATCCCCTGCGACAGACCGGTAAACAAACGCCCGCGGGGTAGCGGGCGCGTTTTTACTGCGACATGACGCCGGGCGTTAAGGGTTGGCGCGGATAATCACTTTGCCGCGCGCATGGCCGGTCGCCACCTTTTCCAGCGCGGAGCGCGCATCATCCAGCGAAAAGATAGCGTCGGTGATGACCTGTAACTGCCCGGCCTGGAACAGGCTGCTCGCCCGGGCAAGATACGGCGTCGCGCTGGCGAAGAAGACAAACTCGCCGTGCTGGCCGCTGGCAGGCGTGATGCCGAACTCCACCAGCGTGGCAATGCGCCCGCCGGCGCGCAGCACGGACCAGGAGCGGCTCAGCGTTTCGCCGCCGACGCTGTCTATCACCAGGTCGATATCGCGCGTTGCTGCAAAGTCCTGCGTGCGGTAGTCAATCACCTCATCGGCACCCAGACTGGTCACCAGCGCGTGGTTTTTCGCCGACGCCGTGGCGATGACATAAGCGCCCGCCTGATGCGCCAGCTGGACGGCCATGCTGCCGACGCCACCCGCTGCGGCGTGAATCAGCACGCGCTCGCCGCGCTGCAACTGGCCCACATCGAACAATGCCTGCTGCGCGGAGCCAAACGCGGTAGGCAGCGCCGCGGCCTGTTCGGCGCTCATCGCTGCCGGGACAAGGCATACGTCATCGGCGGCGATTACCAGGCTTTGTGCAAAAGCCCCGCCTGCACCCGGTGGCGTGCGCCCGAACACGCGATCGCCCGGTTTTAAATGGCTCACGCGCTCGCCAGCTGCCGTAATCACGCCGCAGAAATCCATGCCCGGTATGTAAGGCAGATCCACCGGGAAAACCTGCTGCATGTGCCCTGAGATGATTTTCACATCCAGCGGATTAACGCTCGCCGCTTCAACCTGCACCGTCACCTCATCCGGACTGGCGGCGCGAAGTTGACGTTCGCCAATCGTCAGTACATCGGCGGTGCCAAACGTATCAATCAATGCTGCTTTCATTATCAACTCTCCGGTCTGATTCAGGCTTGTGGCGGAAACTGGCCAAGCTGGAGGAACAGGCCAAACCAATCTTCCATGTGCCAGGTGGTGATCAGACGGCCGTCCTCCAGCGCATGGAACTCATGCAGACGGAAGCTCACTTTCTTACCGGTCGGCGCGATACCGAAAATTTCGCCGAGATGGGTGCCGCTGATTTCCGCCCGCGCCGCGATGCGGCCAGGCTCCTGAATCATGTCATGCACCACGATCTGCACGTCCGGAAAGGCCTGCGCCAGCATGCGAATGATCGGCTTGATGCCTTCCGGTCCGGCAACTTGTCCTGGCGCCAGCGGAATGTCTTCCCATGACGGTGCCAGCACGCTATCGACCAGATCGGGGTTGTTGTCGCTGAAGGCCTGATAGAGCGTCTCTACCGCCTGTCGTTCAATTTTCAGACGTTTTACGTATTCTGATTCTGCTGCTGGATTCATCGTTATTCACTTTCAGGTGGGGGTCGGTTGTGGAATTTTGCGCAGCGCCCTAAAATTCGTCCAACAAATATTCAATATGAGTGATTATTTGCCGTATGGATTTTCATGGCATCGATCTCAATCTGTTAGTGGCTTTTGACGCGCTGATGAACGAGCGCAACGTCACGCGGGCGGCAACCCAGGTGGGCGTCAGCCAGCCGGCGATGAGTGCCGCTTTGTCACGGTTACGCACCCTGTTCGGTGACCCGCTGTTCATGCGCAGCGCGGAGGGTTTACTGCCAACAGCGCGTGCGCGCGATCTGTCCGGCCCCATCGCCGGGGCGTTGCGCCAGCTCGAAGCGACGCTGGTGGCAAAGCCCGCATTTGCAGCGGAAAAAGCGCAAATAAACTTCAAACTGGGCGTGTCGGAGTATCCGGCTTTCGTGTTGCTGCCTTCGTTAATGCAGGCGCTACAGGACGTCGCCCCCGGCGTGTCATTGAATGTGCAGGCGTTTACCAACCGCGATCACGCGGTCGATTTGTTAGATGCCGGCGCGATTGATGTCGCCATCGGCGTCATGCCTACCCACAGCGATAGCCGCATCATCTCCCGGCCGGTATTGCGCGACGAATTCGTCACCATCGTCGCCAGCAACCATCCGGCGGCCAGACGCGGCATGAATATGGAGAGCTACCTGGCGCTGCCGCATATTCTGGTCTCGCCGGAAGGTGAACTGTACGGCCTGGTTGATCAGGGGCTGGCGCAGCAGGGTAAAAAGCGCCGGCTGGGGCTGACGGTCCAGCAGATGTTTACGGTGCCGTCTATCGTGGCGCAAACCCACATGACGGCGACCGTGATGAAGCGCGTGGCGCTGCATGCGCAGGCCAGTCGCCAGCTGGTACTGTTCCCTCCCCCGCTGTCGTTGCCCGAAATGGTGTTCAACCTGATCTGGCACCGGCGCAGCGACGCGCATCCCGCCCAGCAGTGGTTCAGGGAATTTATTGAACAACAGGCGGCGCGGCTGTAGGCGCTGTGTGTGGTTCTGCGCGGATAGGACGATGCGAAAGATGGCAGGATAAAAAAGCCCGCAGTTACGCGGGCTTTGAGGCTTCAGGTGCTGGCGGTTGCCAGTGCGGGCGTTACTCCCACTCAATCGTCGCAGGCGGTTTACCTGAAATATCATAAACCACGCGTGAGATGCCGTTCACTTCGTTGATGATGCGGTTGGAGACGCGGCCGAGGAAGTCGTACGGCAGGTGCGCCCAGTGGGCCGTCATGAAGTCGATGGTTTCGACAGCACGCAGGGAAACCACCCAGTCGTATTTACGGCCATCGCCCATCACGCCGACGGAGCGCACCGGCAGGAACACGGTAAAGGCCTGGCTGACTTTGTTGTACAGATCCGCTTTACGCAGCTCTTCGATAAAGATGGCATCGGCACGGCGCAGCAGGTCGCAGTACTCTTTCTTCACTTCACCCAGTACGCGCACGCCCAGACCCGGGCCCGGGAAGGGATGGCGGTACAGCATGTCGTAAGGCAGGCCGAGTTCCAGACCGATTTTACGCACTTCATCTTTGAACAGCTCTTTCAGCGGCTCAACCAGGCCCATCTTCATCTCTTTCGGCAAACCGCCCACGTTGTGGTGAGATTTGATCACGTGCGCTTTACCGGTAGCTGAAGCCGCCGACTCAATCACGTCCGGATAGATGGTGCCCTGCGCCAGCCATTTCACGTCGGTCAGCTTCAGTGCTTCTTCGTCGAACACTTCCACGAACACGCGGCCGATGATCTTACGTTTGGCTTCCGGATCGTTCTCGCCCGCCAGCGCGTCGAGGAAGCGCCCTTCTGCCGCAACGTGCACGATGTTCAGACCAAAGTGGTCGCCGAACATGTCCATCACCTGCTCAGCTTCATTCAGACGCAGCAGTCCGTTATCGACGAACACACAGGTCAGGCGCTCGCCAATCGCGCGGTGCAGCAGCATCGCGGTCACGGATGAGTCCACGCCGCCGGACAGGCCGAGAATCACACGGTCTTCACCCACCTGCTCACGGATGCGCTCTACCGCATCTTCGATGATTTTGGCTGGCGTCCACAGCGCTTCACAGCCGCAGATGTCGCGCACAAAACGCTCCAGCATGCGCAGGCCCTGACGGGTGTGCGTCACTTCCGGGTGGAACTGCACGCCGTAGAAACGCTTCTCTTCGTTGGCCATGATGGCAAACGGGCAGCTTTCGGTGCTGGCAACCGTCACGAAGTCTGCCGGGATCGCCGTGACTTTGTCACCGTGGCTCATCCACACGTCGAGCAGCGGTTTGCCCGCCGCGCTGATGGCATCTTCGATATCACGCACCAGCGCGCTCGGGGTTGTCACTTCAACCTGCGCATAACCAAATTCACGCTCGTTCGAGCCTTCAACCTTACCGCCCAGCTGCATCGCCATGGTCTGCATGCCATAGCACACGCCCAGCACCGGCACACCGGCGTTGAACACATATTCCGGCGCGCGCGGGCTGTTGTGCTCGGTGGTGCTTTCCGGGCCACCGGACAGGATGATGCCGTTCGGGTTGAACTGGCGGATTTGCTCTTCGGTGACATCCCACGCCCAGAGTTCGCAGTAGACGCCCAGCTCACGCACGCGGCGCGCGACCAGCTGCGTATACTGAGAACCAAAATCGAGGATCAAAATACGATGTTTATGAATATTTTCAGTCGTCATTGAGGCGTTTCCATTGGGATGGACTTAACAATAAAAGCGCCCGGCTGGAGCCGGGCGGGAAATCTTACGGGATTATGAACCCATGCGGTAGTTCGGTGACTCTTTGGTAATGGTCACATCGTGCACGTGGCTTTCGTTGATGCCGGCGCCGCTGATGCGCACGAACTCGGCTTTGGTGCGCAGATCGTCGATGGTCGGGCAACCGGTCAGGCCCATGCAGGAGCGCAGGCCGCCCATCTGCTGGTGCACGATCTCTTTCAGGCGGCCTTTATAGGCAACGCGCCCTTCGATACCTTCCGGCACCAGTTTGTCGGCGGCGTTATCGCTCTGGAAGTAACGGTCAGACGAGCCTTTGGACATCGCGCCCAGTGAACCCATACCGCGGTAGGATTTGAACGCACGGCCCTGGTAGAGCTCGATTTCGCCCGGCGATTCTTCGGTACCGGCCAGCATGGAGCCAACCATTACCGCCGACGCACCCGCAGCGATGGCTTTGGCGATGTCGCCAGAGAAACGGATACCACCGTCAGCGATGACCGGAATACCGGTACCTTCCAGCGCTTCAACCGCGTCGGATACCGCCGTGATCTGCGGTACGCCAACGCCGGTAACGATACGGGTAGTACAGATGGAGCCCGGGCCGATGCCCACTTTCACCGCGCTCACGCCCGCGTTAGCCAGCGCCAGTGCGCCTGCACCGGTCGCCACGTTGCCGCCGATGATTTCGAGGTCCGGATATTTTGCGCGGGTTTCACGGATACGCTGCAGCACGCCTTCGGAGTGGCCGTGCGAGGAGTCGATCAGCAGTACGTCAACGCCCGCAGCGACCAGCGCATCAACGCGCTCTTCGTTGCCGGCACCGGCACCCACTGCGGCACCGACGCGCAGACGACCCTGCGCATCTTTACAGGCGTTAGGTTTACGCTCGGCTTTCTGGAAATCTTTAACGGTAATCATGCCCAGCAGGTGGAAGCTGTCGTCAACAACCAGCGCTTTCTCGACGCGTTTTTCGTGCATTTTCTGCAGCACGACTTCACGCGCTTCACCCTCTTTCACCGTCACCAGGCGCTCTTTCGGCGTCATGACCGCGGTCACCGGCAGCGTCATATCGGTCACGAAGCGCACGTCACGACCGGTAATGATGCCCACCAGCTCGTTGTCAGCGTTAACCACCGGGTAACCGGCGAAGCCGTTACGTTCGGTCAGCTCTTTCACCTCGGCCAGCGTGGTGGTTGGCAGCACGGTCTGTGGCTCCGTTACGACGCCGCTTTCGTGTTTTTTCACCTTGCGAACTTCATCCGCCTGGCGCTCAATCGACATGTTTTTGTGGATAAAGCCCAGACCGCCTTCCTGCGCCAGCGCAATCGCCAGACCGGCTTCGGTCACGGTGTCCATCGCTGCAGACAGCATAGGAATGTTGAGACGGATGTTTTTGGTCAGCTGGGTGCTGAGATCGGCCGTGTTGGGTAAAACAGTGGAGTGAGCGGGAACGAGCAGGACGTCGTCAAATGTGAGGGCTTCTTTCGCGATTCTTAACATTGCAATATCTCCACCTGGGGCGTTTAAAACAGATAAAATATTGCCGCGGCATTATACAGGCCGAAATCGGTTGCCTCCAGTGTTTTTTCGGAAAAAGTCTTGATCCTCCGGGGCAGGCATGTAGTATCGGTTAATTAACCCTCTGATTTGAAATTTGATCCTCATCACATGTCGCTACCGCCAACCGCCAATATTTTTACTGTCAGCCGCCTGAACACCACGGTGCGCCAACTGCTGGAAAATGAGATGGGCCTGGTGTGGCTCAGCGCTGAAATTTCCAATTTCACTCAGCCCGCTTCCGGTCACTGGTACTTCACCCTGAAGGACGATGGCGCGCAGGTGCGCTGTGCCATGTTCCGCAACAGCAATCGACGCGTCAGCTTTCGCCCGCAGCACGGTCAGCAGGTGCTGGTGCGTGCCAGCATCACGCTGTATGAGCCGCGCGGCGACTATCAGTTGATTATCGAAAGCATGCATCCGGCCGGTGAAGGGCTGCTGCAGCAACAGTTTGAGCAGCTGAAAGCCCGGCTGGCGGCGGAGGGGCTGTTCGACCAGCAGTTTAAACAGCCGCTGCCGGAGCCGGCGCGCCAGGTGGGTGTGATCACCTCCGCCACCGGCGCGGCATTGCACGATGTGCTGCGCGTGCTGCATCGCCGCGATCCCTCGCTGCCGGTGGTGATCTATCCGACGGCAGTGCAAGGCGTTGATGCGCCCGCCGCCATCGTGCGCGCCATCGAGCTGGCCAACCAGCGTGACGAGTGCGACGTGCTGATTGTCGGGCGCGGCGGCGGTTCACTGGAAGATCTGTGGAGCTTCAACGACGAGCGCGTGGCGCGGGCCATCTTTGCCAGCCGCCTGCCGATCGTCAGCGCCGTTGGGCATGAAACCGATGTCACCATCGCCGACTTTGTTGCCGATCTGCGCGCGCCGACGCCTTCTGCCGCTGCCGAGCTGGTGAGCCGCAACCAGATCGAGCTGCTGCGCCGTTTGCAGTCTCAGCAGCAGCGCATGGAGATGGCGATGGACTATTACGTGGCGCAGCAGCAGCGCCGCTTCACCCGGCTGCAGCATCGTCTGCAACAGCAGCATCCGCAGCTGCGCCTGGCACGCCAGCAAACCACGCTGATTCAGCTGCAGCGACGTCTGCAGGAAGCGGCCGACCAGCGGCTGCGCCTGGCGCATCGCCAGCAGGATCGCCTGCTGCAGCGCCTGCAATCCCAGCAGCCGCAGGGACGTATTCTGCGCGCTCAGCAGCAGTTACAGCAGTGGCACTACCGGCTGCAGCAGGGCATGGAAAACCAGCTCAATCACAGCCGGCAGCGTTTTGGTACGCTGGCAGCACAGCTGGAAGGCGTAAGTCCGCTGGCGACGCTGGCGCGTGGCTTTAGCGTCACCACCGATGCTCAGGGCCAGGTGGTGAAAAAGACCCGTCAGCTGCATACCGGCGATCTGCTGCGTACCCGGCTGGATGATGGCTGGGTGGAGAGTCAGGTGACGGCGTTACAACCACAGAAGGCGCGCAGCCGTAAGGCGTGATAATCTTTTCAGCCGCATAAATGGTTGATAACCCCCCGTAAATCGCGCGGGCTGCAGACGCAGCGGCGCGCGATTGATAAGCGGGTCTATACTTTCTGACATACCCATCCGTCAGGGAGTCCGACATGCCTTACAGCGTTATTCCTCCGTATATTCTGCGAAACATCATCGATAACTGTTCCGGCGCACAGCAGGATTACGCGCGGCGTACTCTCACCCACGTGCAACAGCTGATGGCGGAACATCCTCACACCGCCAGCGCAGCCAGCACCGCGCAGCCCGGCAGTGTTTTGCGTGCTATCTACGATGCGGGTAATACGCAAAATCTGCCCGGCACCCTGATCCGTGAGGAAGGCCAGCCCGGTAACGGTGACGTCGCCGCCGACGAAGCGTGGAACTATCTCGGCATCACCTATGATTTCTACTGGCAGATCTATCAGCGCAACTCGCTGGACAACAAAGGCCTGAAACTGGATGGCACCGTGCATTACGGCAAGGAGTACCAGAACGCCTTCTGGAATGGCCAGCAGATGGTATTTGGCGACGGCGACGGTGAGATCTTCAATCGCTTTACCATTGCCATCGATGTGGTCGCGCACGAGCTGACGCACGGCGTGACCGAAACCGAAGCCGGGCTGATTTACTTCCAGCAGGCAGGTGCGCTCAACGAATCGATGTCCGATGTGTTCGGCTCGCTGGTGAAGCAGTATCACCTTAAGCAAAGCGCCGACCAGGCCGACTGGATCATCGGCGAAGGGCTGCTGGCGGCGGGTATTAAGGGCAGTGGCCTGCGCTCGATGTCTGCGCCCGGTACCGCCTATGACGATCCGCTGCTCGGCAAAGATCCGCAGCCTGCCGATATGGATCACTATATCGACACGCGCGAAGACAACGGCGGCGTGCATCTTAACTCCGGCATACCCAATCGCGCCTTCTATCTGGCAGCGACCGCGCTAGGCGGCTTTGCCTGGGAACGGGCCGGTCAGGCATGGTACGACACGCTGTGCGATAAGGAATTGCCGCAGGATGCCGACTTCAGCACCTTTGCGCGCTTTACCGTACAGCATGCCGCAAAACGTTTTGATAATACGGTGGCACAGGCGATCCAGTCCGCGTGGCACGAGGTAGGTGTAAGGTGAATATTCAGCTGACCGATGACGCCATCATTGAGCTGGCGCGTGAAGGCGGCATTGCATTTATCCCCGGCCTGCGCAGCGAGCGGCGATTTGCGCTGGCGCAGCTGCCGGAACCGCAGAAGCAGCGCGTGTGCAACGTGCTGGAGCAGGCGCTGCCGCTCGGTGAGCCGGAGGAACAGGCCGCCAGCATCGGGCGTGGCGACCAGCGCTATTTCCGCATCCAGATTAGTTACGCGACCCACCGCGAAGCCGGAACGATTGTGATCCTGATTCCGGAAAACGTTGCGCCTCCTGAATTGCAGGCGCTGTGGCGCGATGGCGAAGAATAACTTAGACAGTTCCCACAGCATCGCCGTAACTGACTGACTATACTGGATAACGTGGCTAGCTAGTCCACATCAAAGAAAACACCCTTAGATGAGGTCTCTGCTATGACACAAACCAAGCAACGAGGCGGTGCCGGGAACTTTGCAGAGGACCCGGAGCGCGCCAGGGAAGCCGGTAGCGCGGGCGGCAAAGTCAGTGGGGGCAATTTCAGGAACGATCCTGAGAGAGCCAGGGAAGCTGGAAGAAAAGGAGGTCAAAAAAGCCGTCGCCCCTCTAAGCAGAAGTAAGTAAGGATCCTTACAGGAAGGAGTACGCCACGGAAGGTTAATAAAAAAGGCCGACATCATGATGTCGGCCTTTCTTTTACTGCGGCTTACTTGCTGTCGGGCAGCGCGTAAGCAATCACGTAATCACCGCGATCCGGTGACTGACGCGCACCGCCTGCGGAGATCAGGATGTACTGTTTGCCGGTTTTCGGCGAAACATAGCTGATTGGTCCGCCCTGGCTGCCCACCGGCAGACGTGCTTTCCACACTTCTTTACCGGTTGAGCTATCAAAGGCGCGCAGGTAGTAATCCTGGGTGCCGGCAATAAATACCAGACCGCCCTGCGTTGCCAGCGTACCGCCCAGCGTCGGCATACCGACCGGCATCTGCGCATGCATTTTGATACCAAACGGACCGGTATCCTGCACCGTACCCACCGGCACCTGCCACACAATCTGACGGGTCTTCATGTCGATGGCCGACAGCGTACCGAACGGCGGTGCCTGACACGGAATGCCCAGCGGCGACATGAAGCGGTTTTTGTTTACTGCGTACGGCGTGCCTTTCAGCGGTACCGCACCCATGCCGGTGTTGATGGCTTCACCGCCGTTGCTGGCAGCCGATTTGGTGGTGTCCTGCGGAATCATCTGCACCCACAGGCCAAGGCGCATATCGTTGACGAACATGTACTGGTTGTTCGGATCGAACGAGATGCTGCCCCAGTTCATGCCACCGAGCGAGCCCGGGAAGCTGAGCGAAACATCGGTGTCCGGCACGGTGAACAGGCCGTCATAACGCATGCCTTTAAAAGCAATACGGCAAGCCAGCTGGTCAAACGGCGTAGCACCCCACATGTCTGACTCGGTCAGTTTCTGATTGCCAATGTTTGGCATTTCTACCGAGTGCGGCTGAGTTTTGGTGTACTGCTCGTTCGGGATATGGCCCTGCGGCATCGGCAGCTCTTCAACTTTGGTTAAAGGCTTGCCGGTCAGGCGATCCAGCACCCAGATCATGCCGGTTTTCCCGCCGATCACCACCGCAGGTTTGGTGGTGCCGTCCTTCATCGGGAAGTCCACCAGGCTCGGCTGCATTGGCAGGTCGAAGTCCCACAGGTCATTGTGGACCGTCTGATACACCCACTTCTCTTTACCGGTGGTGGCATCCAGCGCCAGCACCGACGCGCCATATTTGTGATCCAGCGCGGTACGGTTGGCACCCCACAGGTCCACCGACGAGCTGCCCATCGGCAGGAACACGGTGTTCATCGCCGGATCGTAAGAGATTGGCGCCCATGAGTTTGGCGTGCTGCGGGTGTAATCCTGACCCGGCATCAGCACGGCATTCGGATCTTCATTGCCCGGGTCAAACGCCCAGCGCATCTGGCCGGTGATGACGTCGAAGCCACGCAGAACGCCGCCAGGCATGTCTGTCTGTACGTTATCCGCGACGCGACCGCCCACCACGACCGTGGTGCCTGCCACCTGCGGCGGCGAGGTCAGCTGATACTGCGGGTCCGGCGCGCTGCCAAGACCTTGCTTCAGATCGACCACGCCGTGGTTGCCGAAGTTTTCACACAGCTCGCCGTTATCGGCGTTGATGGCAATCAGACGTGCATCGATGGTGTTCATCAGGATGCGACGCTGGCAGCTATCGCCCGCCGCCAGCGTTACCGCTGGCACCGGCGTGGAGCCCGGCTGCGTTGGCTGCTGTACCGGTTTGGTGGCATCAAAGTACGCCAGACCACGGCAGCGGTTCCACACCTGCGCCTGCGCATTGATTTCGCGCTTCCAGATCTGCTTACCGCTGTCAGCTTCCACCGCAATCACGTTGTTGTGCGGCGTACACAGATACAGGGTGTTGCCCACCTGCAGTGGCGTTTCCTGATCTTCTGCACCGTTACCGGTCGGGCTGATCGGCGTGTCGCCGGTATGAAACGTCCAGGCAACCTGCAAGTCTTTCACGTTGTCGCGGGTAATCTGGTCGATAGCGGCAAAACGGTCACCCTGCGGCGTACGGCCGTAGCTGCTCCAGTCCTGCTGCGGTTTGCTTTTATCTACCGGGATCAACGGCAGCTGCTTGCCGGTGAAAGCCACAGTCGGATGCGGCTGGAACATCTGGACAAAGGTGACCACCATACCAACGGCAATCACTGCTGACAGCGCATACGAAAGCTTCGCCAGCGAGGCCTTGCCTTCACGCTTACGCAGCGCCGGCCAGGTAATAAACGCCAGCACCATCAGGCCGGCCGGCACCATCAGGCGCGACACCAGCGGCCAGAACTGCCAGCCAGCATCGTACAGCGCCCAAATCAGCGTACCGGCGAAGACCAGAATAAACAGCGTAACCGCCGAGGATTTACGGCGAAAGAACTGAATCGCCGACAGTAACATGACGATACCGGCAATGAGGAAGTACCAGCTGCCGCCCAGGGCCACCAGTTTACCGCCACCGATCGCGAAGAACAGGCCGATCGCCAGCAGGACCAGCCCGAATAACACGGACCAGAGACTCAACCCTTTACCGGGACGAGCGGAATTTTCTGCCATAACACAAACTCTCCTGAAAAAATAACGCGTGGCGGCCGGAATGCGGGAGCAGCCGGTCAATGTCTTCCTGGCTGAGCAGGAACAGGAAGTTATCCGTTACGCTTTATTTTATATCTGTTGGTACGGGAGCTACGCCCGTTATGCAGCGCTTGTGAGCGAGGCCGCAGGATCAACATCCGCTGGCATTCGCCACAAGGCGGGCAGGATTGTACCATCCGGTACAATTAAAAGTGAACATCCATAACGCGGTAGTTACTGAGCAATAGCATTTTTGCTACAAACGCAGCGCGAAGCGAGCAGCCAGCGCCACTTCGCGCTATCGCAAACCCTCATTCGATGACGTCTTCCGGGCGATAATGCACGCGCCTGCTGGAGATCAGGCCGTGACCGTGGGTACAGAAATAATCTATGGCACCGCACGCTTTTAGCACCTGCAGCGGCTGCTGGCAGTCGGGACAGCAGGCCAGCGCGGTGAAATGACGCTGGCAGTGCGGGCAGTCGAAGCGCTGTTCGCTGTAAGTGAGCGGTTGCTGACAGTGAGGGCATGGGGTGAGCATGATGACTCCGGAATCGTGGCTGAGGATCGTGATAAACCGGATGTTACGCCAAAAAAAGAGGGCCCATCCGGGCCCTCATCATGTTTAGCGTTTGTTTTTCTTCAGATGCGATATCAGACGCTTACGCTTACGCTGCTGGGTTGGCGTCAGCAGGTTGCGTTTGCCCGCATACGGGTTATCACCCTCTTTAAACTGGATGCGAATCGGCGTTCCCATCACGTTCAGCGAGCGGCGGAAGTAGTTCATCAGGTAACGCTTGTAGGAATCCGGCAGATCCTTCACCTGATTACCGTGAATCACCACAATCGGCGGGTTATAACCACCGGCATGCGCATATTTGAGTTTCACGCGGCGGCCACGCACCAGCGGCGGCTGATGGTCATCAGCAGCCATGTTCATGATACGTGTCAGCATGGAGGTATTTACGCGTTTGGTCGAGCAGTCGTACGCTTCGGTCACGGATTCGAACAGGTTGCCCACGCCGCTGCCGTGCAGTGCCGAGATAAAGTGCACGCGCGCGAAGTCGATAAAGCCGAGACGGAAGTCCAGCGTCTCTTTCACTTCATCTTTAATCTCCTGCGACAGGCCATCCCACTTGTTGACCACAATCACCAGTGAGCGCCCACTATTCAGGATAAAGCCGAGCAGCGACAGGTCCTGATCGGAAATGCCCGCGCGCGCGTCAATCACCAGCATCACCACGTTGGCATCTTCAATCGCCTGCAGCGTTTTGATGACGGAGAATTTTTCCACCGTATCAGTGATTTTGCCGCGCTTACGCACGCCCGCGGTATCAATCAGAATGTACTCGCGGTCATCACGCTCCATCGGAATGTAGATGCTGTCGCGCGTGGTGCCCGGCATGTCGTACACAACCACACGGTCTTCACCGAGGATACGGTTGGTGAGCGTTGACTTACCTACGTTCGGACGCCCGACAATCGCCAGTTTGATCGGCAGACCGGTCGGATCGAAGGCTTCTTCCTCTTCTTCCTCCAGCGCTTCACCGTTCTCTTCGGCGGCTAACGCGGCCCAGTAGGCTTCGTTTTCGTCCTCTTCGCTGACTTCCCGCGGCGCGATGTCATCCATCCACGGCAGCAGCGCGGTTTCCAGCAGGCTGGTGACGCCACGACCGTGCGACGCGGCAATCGGGTGAATCTCACCCAGGCCGAGCGCGTAGAAGTCCAGCACCGCAGCATCCGGATCGAGACCGTCAGTTTTGTTGGCAACGAGGAATGTCGCTTTATCGCGCGAACGCAGATGATTGGCGATCTGCTGATCCGCCGGCATGACGCCAGCGCGCGCATCGACTAAAAACAGCACCACATCGGCCTCTTCAATCGCCAGCAGCGACTGCTCCGCCATGCGGTTTTCCACGCCTTCCTCGGTGCCATCAATACCGCCGGTATCGATAACAATAAATTCGCGCCCTTCCACTTCGGCGCGACCATATTTGCGATCGCGAGTCAGTCCAGGGAAATCGGCCACTAACGCATCACGTGTGCGCGTTAAGCGGTTAAACAGCGTGGATTTCCCCACATTGGGACGCCCAACCAGCGCGACCACAGGTACCATAACACTTGCCTCAGTTTTAAAAATAAATCGCCCGAATGGCGTGATTATAACGGCATTTGCCGTCAGGTTCAGGCCGCAGGCGCCAAGAATATCATGCCTGACTAAAAACAGAACGGCCCCTGACGAATCAGGAGCCGTATCAATGCGTGCGAAACGCTGCCCGTCGGGCCATCGCCTTAACGGGTGATGGCGTAGACCTCACCGCCTTTCGCCTGGATCAGCAGCTTGTCACCGGCCACGACCGGCTCGGTCTGGAAGCCATCGCTGTCCAGTTTCTGCTGCGCCACGAAGCGGCCGTCCAGGGTGTTGATCCAGTGCACATAGCCTTCGCTATCGGCGACCACCAGGTAACCGTTGAACAGCACCGGCGACGTCAGGTTACGGTGCAGCAGATCGCTCTGACGCCAGATCGCCACGCCGCCATCGGCGTTGAGCGCAATCACGCGGTCATCCTGATCCACCAGATAGATGCGACCGGCATCGACGATCAGATCTTTGACGCCGCCGATTTCACGCTTCCACAGAATCTGACCGGAACGCAGATCCAGCGCCGTCAGGTTACCGTTGTAGGCCAGCGCATAAACCACGCCATTGACGATCACCGGCGTGGTGTCGACATCGTTAAGACGATCGATCTCGGTCGCACCGCTTGGCTGGGAGATACGCTGCTGCCAGATCAGCTGGCCCTGGTTCATGATCACCGCGCTAACGCGACCATTATCGCCGCCAACAATCGCGCCGCCGAACGCTACTGCCGGCGCCGATTCACCGCGCAGCGACAGCGCTGGCATATCCAGATTCACGCTCCATTTCACCGCGCCGCTGCTCTGATCGAGCCCCTGCAGCATACCGTTGCTGGTGTGAATCAGTACCAGACCATCGCTGACCACCGGACGCGACAGCGCTTCGCCAGCCACTTTGGTCTGCCAGGCAATGTTGCCGTCGCTGCTGTTCAGGGCAAATACCTGTCCCCGCTCGCTACCGATGTAGAGGCGATCGCCATTGGCCGTGATACCGCCAGACAGCAGTGCCGAAATGTTTTTCGAGAAGAAGCCGGTCTTCTCAGAGAGGTTCACTTTCCACTTCTCTTTGCCGTTGCTGGCGTCGAGCGCTTTCACGATACCGAAGCGGTCGGCGGCATACACGGTGCCGTCCTGCCAGGCGGGATGCAGATTGGAGTAGAAATCACCCACGCCGTCACCGACCGAGGTGCTCCACGCGGTTTCCGGCGTGAACTGGTTTTCAACCTTCGGCAGCGGGGCCATTTTCACTACATCTTCTTCGCCGCTGAACAGCGAGCAACCGCTGAGCAGAGTGACTGACATCAGCCCTGGCAGCAGGTATTTACGTAATTCCATGTGCGCTCTCTTGACTGGCTTAACTTAAGTTATTCATCTTCATCTGCAGCATCTGCTTCAGCGCAGGAGAAGCCTGCGATTCCGCACCTTTGCTCCAGGCATCACGGGCGCCCTGCTTATCGCCTTTGCTCAGCAGTGCTTCGCCACGAATGTCCGCCACAATGGCTGTCCAGCCATCACCCTTCACATTGTTCAGGGTAGTAAGGGCGGCATCGGCCTGATTTTGCTGCAGTTGAATGCGTGCCAGACGCAGGTTGATCACCGCCTGCAGATTGGCATCTTTGGTGTCTTTCAGCCCGCTCTGTAACAGCGTGATGGCTTTGTCTAACTGATTGGCGGCAACGTACTGTTTAGCCAGATCCAGCGCGGCCAGCGCACCGTAGGTGTTGTTGTTCTCGCTGGCGAAGCTGGCGACCGCTTCCAGCGTCTGCGGCTTGTCTGCCTGCATGGCGCTGGTCAGCTGCTGATACTGCGCCGACGCGGCTTTGTCCGCTCCTTCCTGATGGCTGCTCCAGAAACGCCAGCCACCCAGTGCAGCAATACCGACGATGACCCCGACCGCCAGCGCTTTGCCATTATTGGCAAAGAAGCGACGCAGCGCATCAACCTGTTCGTTTTCGTTGCTGTAAACTTCCACGCAATCCCTCTCCTTAAAATGCCTGTTGCAGTGCTGCGCTTACTGCAGCAGCGTGTGCAGCGTCGCGGCGGCGTCGCTCTGCGCCAGCGTCTGCTGATCGCCGGTGCGCAGGTCTTTAATCACCACCTGGCCCGCTTTCACTTCGTCTTCGCCCAGCACCAGCGCAATGCGTGCGCCCCACTTGTCTGCACGGGCAAACTGCTTTTTGAAGTTACCGCCGCCGAAGTTGGTCATCAGCTTCAGCGCCGGGTCGGCATCACGCAGTTTTTCCGCCAGTTGCATCGCGGCGGACTGCACGCCCTGCCCCGAAGCGATAACATAGACATCAACAATGCGCGTCGGTTCAAATTCCGGATTCACCGCCTGCACCAGCAGCACCAGACGCTCGAGCCCCATGGCAAAACCGACCGCCGGCGTCGCGCGGCCGCCCAGTTGCTCCACCAGACCATCATAGCGACCGCCGCCGCACACGGTGCCCTGCGAGCCGAGGCTGCTGGTCACCCATTCGAACACGGTGCGGTTGTAGTAATCGAGGCCGCGCACCAGGCGCTGATTGATGCGGTATTTGATGCCGGCATCGTCGAGAAGCGCGCACAGGCCGCTGAAGTGTTCACGTGACTCCTCGTCGAGGAATTCACCCAGCGTCGGCGCGTCGTTAAGCAGCGTCTGAATATCCGGATTTTTGCTGTCCAGCACGCGCAGCGGATTGGTATACATGCGGCGTTTGCAATCTTCGTCCAGCACCTCTTTATGCTGTTCGAGGAAGGCCACCAGCGCGCTGCGGTAGTTGGCGCGCGCGTCCAGTGAACCGATGGAGTTCAGCTCCAGCTCAACGTGGTCAGCAATACCCAGCGCTTTCCACCAGCGATGGGTCAGCATGATCAGCTCGGCGTCCACGTCCGGCCCCTGCAGGCCAAACACTTCCACACCCATCTGGTGAAACTGGCGATAGCGCCCCTTCTGCGGACGCTCGTAGCGGAACATCGGACCGATGTACCACAGGCGCTGCTCCTGATTGTACAGCAGACCATGTTCGATACCGGCGCGCACGCAGCCTGCGGTGCCTTCCGGACGCAGCGTCAGGCTTTCGCCGTTGCGGTCTTCAAAGGTGTACATTTCTTTTTCAACCACGTCGGTGACTTCACCGATCGCGCGGCTGAACAGGGGGGTTTGCTCGACGATTGGCAGACGGATTTCACTGTAGCCGTAGCTGGCCAGCACCTGCTTCAGGGTGCCCTCAATACGCTGCCAGATGGCGGTATCTGCCGGCAGGTAATCGTTCATCCCGCGAATCGCTTGAATATTCTTCGCCACGTTAGAATCTCTTAATACAAAAAAACCTGTCCGGCATCATACCTTATGAGGATGAAACCGCACAGGTTCAATCACAACTGGCGTGCGCCGGGCGCACACCGTCCTTTATTTTTCCAGCTGCTGCACGTTGATGCGGCGGCTCTCGTCCAGCATGGTGGCTTTTGCACGGATGCGCGCTTCCAGCTGATCGATCATGTCATTGTTGTCGAGGCGATCGCGCTGGCGCACGCCATCTTCGTAGAAACCGCTTTTCTTGTTGCCGCCGGTGACGCCGAGCGTCGAGACCGTGGCTTCGCCGGGACCGTTCACCACGCAGCCAATGATCGAGACGTCCATCGGCGTGATGATGTCTTCCAGCCGCTCTTCCAGCGCGTTCACCGTGCCAATGACGTCAAATTCCTGGCGCGAACAGGTCGGGCAGGCGATGAAGTTGATGCCGCGTGAGCGGATGCGCAGTGATTTCAGGATGTCGTAGCCGACTTTGACCTCTTCAACCGGGTCGGCGGCCAGTGAAATACGCAGCGTATCGCCAATCCCTTCCGCCAGCAGCAGACCAAGGCCGATCGCTGATTTCACCGCTCCCGCACGCGCGCCACCAGCTTCGGTGATGCCAAGGTGCAACGGCTGATCGATGGCTTTTGCCAGCAGACGGTAAGATTCCACCGCCAGGAACACATCGGAGGCTTTGACGCTCACTTTGAACTGGTCAAAGTTGAGGCGATCGAGGTGATCAACATGACGCATCGCAGATTCGAGCAGCGCCTGCGGCGTTGGCTCACCGTATTTTTCCTGCAGATCTTTTTCCAGCGAACCGGCGTTAACGCCGATACGGATCGGAATATTGTGGTCACGGGCGCAATCCACTACCTGGCGAATACGCTCGTTGTTACCGATGTTGCCCGGGTTAATGCGCAGGCAATCGACGCCGTACTCGGCCACTTTCAGAGCGATGCGGTAGTCAAAGTGAATGTCCGCTACCAGCGGCACGTTGACCTGCTGCTTAATCAGTTTGAAGGCTTCCGCCGCATCCATAGTGGGCACGGACACACGCACAATATCCACGCCGACGCGCTCCAGCTGACGGATCTGATTCACCGTGGCTTCGACGTCCGTGGTACGGGTGTTGGTCATTGACTGAACGGCGATAGGCGCGCCATCGCCAACCGGCACCTTGCCGACGTAAATACGTGTAGATTTGCGACGGATAATGGGTGCTTCGTTATGCATATTCTCTCTCCACAATTACCCGGAAAGCGCGCTGCGCGTTATTGCGCACCCAGCGTCAGACGGGCAACCTGGTTATTACGGATAAAACGACTTAAATCAACGGGCTGATTCTGATATTGCACGTCAACCGCACCCGGAGCGCCAATTTTCAGACGATACGGAGCGGTGCCGGACAGGCTGAGTTTACCGCCGCTACGTTGCAATCCGCTGAACAGCTTCTTACCGGTCGCATCGGTGACTTCCAGCCAGCAGTCAGCTTTGAAGTTCATCACCACGGCGTTAGGATCGCCCGCGGGCTGGCTGACGGCAGCGGTACCGGTTGGCATTGAGCCTGCCGGCACGCTGTTGGCCGGCGCCGGTGAGGTGGCCGCTGGCGGTGCGTTATCAATCGGCGCCTGGCTCGGCGACACCACCGCGTTGTCGCTGCTGGTTGCCGTGTTGCTGCTGGTCGCTGCTGGCGCAGTATTAGTGCTGCCAGCGTTGTCTGGCGTGCTGACCGCACCGGCACCGGTGTCAATCGGCGTACCGGCCGCGTTAGTGTCGCTGTCGGCGGTGCTGTCCGCGCTGTTGTCACCCAGCGGAATCGACTGGCTGTTGTCGCTGCTGCTGCCGTTCTGGTCAGCCATCGACACCAGATCCGCCTGTGAGGCTTTATGGTTCTGCCACCACCAGGCGCCGGTCAGGCCGACCACCACAAAAATCACCAGCCAGGTGAAGATCATCAACCAGCCGTCACGCTTTTTACGACGCTTACCCAGTGAGAAGCTCTGCATCGGCTCAATTTTCGCCGCACGCACCGGAGCCTGCTTTGCCATCATCGGCAGCAGATCATCTTCAGGTACATGCACCAGACGCGCATAAGAGCGAATGTAGCCGCGCAGGAAGGTCGAGGCCAAATCCGCCGGGGATTTATCCTCTTCAATATCACGCACGGTAGAAAGTTTCAGGCACAGGCGCTCAGCGACGTTTTGCTGGGTCAGCCCCATCTGCTCACGGGCCAGACGCAGGCGTTCACCTGTGGAATGTACTGCAGAATTCTCTTGAGTGGCTTCAGTATTCATTAGCTAAATAACGCTGGTACTGTATCGATTGTGGAAAACTTCGCGCCAACCGGTCGCCATAACGTGTAACGTCAGCAGCGTTTCCCTGTTGCGCGGCGAAACGTATCTGTAACCCCAGACTCTCTGCCGTTGCCGGCAAATGCTGATGGTAAACTTCTAAAAGCAGCGGCACTGAAGCCCACTGCTGCTGTTCAAGCCGTCGTTCCACTTCCGTCAGCAGCATACTGCCCTGCTCCGGTGCGGCATCCAGCGCGAGATCGAACTGCTGGCGCGCGGCGCGATCCTCTCCCGCCTGCAGGTAACAATAGCCCGAAAACAGCAGGGCATCCTGAGCGGCGTCGCTGTGCTGCGCTTCAGTTGCCAGCTTAAACTGTTGATGCGCTTCGTCATACTGCCTCAAACCGCAGAGAAACGCACCGTAATTGTTAGCCACATAACCATTCAGCGGCGCTAACTGCTGCGCGCGCTGGTAGTAATGGCGCGTCCGGGCGTTATTCTGCTGTGCCTGCGCGACGCGCGCAAGCGCCAGCGGCACCCGGTAATCGCGCGGCGCGGCCTGCTGCGCGCGCAGCAAATTGCGCTGCGCCGCGGCATAATCCTTCACCGCCAGATAGTGCAATCCCAGCTGCAGCCGGATATCAGCCGCGCCGTGCCGCGCCGGTGCTTCGACACACCCGGTTACAACAAAGCCGGCCAGCAGCGCGGCGGATATTCCTTTATGCATCTCAGTCTCTCCCTGTCAGTTCAGCGCAGAGACTGCCATGCCTGACGCCCGATGCGTAGCAGCGGGCGCGATCTTTCAGAGCGCCTTCACAGAGATGGCTTCACCGGCCATTTTTTTACGCAGCGTACGCTTGGTGCGGTCGATAACATCGCCGGCCAGCTGACCACAGGCGGCATCAATGTCGTCGCCGCGCGTTTTACGCACGATGGTGGTGAAACCGTACTCCATCAGCACTTTGGAGAAACGGTCGATGCGGCTGTTTGAGCTGCGGCCATACGGCGCGCCCGGGAAGGGGTTCCACGGAATCAGGTTGATCTTGCACGGCGTCTCTTTCAGCAGCGCCGCCAGCTCATGCGCGTGTTCGGTGCTGTCGTTGACGTGATCCAGCATCACGTACTCAATCGTCACGCGGCCCTGATTGGCGTTGGATTTGCCAATGTAGCGCTTCACCGCCGCCAGGAAGGCTTCGATGTTGTACTTTTTGTTGATTGGCACGATGTCATCGCGGATGGTGTCATTCGGTGCATGCAGCGAAATCGCCAGTGCCACGTCGATCATATCGCCGAGCTTGTCCAGCGCCGGCACTACGCCCGAGGTCGACAGCGTCACGCGACGTTTGGAGAGGCCGAAACCGAAGTCATCCAGCATGATCTCCATCGCCGGCACCACGTTGGTAAGGTTCAGCAGCGGCTCGCCCATGCCCATCATGACCACGTTGGTGATCGGACGCTGGCCGGTCACTTTAGCGGCACCGATAATTTTTGCCGCGCGCCATACCTGACCAATGATTTCAGACACGCGCAGGTTACGGTTAAAGCCCTGCTGCGCGGTCGAACAGAATTTACACTCCAGCGCACAACCTACCTGCGAGGAGACGCACAGCGTGGCGCGGTCGGCTTCCGGGATATACACGGTTTCCACCAGCTGATCGCCGACGCGAATCGCCCACTTGATGGTGCCATCGCTGGAGCGCATCTCTTCCGCCACTTCCGGCGCACGAATTTCAGCGCGCTGCATCAGCTTGCCACGCAGCACTTTATTGATGTCTGTCATCTGC
This sequence comes from Pantoea sp. GM_Pan_4, assembly GCF_026541005.1. Classification (NCBI taxonomy): domain Bacteria; kingdom Pseudomonadati; phylum Pseudomonadota; class Gammaproteobacteria; order Enterobacterales; family Erwiniaceae; genus Pantoea; species Pantoea sp. GM_Pan_4. Next base: position 137,547 of record NZ_JALNUZ010000006.1, read on the forward strand.
TCGAAATCATCGCAGCAGTAGTGGTACATCCACTTCATGACCTGATCGGCACGGAACGGTTTTTCGCCCATCTCAACAAAGAATTCGCGCATCTGCTGACGGTTAAGATCCAGCAGGTTAATTTTTTCGTTTTTCGGGGAAACAACCACGGGGGAAGCGGACGACGGCGTCACAATCTGTTCGGACATAATGTTCTCTGGCCTCGTTGTTACACGTTACGGCTCTGGTTAAGAATAGGAAAAAAACAGCGCCCTCGCTGAGCCAGGCTCAACAAGGGCGCATAATTGTACTACATCTGCTGCGTGATGCCAGGGGAACGTCTTAGCCACCGGTTACAAGGTGTAAAGACGCTTGTCCGCATCCGCTACCGCGCACTTAGCGGGTACGTGGGCAGACTTCGTTTTCTGCGAAGAAGTAAGCGATTTCGCGTGCCGCAGATTCTGCAGAGTCAGAACCGTGGGTGGCGTTTTCGGTGAAGCTGTCTGCGTAGTCAGCACGCAGCGTACCGGCCAGCGCGTTGTCCGGGTTAGTTGCACCCATCAGATCGCGGTGACGCTGGATAGCGTTTTCGCCTTCCAGAACAGATACCACAACCGGGCCAGAAGTCATGAACTCAACCAGACCATCAAAGAACGGACGGCCTTTGTGCTCCGCGTAGAAGCCTTCAGCCTGCTCTTTGGTCAGGTGCAGCATTTTCGCACCAACGATTTTGAAGCCAGCGCTTTCGAAACGGTTGTAGATAGCACCAATCACGTTCTTAGCGACGGCGTTTGGTTTGATGATGGAGAAAGTGCGTTCGATTGCCATGATTACCTCTGATTAGCATCCTGAAGAAACCGGGAACCCGCTCCCGGTAAGAAAACGCGCCGATTATAGGGAGATCGGCGCGCCTTGCCTATGAGTGAAGAGAGGAATTATTGAAAATAATTGATTTCTGTCGGGGCAAACACGCAAAAAATATGCCATAGCGCTGCGTTTAGCCACGCGTGAAGGACACCGAAGCCAGCTGCCCGGCCTCATCCATCACCACCAGCTGATAACGACCGGGCTCGCGCAGCACCAGCGAGGCGCTGTTTTTTCCCGCCGCCAGCTCCACCGGCTGCCCGTTTAAAAACCACCAGCGCTGCGTACCCTGCCCGCCCTGCACCGCCACCGGCAGCAGCAAGACGGCCTTACCGGGCAGCGGCTGCACGCGCTGGCCATTGATCACGCCGGTCACCAGCAGCGGCGCGCTGTCCCCCTGATTGAGCGGCGGGCAGGTCGCATCCACTGGCGGCAGGCGCTGCGCCCGCCGTTCGCCCGGCGGCAGCCACGGCTCAAGCGGCAGCGGCCACATCACGCGTTCCCGGCTTTGCGCATCCGGACAATCCGCCGCCACGCGCAGCCCTTTGCTGTTTTGCCAGAAGCGCTGGCGTAAGCCATTGACGCCCTCCTGACCCGGCGCCAGCAACGTTGGCGGCACGGTCTGATTCAGCACCCAGCTGTAACGCCGCTGCCGGCAGTTCTCGTCGCCGGCGGGCAACGGCTGGCCGCCGGGCCAGCAGATACTGACGGCGCTGACCGTTGCCGGGCGCGGATCGCCGGGCACGCCGCGCGCCGGCAGGTGTCCCGCCAGCAGGTGATTAACCTGCTGCATCACCGGCACCGCCGACGCGTAACCGAACTGGCCGGCAACCGGTGTGGCATCCGGCCTGCCCACCCAGACGCCAATCAGATAGCGCGGCGTGATACCGACGCTCCAGGCATCGCGATAGCCGTAGCTGGTGCCGGTTTTCCACGCCAGCGGCACGATATCGGCGACCGCCCCGCTGGCGGCAGGCTGCGCCTCACCGGCGAGAATGCGGCGCACAATCCACGCCGCGCCGGGCGACAGTAACGGGCGCTGCAGCAGCGGCTGCTGCGGCAGCCAGCGCAGCTGCGCAGCATTACCGTGGCGGGCAAAGGCGCTGTAGGCGGCGACAATGTCGTCCAGCCGCGCGCCGGTGCCGCCCAGCACCAGCGACAGATTCGGTTCACCGCCCGCCGGAAAACGCAGATTCAGGCCGACGTTGCGCAGCCGCGCGGCGACGTTTTTCGGTCCAAGCGCCTCCAGCAGCTGTACCGCCGGCAGGTTGAGCGAACGCTGCAGCGCTTCGCTGGCGCTGACCGGGCCGTGAAAGCCGCTGTCGAAATTGCCGGGACGATAGTCGCCAAAGCGGCGTGGCACATCCTGCAGCAGCGATTCGCCATGAATCAGGCCATCATCCAGCGCCATGCCGTAGACAAACGGCTTGAGCAGCGATCCCGGCGAACGCACGCTGGCAATCATATCCACGTGGCCAAAGCGGCTGTCGTCATTGAAAGACACCGAGCCGACGTAGCCGCGCACCTTCATGCTGCTGTGGTCGACAACCAGCAGTGCCAGCGAGGTGCGCGGCGGCAGCCGGGTTTGCAGCGACGCAGCGAGGTTCTCCAGTTCGCGCTGCAGCGACACATCCAGCGTGGAGGTAATTTTGCTGTCGGGCGACAGCGACAGCAGCCGGCGCGCCAGCAGCGGTGCCAGCTGCGGCAGCTGACGCGGCGGCAGCCATACCGGCTCCTGTTTGATTTCGGCGACGGTCTGCGCCGGCCACACCTGATACTGCGCCAGGCGATCCAGCACTTTATTGCGGGCAGCCTCAGCGCGCTGCGGCCAGCGGTCCGGGCGCAAACGGCTGGGTGCCTGCGGCAGCACCGCCAGCAGCGCCGCCTCGCCGCGGGTAAGCTGCGACGCCGGTTTGCCCAGCCACATCCAGCTGGCGGCACCGACGCCCTCAACCGTGCCGCCAAACGGGGCGCGGTTGAGATACAGCGTGAGGATCTCGCGCTTCGACAGATGCCACTCCAGCTGCAGCGCGCGCCACGCCTGCACCACTTTGCCACTCAGGGTACGCGGCTGCGGATCAATCAGCCGCGCCACCTGCATGGTCAGCGTGCTGCCGCCGGAGACAATGCCGTGCTGCAGCAGGTTTTGCCCGACGGCGCGCACTATCGCCAGCGGGTTAATGCCGGGATGGTGCCAGAACCAGCGGTCTTCGTAGGTCAGCAGCGCCTCGATATAGGCCGGTGACACCTCGTCCAGCGTCACCGGATAGCGCCACACGCCCTGTCGATCGGCAAAGCGCCACAGCGGCGTGCCATCTTCCGCTACCACCACCCGCGCCGGCTGTAACTGGCGTAGCGGCAGCGGATCGAGCCGGTCCAGCAGCCATAGTGCGCCCACCAGCAGCAGTAGCAGCAGCGCCAGCCCGCACAGGCGTCGGTGGCGCTGCGTCACGGGCGCTTAACGCACATGAAGTTTTTCCGGCGTGGTGCCGATGGCGCGCCACGCGGGCACATACATCGACTCCACCTGCGGTGGCGGCAGACGGTAACTGCCCGGCGTCACCGCGCGCGCCAGATACAGCAGCGTGCCGGGCGTGTAGCCATCCAGCGCCAGCGCGGCGACAAAGCGGTCGTCGCGGAACTCAAGATGTTTGATGTTGGCCTGCTGCATGTCCATCATGCTCTCTTTCAGCGCATCGGCACTGTCGCCCAGGCTGGCGCTGCTGTCGCTCAGGTTTTGATTTTCCAGCTCCAGCCCGGCCGGCAGCAGATCCACCACCAGCGCATCGCTGACGCGCTGGCTGGCGCCCACCTTCAGCCGCACCACCAGCAGCTCGCCGCTCTTCAGGTTATTGAGATCGGCCGGTTTGCCGTCCAGCGTGAAATATTCGCGACTGATGCTGAGCACGTTGCTGACCGGTGACGGCGCGGTGCGCGGATAGCCGACCACATTGAGCGTGCCGTACAGCGGCGACGGTGTGTCGCTGGTCACCGTCAGGCCCTGCTGCAACTGCTGCGCGCTCAGCCCGAGACTCAGCGGCCGATCGCTGCGCAGCGGCTGGTCCTGCAGCGTGGCCTGCCAGGCTTCACCCGGATGCTGCTGCAGCGTCCGCGCGGCGAGGAACAGCGCATTGTTCTCCTGAGTGGAGAACCAGCGCTGCCCGTGCAGCGTTTGCGCCAGTTCAATCAGCAATGGCCCCTGCTGCGCCGGCAGCAGCTGATTTTCCCTCAGCAGCGCCAGCGTCAGCGCGCGGTCACGCAGCGGGCTGCCGTAATCGCCCAGCCACATGTCAGGCTGGCGTTGCAGCGCGATGCCCTGCATCAGCGCCAGCTGCGCGCGCTGCGTATCGCCCATCTGCTGCAATGCCACGCCAAGCTGCACCAGCGCCAGTCCGGACTTCGCCTGGGCGCGTTGGTCATACAGCGCTCGCAGCGCGCCGAGCGGCGCCTGCTGCTGACGCGCCAGTACCAGCCCCGCATAGGCCTGCACGCTAAAACGCAGCGCATCGGCATTGCTACTCCAGCTGGTTTCGATTTGCGCCGGATCCTGCAAATAACGCAGCAGGCGCTGGTCGGCGCGATTAATCACGCCCTCCGGCACGCTGTAGCCTGCTTCGCTGGCGCGCAGCAGGAAGTCAGTGACGTAAGCGGTGAGCCAGAACTCCTCGCTGCTCTCTTTGCTCCACAGGCCAAAGCTGCCGTTACCGCGCTGCATGCCGGCCAGGCGCGCAATGCCGGTGTCAATTGCCGCGCGGCGCGCCTCATCGCTGCTGGTTTTGATGCCCATCGCGCTGAGCTGGGCGTGATTAGTGAAGAGTGAAGGCCAGATACCGCTGGCGGTCTGCTCCAGACAGCCATAGGGATAAGCGTATAGCTGGCTGATGTAGCTGGCGATATTCAGCGGCGGCTGAGAACTCAGCGACAGCTGGCCGCTCAGCGTGCCAGCCTGCAGGCCGTTGAAAGCGCTTGCCATCACCTGCCAGCGCTGCCCGCTGTTCATTACGTTATCGAAACTCAGGGTTTGCGCCGGATAAGCCGGACGCACGCCAATCTTCCAGCGGCGCACGCTCGGTGCCAGCGTCTCGTTCGGCAGGCTCAGCCCCGAAACGGTCACCTGCACGTCGCCCTCACCAAAACCGTCCTGCGCTTTAACCGGAATCGCCAGCGTGGTTCGCGCCCCCTTCGCCAGCTGCACCCTGGCCGGGATTTGGCCGTTGAGTGCAATCAAGCCACTTGCGTTGACCGCGACGTTCAACGTTTGAGGTTGATCGGTGAGGTTGGTCAAATCCAGCGCCAGTGTTGATTGATCGCCGCTGGCAAGAAAGCGCGGCGTCGCCAGTTCGCTTACCAGCGGTGCGGCGACCACCATTTTACGATCCGCCGCGCCGAAACTGTCTTCGCTCCACACCTGCGCCATCAGCCGCAGCTCGCCGTTGAAGGCCGGTATCGGCAGTTCCAGCGTGCCCTCGCCGCTGGCATCCAGCGTCACCGGCTGCAGCTGCTGCGCCACAATCTGCGCCTCGGTGACCGGCTTTTTACCGCCGCGCGACAGTGCATCGGCATCATCCCCGTCACCGCCAAAACGCAGCGCCGCCAGTTTGCCGCCGCCCTCAATCAACTGCCCGAACACATCATACTGATCGGCGTTGTAGCGCTTGCGGCCAAAGAAGCCGTTCCACGGATCGGGGGTGGCATAGTCGGTAATGCTCAGCACGCCGCTGTCCACCGCCGACAACAATACCTGCACCTGCTGCGGCAGCGCACCGCCCTCGCGGCGGGCTTTAACCTTGACTTGCACGGTTTGTTCCGGCCGAATCCTGTCCGGTGCCTCAAGCGCCAGCGTCAGGCGGCGCGCGGCGGTTGCCATTGGCAGATGCAACAAGCCGACCGCGCGTTTTGGCGTAGTGCCGTTCGCTTTGTCGCCGTCGCGCACCACAATCGCGCTAAGATACAGATCGTGGCGTTTCCACTCCGCACTGACTGGCACATTAATGGTTGCACCGCCCGCCGGCACATCCAGCGGTTGCCACCACAAGGTGCCGCTGCTCGACTCCACCAGCAAATAGCCTTTGCCGGCCGCCGGGGATTCCACCGTGACACGCGCGGTGTCACCGGGTTGATAGGCGGCTTTGTCGATTTTCAGTTTGACCTGATCCGGACGCAGCGCGCCGGTGCCGTTGGTGTTGTCCTGCCACCAGTAACCTGCCTGGAAACGCACGCTGCTGACGATGTTGTCACCGGCATGCACTTCAAGACGATAGGTGCCCCACTCTACCGGGAAGCTGACTTTCTGGCTGCCGCCCGCCGCAATGCTAATGCGCTGCTGCTCTTCCTGCAGATCTTTTTCATCGTAACGTGACTGCCAGCCTTCACTGTCGGAGAAGCTCCAGAAGTAGTCGCGACGTTCGTGGATCAAACGCACATCAAGATCCTGCGCCGCCAGCTTTTCGCCCTGCGCATTGGCGTACACCACGTCAAATTCGGCGAGGCTGTTTTCCGGCACGGTTGGCTCGTCGTTATAACGATCGGTGCGATAGTCGTACACCGATTCGCTGTTAAACAACGGACGAATGCCCGGCAGCGCGGCCGCAGGCCAGATCGCCTGGGTGGTGCGCCGCGTTACCGGACGACCGCCAGTCTCCAGCAGGCTGGCCTGCAAAATCAGGTTGAGCGGAGAGTGGCTTTCCGCCCAGCTGCTTTCGACCTTAAGCTGCAGCCTGCCGCTGTCGTCCAGCTTTTCATCCACATCATCAAGGCTACGTTTCAGTTCCTCAGTGATGTCGCCAAATTGGTAACCTGGCAACGCAGCGACCGCTTCACGCGCCGGACGCAGGAACAGCTGGCCCTGTAGTTCGTTGCCTGCCGCTGGCGCACCATACAAATAGCGACCTTCGATATCAAAGGTGACGTCGGCATCTGGCGACAGTGGCTGAGTGTTGCTTTTAAGCGACAGCGCCATCCGTTCGGGCAGGAAATCTTCTACATTGAACGGCCAGCTGCGCGGCTGGTTGTCGCCGCTGTTAATACGCAGCGTCCATTTACCGGTCATCGCCGAGGCCGGTAAGGCAAAACGTTGTTGATAAACGCCGTTCTCTGCTTGCCAGACGAAGGTTTGTGCCACTTCACCATTCGGCTGCACCACTTCAGCTTTCACCGGCTGCGGCGGCAGTGGTTTGCCATCGGCATCGCGCAGCAGCGCATTAACGATGACCGTTTCGCCGGGGCGATAGAGATCGCGCGGGCCAAAAATGAAGAACTGTTTGTCGTAGCCTTGCGGGCCATCAATCGGGAATTCGGCCAGATCCAGCGCCGGGCGATTAAGGTCGATGAGCGAAGTCTGGCCTTTACTGGTCGCCAGCAGCAGCTTGCCTTTGGCGTTAGCCGCTAAACGCAAATGACCCTCGCTGTCGCTGCTGCCAGTCGCCAGCTGTTGGCCTTTCTCATCCAGTAGCTGAATGGTGACATCTTCTAACGGCGCACCGCTGGCAAGACTTTGGCTAAAGAGTTCGAGCTGGCCCGGGAAGCGATGCAGCGACAAACCAATGTCACTTAACGTGAACAGTGTCGCCGGTTGCGTGTAGTTGTAGGTGCCGGCCTGTTTCATCACCGCCAGATAGACACCCGGCTGTTTCAGCGCCGCGACGTCGCCGAGCGGCAGCTGCATTTTTTCCCGCGTATTGCGTGCCGGGTTGAGATCGAAGCGGCCGCTGTAAACCAGATCGGCGTTTTTCAGCAGATCGCGCGATTCCCAGTACGACAAATTGTTGCCGTAATTCCACTGGGCGAGAAAATCTGCCAGTGAGGCATTTTTCACCCGGAAGAAATCAACATCGATCTGGTTAACGTTGAGCGCCAGCACCGGCAGTCCCTGCGCCAGGCGCAGCGGCAGCAGCGAGCCACGACTGGCGAAACCGACCATCGGCTGGATGTCGCGCGTGGTGAGTGTCTGGCTGAATGGGCTGGCTAAGGCACTGCCATCCGCGGCCTTCAGGCCGGCATTGACGGTGACGGTGAGCTTGCGCGCCGGCTGCGGATGGCGGAAGCGCAGCACTTTGCCGTTCTGCGCCAGCTCCCAGCCTCCGTCGACCTTGCCGCTGCTGTCGTCGGTGAGGCTGATCCAATGGTTGAAATCCTGCTGACCGTCGAGCGCGCGGTTGAAGGTCAGTACCAGCGCCGCCGCGCCGTCCAGCTGCAGCTCGGAAAGGTCGATCACCGCGAGATCGCGTGTCGCGGCCTGCGGCGCAGGCGTATCAGCCGCCTGCAGCGACGGCTGCACGCCGCCCAGTAATGCGCCGCCGATCAGCACGCTGAACAGCAGTCGTTTTACACATCTTGCCATGGTAATTCCCTCACCAGCCCCAAAAGGTTAAACGTGTTGTGCTGCGCAATTTCACATCAAGCCGCCAACTTTAGCAATGTTACCCTTGAGATAGCCTTCACATTCCCGGACACTGGGCCTTTGCCGCTGATGGAGAAGAGGTTGCTATGACAGCCATGTTTGTGTCCGCTGATTGGTTGAATGAACATTACCACGAAGAGCGTTTGCAGGTGCTGGATGCCCGCATGCTGCCGCCAGGTCAGGAAGCGGTGCGCGATATCACGGCGGAGTATCTGGCCGGGCATCTGCCGGATGCGCCTTTTTTCAACATCGAAGCGCTGTCCGATCACACCAGCCCGTATCCGCATATGATGCCGCGCGCAGAGACCTTTGCCGTGGCGATGCGCGAGCTGGGCATCAGCCAGGATAAACATCTGGTGGTGTACGACGAAGGCAATCTGTTCTCCGCGCCGCGCGCCTGGTGGATGCTGCGTGCCTTTGGCTGTGAACAGGTGTCGATTCTGGCGGGCGGCCTGCAGGGCTGGAAAGCCGCTGGCTTCAGCCTGGCTACCGGTCCGGTAAATCTGCCTGAAGGCGAGTTCGACGCGCAGTACGACAGCAGCCAGGTAAAGCGCCTGACCGATGTCCTGCTGATCAGCCACGAGGGCGGCGCTCAGATTGTCGATGCGCGCGCGGCCAACCGTTTCAATGCCGAAGTGGATGAGCCGCGCCCCGGCCTGCTGCGCGGCCATATCCCGCACAGTCTGAATATGCCGTGGAACGATCTGGTGGCCAACGGTGAGCTGAAACCGGCCGCCGAGCTGCGCGATCTGTTTGCAAAGGCAGGCATTAAGCTGGATCAGCCGATTGTCGCCAGCTGCGGCTCCGGTGTGACGGCGGTGGTGGTGATTCTGGCGCTGACCGCGCTTGGCGTGCGTGATGTGACGCTGTACGACGGTTCGTGGGGAGAATGGGGCAGCCGCGACGATTTACCGATTGAGAAATAAGTGTCGGATGTGGTGCGTATAACCGGTCGCCGTAAACGGCGACCCTACACGTAGGGTGCGCATTTATGCGCACCTGGGTGAAATCGGTACAATGTTGATGACGCATTTATGCGCACCTGGTTGAAATCGGTGCGATTTACCGGCGCACTGATGCGCACCGGCACTAGATAATCCGCTGGCTGCCTTTGAAATCGCGCAGGAAACTGCCCCAGCGGCGCTCATAAAACGGCGTAATGTGCGCGGTGAAGAAATGGCTGACACCCTGCTCATTACTGACCACTTCACAGATATCAATTGGCGCGTCATCGGGCAGCGTATCGGTCGCCACGCTGCCGGCCGCCTGAATAATCGCATCAATATCGCTGTCGGCTTCAATCCCAATCAACAGATTCGCCTGTTCATCGGCACGCTCACGAATGCTGGCAACGTAGGCGCGACGCACCTGTTTGTATTTCGCAAACAGCTGGGTCAGCGAATCGATCATCTGCGCCGGCGGCTCGGCCACTTCGGACAGCAGCAATGCATGACCGCCCTCCAGCACCGTTTGCTGGCTCAGCGCACTGCCCTCTTCGCCCAGCAGATGCGCGATCTCGCCGGGTGAAAACTCTTTGCCGGCCGGCAGTTTTGGATTGAGGAACAGCGTTTCGCCCAGCGTCATTTCAAACAGCGTGCGCGTCGGTAAACGCAGATACGACTGCTCACCCTGAATGGCTTCGCTCATCGCTGCTTCTGAGGTAAAGAAAGGGATCACGCTGCCGCCGCCCTCTTTCTCCCAGTGCTGTAATTCTACCGGCGAGGTGGCATCAAACTGCTCTGCGGGACTTTCGCCCGGCACCCAGACATCGGCCTCCAGCAACAGCTGAAAAAATTCCGGACGGTGCGCAGGCTCGGTGGCCGCCAGCTTCAGCACCTCTTCAAGACGGTTACTCATAAGGGATAGGCTTCCAAAAAAGACGGCAGGTTGCAGCCTGCCGTTGTCGGGATTATTTCAGTAACAGATTGGCAATGGTACGCACGCCAAGGCCTGTCGCACCGGCGGACCACTGATCGACCGCGCTTTTGCGATAGGTCGCGGAGCAGTCAATGTGCAGCCAGCCCTGCTGATAGTTGCTGACGAACCATGAGAGGAACGCCGCCGCGCTGCTGGCGCCCGCCGCGTGGGCTGCGCTGGCGATGTTATTCAGGTCGGCAAAATTGGACGGCAGATGGTTGCGGTGGAACTCGGCCAGCGGCAGACGCCAGAAGGCTTCGTTCTCGCTGGTGGCGCTGCCCAGCAGCGACTCCGCCAGCACGTCGTCAAAGGTAAACAGCGCATGGTAATCGTTGCCCAGCGCGGTTTTCGCGGCACCGGTCAGCGTGGCCGCATCAATCAGCAGCTGCGGACGCTGTTCGCTGGCGTCGATCAGTCCATCGGCTAGCACCAGACGCCCTTCGGCGTCGGTGTTCATCACTTCCACCGATTTCCCGTTGCGATAGCGGATGATGTCGCCGAGGCGGAACGCGTTGCCGCTTACCATGTTATCGGCGCAGCACAGGAACAGCTTCACGCGTTTATCCAGGCCGCGCGCAATCGCCAGCGCCAGCGCACCGGTTACCGTTGCCGCGCCGCCCATATCGGATTTCATCGAATCCATAAATGCGCTCTGCTTCAGGCTGTAGCCGCCGGTATCAAAGGTGATGCCTTTGCCCACCAGGCAGGCGTACACCGGTGTGCTGTCGTCGCCGCCAGGGTTAAAGTCCAGCGTCAGCAGCACTGGCGGACGCGTCGAGCCGCGGCCTACGGTATGAATTCCGGCATAGCCCTGCTCACGCAGATCCTCACCTTTGATGATGCGATAGCTCACCGCGTCACCGCCTACTTCGCTGATCAGATCGATGGCGCTGTGCGCCAGCTGCTCCGGGCTCAGATCTTCCGCAGGCAGGTTGATGTTGTCGCGCACCCAGTCAACGATCTTCAGGCGACGATCGAATTCGGCCTGATCGGCCTCACTCAGCGTCGGCCATTCGACCTGACGCTGGCCTTTCGGGCTGCGGAAACCCTGCCAGAACGCCCAGCATTTCTCCAGATCCCAGCCTTCGCCGCTCAGCGCGACGTGGCGGATGCCCTGACCGTCCAGCTTGCGTCCGGCACGTTGAATGCTCATCAGCGCATCGGCACCGGTCAGGTGAACGGTCATGCCACTTTCATTGCTGCTCAGCAAGGCTTTCTCGCCCCAGCGCGCGTCGGCGGCCTGGGAGCTGAGCGTAATCGTCATGGGTTGTGTTGTCATCGCGTGGCTCCGTTTGCGTTTGTTATCCCTGCGCACTGACCGGCGCAGGGCGAAAATTTAGCGGGAAGTGGCCGGCGTCAGCGCCCGTAAGCGCGTTACCGCCTTATGTACCACCCCGATGGCATAATCGATCTCTTCCTGCGTGGTAAAGCGACCCAGCGAAAAGCGCAGCGAGCTGTAAGCCAGCTGCTGATCCACGCCCATGGCGCGCAGAACGTAGGAAGGTTCAAGGCTGGCAGAAGTACAGGCGGATCCCGACGACAGCGCCAGATCTTTCAGCGCCATGATCAGCGATTCGCCATCGACGTGGGCAAAACTGATATTGAGGATATTCGGCGCGCCCTGTTCGAGTGAACCGTTGAGCTGTACGTCGCTTAGCGTGCTGATGCCCTGCCACAGACGATGGCGCAGCGTAGCCAGACGCGCACTCTCGTCCGCCATCTCTTCGCGCGCGATGCGATAGGCCTCGCCCATGCCGACAATCTGGTGCACCGGTAAGGTCCCCGAACGCATGCCGCGCTCGTGACCGCCGCCGTGCATCTGCGCGTCGATCTGCAGTTTTGGTTTACGCCGCACCCACAGCGCGCCGATGCCTTTCGGCCCGTACAGTTTGTGCGCTGAGAACGACATCAAATCCACCGGCAGCGCGCTGACGTCGAGCGGCAGTTTGCCCACGCTTTGCGTGGCGTCCACGTGGAACAGGATGTCGCGCGTGTGACACAGCGCGCCCAGCGCGGCGATGTCCTGAATCACGCCGGTTTCATTATTGACGTGCATCAGCGACACCAGCACGGTGTCGTCGCGCAGTGCCGCTTCCAGCATCGCAGGCGTGACGATGCCGTCCGCACCGGGCTGCAGAAAGGTGACGTCAAAGCCTTCGCGCGCCAGCTGAGCACAGCTGTCGAGCACCGCTTTGTGTTCGGTCTGGCTGGTGATGATGTGTTTACCGCGCGCCTGATGCTGCTGCGCCGCGCCTTTGAGCGCCAGGTTATCGGCTTCGGTGGCACCGGAGGTAAACACGATTTCGCGTGGATCGGCGTTGATCAGTTCGGCAACCTGGTTGCGCGCCACATCAACGGCCTCTTCAGCCTGCCAGCCAAAACGGTGGGAACGGGAAGCGGGGTTACCGAAGGTGCCATCCAAAGTGAGGAACTGCATCATTTTGCTGGCGACACGCGGATCCGCAGGCGTTGTCGCTGCGTAATCCAGGTAGATCGGTAATTTCATTGCGCTAAAACTCCGTATAAAAAATCATACGTCTTTATAGCACGATTCAGCCTCTCCTGGGTTAACAGCAGAGGCTGAACGAGAGAGGATCAGGCACGCAGATTGACGTTGATGGTTTCCTGCACGCGATGCTGCTGGAAGCGACGGTTATCAACGCTGTTCTGTCGATCGGCCACGTCGAGAATCTCCTGGTTATTCACCAGTTCCGCCAGCGTGATGTTGTTGAGGAAATCACTGATGCGCTCGCTCAGGTCGCGCCACAGAACGTGGGTCAGGCAGCGCTCGCCGCCCTGGCAACCCTCTTTACCCTGGCATTTGGTGGCGTCAACGGATTCGTCCACCGCGGTAATCACCGCGCCGACCGCAATCGCGCCGGCGTCTTTGCCTAACAGATAACCGCCGCCCGGACCCCGCACGCTGGCCACCAGACCGTGCTTACGCAGACGCGAGAATAACTGCTCCAGATAGGAGAGCGAAATGCCCTGACGCTCTGAAATATCGGCCAGCGGTACCGGGCCCTCGTGCGAGTGCAGGGCAACGTCCAGCATAGCGGTTACGGCATAACGTCCTTTGGATGTCAGTCTCATAGCATACAACCTCGTAAGCGTCCGCCAGCGAGTCGGCGGGTTATCTGAAGAATGGAGGCCAGTCTGACATTCCCGAGTATTTTGGTCAACTATTTAACCGAGTATTTCGCTCAACTATTTAACCTGGTGTTTTACTCAACTATTACCCTTGTCGTTTTTGGGTTTTTCAAACGACGACAGCATGCCGCGCAGAATGTTGAGTTCGTCGCGCTCCGGACGCGCACGGGTATAGAGGCGACGCAGTTTGCTCATCACCTGGCTCGGTGTGCCCTGGCGGATAAAGCCGCTGTTCAGCATCATCTGCTCGATGTGCTGATAGAAGCGCTCCAGATCGTCAACCAGCGGATACGGTGAGGCTTCATACTGCGGCTGCGGACTGGCTTTCTCCTGCGCGTCCAGCCACGCCATGCGCACTTCATAGGCAATAATCTGCACCGCCATCGCCAGGTTGAGCGAGCTGTACTCCGGGTTGGCCTGAATGGCGACATGATAGTGGCACTTCTGCAGCTCTTCGTTGGTCAGGCCCACGCGCTCGCGGCCAAACACCAGCGCCACCGGCGCCTGCTGGCCCTCTTCCACGCTTTTGATGCCGCATTCACGCGAGTCAAGCATCGGCCACGGCAGCGAGCGCGAGCGTGCGCTGGTGCCCACCACCAGGCTACAGCCGGCAATCGCCTCATCCAGCGTATCGACGATCTTCGCCTCACCGATCACATCGCTGGCACCGGCTGCCAGTGAAATAGCCTGCGAGTCCGGTTTCACCAGCGGATTGACCAGATACAGGTTGCTTAAGCCCATGGTTTTCATGGCGCGGGCAACGGAACCCATGTTGCCGGTGTGCGAGGTTTCTACCAGTACGATTCGGATATTTTGCAGCATAATAGATAGCGATAAGGAAATGATGGCGCGCATCCTAACATAAAAGCAGGACATTTGCTGAACACCCTGATATACTCCGCGCCGTTTTCACCCCGTTCTTTAACATCCAGTGAGAGATACCGATGCATCCGATGCTCAACATCGCCGTGCGCGCAGCGCGCAAGGCCGGAAATTTAATTGCCAAGAATTATGAAACCCCGGACGCCGTCGAAGCCAGCCAGAAAGGCAGCAACGACTTCGTTACCAATGTTGACCGCGACGCAGAACGTCTGATTGTCGAAGTGATTCGCAAATCCTACCCGCAACACACCATCATCACCGAAGAAAGCGGTGAGCTGGTGGGCGACGATCAGGATGTTCAATGGGTAATCGATCCACTGGATGGCACCACCAACTTCATCAAACGTCTGCCCCACTTTGCTGTTTCTATCGCCGTGCGCATCAAAGGCCGCACCGAAGTGGCGGTGGTTTACGATCCAATGCGTAACGAACTGTTCACCGCTGTACGCGGTCAGGGCGCGCAGCTTAACGGCTATCGCCTGCGCGGCAGCACGGCGCGTGACCTCGACGGCACCATTCTGGCTACCGGCTTCCCGTTCAAGCTGAAGCAGCACGCCACGCCGTTCATCAACATCGTGGCAAAACTGTTTACCCAGTGCGCTGATTTCCGCCGTACCGGCTCTGCTGCGCTGGATTTGGCCTATGTGGCCGCAGGTCGCGTTGACGGTTTCTTTGAGATTGGCCTGAAGCCATGGGATTTCGCTGCCGGTGAACTGCTGGTGCGTGAAGCGGGCGGTCTGGTGACCGATTTCACCGGTAACCACGGCTATATGCTGTCTGGCAACCTGGTGGCCGGTAACCCGCGTGTGGTGAAGGCGATGCTGGCCAGCATGCGCGAAGAACTGAGCGAAGCGCTGAAGCGCTAAGCAAAAAAAGGCGGCTAAATCAGCCGCCTTTTTTATTACTGACTTTGTTACCGACGCTCGTGGGTTAACACGGTGCGCGGCTGGGTACGCCGACCGACACCGCCGAGGACCGCTGCCAGCACCGCCTCGATCAGCATCATGAAGAAGGCAAACCAGCTGGCTTTCGCCGTTGCCGCCGCGGCTTTCTCTGCGGCTTCACGCGCTTTCTGCTCCGCTTCCTGCTTCAGTTGCTGATATTTCTGCATCGCCTGTTGATAGCTCTGCTCAGTCTGATTAACGATCTGCTCCGCTTCCTGATCGCTTTTTCCGGTCCGCGCTTTAATAATGTTTTTCAGCGCATCACGGTCTGCAGCCTGCAGCGTATCGGCATGACGACTCAGTACACCACGGATCCAATTGGCAATATCATTGTCGGCATTCTGTGGATTCTGTGCCGTCTGTTTCGCCTGGTTTTGCGCATTATTCGCTTCGCTATTTACATCCTGCTGTAAATTTTCCGGCTGCAGTTCCGGTTTGCCGGTTTGACGCAGCGTGGTTTGCAATTCATTTTGCAAATCATCCAGGTTGATATTATTTTCCTGCAGCTTCTCTTTCGCCATATTGGTCACCGATGGCGCTACCGCAGAAATACCGTTCCCCAGGGCATTAAAACCGGAGCCTAAAATATTAAAGGCGCCGCCGATAATACCGCTGGCAAGTGAAATCGCCAGCCACAGCGTAATCAGGGTACTGACACCAAACATCAGCAGACCGTGCAGCGCACCTTCGCGCTGAGCCAGCCGTCCGGCAACGTAGCTACCGACCGCCAGCGCAATCAGCATGCTGGCCCCGGTCCAAATCAGCGCCCCTGTCCCCAGGTGTTCCAGCGGATTTTGTTCCTGCTGGGGATCGATGGTCGTGGCGCCGATCGCGGTTCCCAGCAGCCCCAGTAAAATATGAATGATTAATGCCGCAATCACCCCTGCAAATACGGCACTCCAGGAAATGCGTTTCAACGGTAAACCGCCGTGCGTTTCCACCACCGTTTCCGTGTTGCCATTATTAGTCCAGGTTTCAGGCATATTTATTTCCTCACAAACATTGACGATAAAGAGTAACGCATATAAGAGCACACCCTGTCCTTTTTGATATTATCTAGCGTAGACAGAGAAAACTCTTTTCACCAGATCGTCGGGCAAGAGAAATTAAACTCTGCGTCGCGGGCAAAAAAAAACGCAGCATATTCAGGGAACATGCTGCGCTTATTTTTTAAAGCGTATTAATTAAAAAGGACGCAGACCGCCACCGAAGCCGGGCGTAGCACTGTGCCATAAAATAAAGCCGGCCAGCAGCAACAGCAGGCTGCCAGCCAGCATCACGGCCGGCAACAACCACTGCGCAGTCCCTCTGTTGCTGACCCTGCCGAGGCGCACCGCCAGCACGCGCGAGCGCTGCACCAGCAAACCCAGCAGCGACACGGTGAGCGCGGTGCCCAGCGCCATGGTCAGCGCCGAGGCCACGCCCCAGCCATATACGCCAATCACTTTGGCAAACAACAGCATCATAATGGCACCGGAACAGGGCCGCAGCCCCATCGACAGCACCACCAGCGCCTGGGTTTTGCCGCTCACCGCACCGGCCAGCTGTTGCGCGCTCGGCAGGTGGGCATGACCGCAGCCGCAGTCAGCATGGTGCTGATGATGCGGCCGTACCGCGCGAATCTGGAGCCCGGTTGCCGGACGGAACGCGCGGCGTAACCCCTGTAGCGCGCGCCAGCCCACCCAGACGCCGAGCGCCATCACCAGCAAATAGCTACCTTTCTCCAGCCAGTAACTGGTGAGATGCAGCTGGCGCGACGAGGTTTGCAGCACCACCAGCATCAGCGTCACCAGAGCAATTGCCACCGCGCCCTGCAACAGCGCCGCCAACAGCGTCAGCTTCATGCTGGTTTTCAGCTGCGCCGGATGGGTGGCGAGAAAGGTGCTGATCACCACTTTGCCGTGGCCCGGCCCCAGCGCATGCAGCACGCCATAGGCAAGGCTAAACAGCATCAGCGTGACACCGGCCTGCTGCGGCTGCTGCGCCACCTGTTGCAGGAGCTGCGTCATCTCACGGTGCAGAACCTTCTGCCACAGTACGCTTTGCAGCAGAATCTGCGGCCAGTGCAGCCACACCATCCCGCCCGCAGAAATCAGCAGCGCAGCCAGCAGCCACAGCGGCCACCAGCGACGGGAAGCGCCAGGCAGTGAAATCAACGACATGTCAGGGTTACCGTCTGGGCAAACTGCTGGCCGAGATCCATATCCTCGGGTGGTGCGTCAGCTTTATCCAGCGACAGCGCGTACTGTTTTAGCGAGTCATCCGGTTTGGGCGTGTGTAAGTCAAACTGGCAATGGGCTTTCACGGTCTCATCCATGGTGATGGCTTGCGGATTGTCATAATACATATCAACAAAGTAACTGGGATCGAAGGTCTGGATGCGATACTGCCTGGCGCTTAACGACTGCGGTTCGCCGAACGGCACAATGAACTCCAGCACTGCTTTGTTGCCCTTGCGCGACAGCTGATACTCCTGCGGCAGGTTGAGAAATTTCACCCGATTTTTATCCTGCCACACTTCGGTAAAATAGTGCTGGCCCAGCACATTGGCCATTACCTGTGCCGCCAGCTTTTTCCACACCACCTCGCCGGGTTTGGCGTTGCCGGCATCGTACAGCAGATCGGCGGAGGTGATCTCGTCCATGGTCCATACCATCTTCATCGCGCTGAGATGATCGTCCTTACCGAGCAGTTCGGTCTGCATATCAATAAAGCTGTGTGGATGCGCCCACACGGCGCCGCTGAACAACAGCGTAAAGCTAACGAACGCAATTTTCATATGTTATAAAGTAACAAATTTTAAAGTCAGAAGGATACCGGGCCAGAAAAAACTGTGACCCGCCCTGAAGCTCTGAACAAAAGTCATGACAAAGGCCAGGGTCAGCGCGTGGAGTTGGCTATTCTTAGCTGAAAAATGACCTGCGGATAACACGATTGATGAGTTCAGCGCATTCTACTGCTCCCCTCTTCAGCCGCGCCCAGCGTCGTTGCCATCTGCTGTTGCTGCTGTTTCTGCCTGCTCCCGCGTTAACGCTTGAAAAGCTCTGCCAGTTGAATGGCGTGGACCCTGTTGTCGCCCGACAGGATATCGCGGATGTCGGAGATGAGATACAGCGCTTTCACCAGCTGGAATTACACCAGATGGTGGATGGCAGCTTTCGCATTCATGGCACGGAACTGGACCGGCGTCTGTGCCTGCTGCACTGGCTGCGCCGCGCGCTGCGCCTGTCGCAGGATTTCGTCTGCACGCATTTTGCGCCGGCACTGCGCCAGCGGCTGAAGGTGCTGAAAATTGAGAAAGCGCTGTGGGATGAAACCAATCTGCAGGCGCTGATCCAGCATTGCAGCCTGCGGCTGGCGCGCGATTTCACGCCGCGCGACCGGCTGTTTCTGCAAATCTTCATGAAATATGCGCTGTGTCAGCGTCAGACGGCGCTGTTCAGCGAGCGCCAGCGCGCCTGGCTGGCGGCGAAGATTGAACGTAGCGCAGCGGATGACGTGATCCATCACTGGCAGAAACGTTGCCATCTGGCACCGGACGTCAGCGAAACCGATTTCTGGACGCTGCTGTTCAGCCTCATTCACGCGCCAGACGGCAGCCAGCTGGCAGATGGTCAGGCACACAAGCTGATGGCCGCGGTGGAAGCGCTGATTGCCCGCTTTGAGCAACTGGCGCAGACGCGCATCAAAAATCAGCAGCAGCTGAAGCTGCAGCTCTATACTCACCTGGCGCAGGCGCTGGATCGCAGCCACTTTGCCATCGGCATTGATAACAGCGTGGCGCTGGACGTGGCGCGTCTCTATCCGCGCCTGCTGCGCACCACGGCGCGTGCGCTGCAGCACTTCAGCAGCGATTTCGGCACGCAGTTTAGCGCGGAAGAAGTGAGCCTGGTGGCGGTGCAGTTTGGTGGCTGGCTGATGCAGGAGAGCGCGCTACAGGAGAAACAGGTGCTGTTACTGACCGGCGCTGACGCGGCGCTGGAACAGCTGCTGGAGCAGCAGCTGCGGGAAATGATGCTGCTGCCAATCAATATTACCTATCAGGATATGCTGCACTTTCAGCGTGAGGGCGCACCGCGCGATGTGGCGCTGGTGGTGACGCCCTACGCCACCGCCCTGCCGCTCTACTCGCCGCCGCTGATCCACGCTGAGCTGCCGCTGAGCGATCACCAGCAGCAGCGCATTCGTCAGCTGCTGGAGTCTTAAGCTGCGCGTGGCCGCAGGAATAGCGCCGGCAGCGCCACCAGCGCCATCACCCAGAACAGCTGGCCGTGCAGGTGAGTAAACAGCACGCCGCACACCATCGTCATCACCGCGATGCCGCCGCCCATTGCCAGCGCCGAATAGAGCGACTGCAGACGAATCACTTCTGCGCCTTTGCGCGCGGCAATAAAGCGCATCGCCGCCAGATGGCAGACGGTAAAGCTGCCGCAGTGCAGAATCTGCGCCACAATCAACAGCGGTAGCGCTGTGCTGACACCCAGCAGCGTCCAGCGCACCAGCGCGCACACGCCGGACAGCAGCAGCAGTTCGCGCGCGCTCCAGCGGCGAAACAGCCGGTTACTCAGGGCAAAAATCACGATTTCGGCCACCACGCCCAGCGACCACAGGTAGCCCACGACCGACGCGGAATACCCCGCTTCCTGCCACCAGATGGCACTGAAGCTGTAATACGCGGCGTGCGCGCCCTGCATCAGCGTTACGCACAGCATGAAACGCCAGACGCTGTTCTCGCGCAGCAGGTCGCGCCACGCCGCCCAGCCCCCGCTCGCGCCCTGGCGTAGCTCACCCTGCGGTCGGGTTTGTGGCGGCAGCAGCATGCCGGAAAGCATCGCCAGCGCGCCTGCGCTCAACAGCAGCAGAATCACCTGCGATGACCAGGCGCTGACCAGCATACCGGTGAGCGCCGAGCTGATAACAAACGCCAGCGAGCCCCACAGCCGTACCGGACCATAGGCCAGCCCGATTTGCTGTGTCCAGGTGGCCGCCAGCGCATCACTCAGCGGCACCAGCGGCGAGAAGAACAGGTTAAAACCAATCATCACCAGCAGCAGCCATAGCCATTGACCGCCGAGCCAGAAACCGAGCGCGAACAGACAGGTCGCCAGCGCCAGCAGGCGCAGCGCAACAATCAGCTGCGCGGGATTTTTCACCTGCGAAGCAATCAACAGGCTGCCGGCAAAGCGCGCCACCATGCCACAGCCGAGCAGCAGGCCAATTTTTTCCGCATCCAGCCCGTTGCCTTTCAGCCACACGCTCCAGAACGGCAGATAGATGCCATAGCAGAAAAAGTAGGTGAAGTAGCTCAGTCCCAGCCACCTGGCCGATCCGATGGTCATGTTTCCTCCTGTTGACGCTCCGCCGTGCGCGGAATGGCCGTTACTTTCTCAAAGCCGCCTGCGAAAGGGAATAAAAAAAGGATGGCTTGCGCCATCCTTCTTCACACTGCGGATTTAGCGCTTATCAGGCATAAACCGGCAGACGGGCACAGATATCCAGCACTTTCTGTTTGGTGCGCTCGATAGTGGCTTCGTCGTTGATGTTGTCGAGAACGTCAGCGATCCAGCCCGCCAGTTCGCGCACTTCCGCTTCTTTGAAGCCGCGACGGGTCACTGCTGGCGTACCGATACGCACACCGGAGGTCACAAATGGGCTCTTCGGATCGTTAGGTACGCTGTTTTTGTTCACGGTGATGTTAGCGCGGCCCAGAGCGGCATCCGCCTCTTTACCGGTCAGACCTTTGCTCACCAGATCGATCAGGAACAGGTGGTTGTAAGTACCGCCTGAGACGATGTTGTAACCGCGCTCCAGCAGCACTTCCACCATCGCTTTGGCGTTCTTCGCGACCTGCTGCTGATAAGCCTTGAACTCCGGCTCCATGGCTTCTTTGAACGCGACGGCTTTACCGGCGATAACGTGCATCAGCGGGCCGCCCTGACCACCCGGGAACACCGCGGAGTTCAGTTTCTTGTACAGCTCTTCGTCGCCGTTTTTCGCCAGGATCAGGCCACCGCGCGGGCCGGCCAGCGTTTTGTGCGTGGTAGAGGTCACGATGTGCGCGTGCGGTACCGGGTTCGGATACACATCAGCAGCGATCAGACCGGCAACGTGGGCCATATCAACAAACAGCCAGGCGCCGATGCTGTCGGCGATTTCACGCATTTTTGCCCAGTCGCACACGCCAGAGTAAGCAGAGAAGCCGCCCACGATCATTTTTGGCTTGTGGGTCTGCGCCAGTTCGGCCAGCTCTTCGTAATTGATTTTGCCGGTTTCATCGATGCCGTAAGGGATAACGTTGTACAGCTTACCGGACAGGTTGACCGGCGAACCGTGGGTCAGGTGACCACCGTGTGCCAGGTTCATGCCCAGAATGGTGTCGCCCGGCTGCAGCAGCGCGGTGTACACCGCGAAGTTAGCCTGGGAGCCGGAGTGCGGCTGCACGTTAGCGTAATCCGCGCCGAACAGCGCTTTGGCGCGATCGATCGCCAGCTGCTCAACGATATCCACATATTCACATCCGCCGTAGTAGCGTTTGCCCGGATAGCCTTCGGCATATTTGTTGGTGAGCTGTGAACCTTGCGCCTGCATAACGCGTGGGCTGGTGTAGTTTTCCGAAGCAATCAGTTCAATGTGCTCTTCCTGACGCACCTTCTCCTGCTCCATAGCCTGCCACAACTCGGCATCATAATCGGCAATGTTCATATCACGCTTTAACATCCGCATCTCCTGACTCAGCAACTTTTTAACGGCAGTTTAAGCCCCGGCTAAGGGGCGAAGGCCAACAGTGTAAACGGTTTTGCCAGGGGACGGTAGCGCCAATCCCCTCTTTTTACGCAAACGATTGGCAAGGCGCTGGCACGGGATTTTTACGCTTTTTAGCCGGGGAAGAAAACCGGATATTTGTTCATCAGCAGCGGGAAAATTTTTCAGCTTTGCGCGCCCGCCAGCAGATTGTCACTCGTCACCCCAGACAAAACGGGGGATTTACAGTGCGCGGCAACAGGCATAACATGCATTTAAAATACATGTTTAAAATTACTCTGAGGATCAGCCCATGCTTGACGCGCAAACCATCGCCACCGTGAAATCTACCCTGCCCGCGATTGCTCAACTCGGCCCGCAGCTGACCGGTCACTTTTATCAGCGGATGCTGACGCAGCATCCCGAGCTGAAGAACGTGTTTAACATGAACAACCAGCGCAGCGGCAATCAGCGTGAAGCGCTGTTTAACGCGATCTGCGCGTACGGCAGCAATCTGGAAAACCTCGCGGTGCTGCTGCCGGCAGTGGAGAAAATTGCGCAGAAGCATGCCAGCCTGAATATTCAGCCGGCGCAGTACGCGATTGTCGGGGAAAATCTGCTGGCGACGATTAAAGAGCTGCTCAATCCAGGCGATGAAGTACTGGCGGCGTGGGGCAAAGCCTATGGCGTGCTGGCTGAGGTGTTTATCCAGCGTGAAGCAGCAATTTACCGTGCGTCGGAAGAAAAGGTCGGCGGCTGGCGCGGCGCGCGCGATTTTCGTATCCGTGCGATTACCGCGCAGAGCTCGGTGATCAAAAGCATTGAGCTGGTGCCGAATGATGGAGAGCCGGTGGCGGACTTCCTGCCCGGCCAGTATCTGACCCTCAGTCTGCGCCCGGCGGACAGCGACTACATTCAGCACCGCCAGTATTCGCTAACGCATCTGCCGGATGGCAAAGCCTATCGCATTGCGGTGAAACACGAAGCGCAGGGCAGCGTCTCCGGCTGGCTGCATCAGCATGCGAAGGTCGGCGATATCGTGCAGTGCGCCGCGCCGGCCGGGGATTTCTTCCTGCAGGCAGCAGCGCAGACGCCGGTGACGCTGATCTCAGCCGGCGTCGGGCAAACGCCGCTGTTAGCCATGCTGGCCAGCCTGGCGGAGCAGCAGCATTCGGCCGCGGTATGCTGGCTGCACGCCACCGAAAACGGCGCGCAGCACGCGTTTGCTGATGAGGTCGCGGCGCTGGGTGCGCAACTGCCGCGCTTTAGCCGCCACGTCTGGTATCGCCAGCCGCAAGCTAACGACGCGGGACGTTACGACGCGCAAGGCCTGATGGATTTAGCCACCGTCTCAACCGCACTGACCCGGCCCGAGGGTCAGTTCTGGATTTGCGGCCCGCTGGCATTCATGCAGTTTGTTGCGCGCCAGTTGACCGATGCCGGCATCAGCGCCGAGCGCATTCACTACGAGGTGTTCGGTCCGCACAAGGTGCTGTAAATGAAAAAGCCTGCACGCGGCAGGCTTTGTGTCTGGTGAGGAGCGAAGGGCTCAGATGGCCTCTTCGTCTTCCTCGCCGGTACGAATACGCACGACGCGCGCCACGTCAAAGACAAAAATTTTGCCGTCGCCGATTTTACCGGTCTGCGCGGTTTTCATGATGGTTTCTACGCAGGTATCGACGATATCATCGCCCACCACCATCTCGATTTTCACTTTTGGCAGAAAATCGACCATGTATTCGGCACCGCGGTACAGCTCGGTGTGGCCTTTCTGACGTCCGAAGCCTTTCACTTCGCTGACCGTCATCCCGGTGATGCCCACTTCCGCTAAGGCTTCACGCACATCATCGAGTTTGAATGGTTTGATAATTGCATCGATCTTTTTCATCACAGATCCTTTTTTCGCTCCCTCCATGATGGACGGGTAACTATGAGTATAAGTGTTCCTGACGCTGCCGCAGCAAGCTACTCTTTAAATTCGCTGGCGTCCAGTTCGTGGCGCGACAGCAGCTTATAAAACTCGGTACGGTTGCGTCCAGCCAGACGCGCCGCATGCGTCACATTACCTTTGGTCATCTGCAGCAGCTTGCGCAGATAGTTAAGCTCAAACTGGTTGCGTGCTTCGACAAAGGTCGGTAGCGCCGTGTTCTCGCCAGCCAGCGCCTGCTCTACCAGCGCGTCACTAATTACCGGCGACGTAGTAAGCGCCACGCACTGCTCAATCACGTTGACCAGCTGGCGCACATTTCCCGGCCAGCTGGCACTCACCAGCCGTTTCATCGCATCGACCGAGAAGCTGCGCACAAACGGTTTGTGGCGATCGGCCGACTGGCGCAGCAGATGGTTGGCCAGCAGCGGGATGTCTTCGGCGCGTTCATGCAGCGCCGGGATCCTGAGATTTACCACGTTGAGACGATAGTAGAGATCTTCGCGGAAGCTTTTCTTCTCCATCGCCTTCGGCAGATCGCGGTGCGTGGCAGAGATGATGCGCACGTTGATGTCGAGATCGCGGTTGCTGCCCAGCGGGCGCACTTTGCGCTCCTGCAGCACGCGGAGAAGTTTTACCTGCAGCGCCTGCGGCATGTCGCCAATCTCATCGAGAAACAGCGTGCCGCCTTCCGCCGCCTGAAACAGCCCTTCGCGCGCGCTCACCGCCCCGGTAAACGCGCCTTTGGCATGACCAAACAGCTCCGACTCCAGCAGCTGCTCCGGCAGCGCACCGCAGTTAATCGCAATGAAAGGTTTACTGGCGCGCGGGCTGGCGGCATGAATCGCCTGCGCCAGCACCTCTTTGCCGGTGCCGCTCTGGCCGTTAATCAAAATGCTGACGTCGGATTGCGCCACCATGTGCGCCTGCTCCAGCAGCCGCAGCATCAGCGGATTACGCGTGACGATCGCTTCGCGCCAGCCGTCGTCGCTGACCGGCGCGCGCTGCGCCAGCGCTTCGTCAATCGCTTTGTATAGCGCATCGCGATCGACCGGTTTGGTCAGAAAGCTGAACACGCCCTGCTGCGTGGCGGCTACCGCGTCCGGAATCGAGCCGTGCGCGGTCAGGATGATGACCGGCAGTCCGGTATGGCGCTTCTGGATTTCAGCAAACAGCGCCAGGCCATCCATTTCATCCATGCGCAGATCGCTGATCACCAAATCGACTTTCTCTTTCTGCAGATGACGCAGGGCTTCCGGCCCGCTGGCCGCGGTCGCTACCTGATAGCCTTCACTGCTGAGACGCATACCGAGCAGCTTGAGTAAGCCCGGATCGTCATCCACCAGCAGTAAGCGTGCGGCCTGTTTCATGATTACTGCTCCTCGCTTTGGGCATCGCTGGCACCGTGTGTGCTGTCGCCGCTGTCCGGCGCTTTGCGCGATGACAGCTGACGCTCGATGTCAGTCAGTCGCTGCAATTTACGCTGGGTATCGTCCAGCGTTTGCCGCAGTTGCGTTTGCTGCTGACGCAGGCGATCCAGTTCGGCGTCATTGCTTTGCTGCAGCGCGGCGTAGCGGCCGCGCGCCTCGCTCAGCTCCAGCTGCGCGGCCTGGTTACTGCGCCACAGCTGCAGCAGCGGACGCACCGCCGCCGGATAATCCGCGCTGTAGCTGTCGAGCGTATCAACGTACTGACGGCGCTCCACCGGCGTCACGTTGCCGTTCGCCAGCAGGATGCCCTGCTTAAAGGCGCGCGCCCAGTTCTGTACCGGCCAGCGCCGCGCTTCCGCCCGCGCTTCGGCCGCCGACAGCCGCTCACCGCAGTCGATAGCGCGCTGCCAGTAAAGTGGATTGCTCATGGCCGCCGGTGCTTCAATCTGCCAGACATTCTGGCAATCGGTGGCCAGATAATCCGCCAGGCGCACGTCCGGCTCCGGCAGGTTCACCGCACCGCGCGGCGTACTGCTCTGGGGTGGCGCCTGACAGGCGCTCAGGCCGATGGCGATCAGTGCGCCGACGAGAAATCGGCTGGATGTGAGTTTCATTAATCAGGCATTCCCGGCGCTGGTAGTCAAAATGATACGAAAACAGACGTCCGCGTCCGTGCGCGTGACCAACTGCAAATCACCCTGCATCCTGCGCAGGCAATCTTTGGCGATGCTTAATCCCAGCCCGCTGCCTTTCACCGGCCCTTTGCGCTGCTGGCTCCCCTGATAAAAGGGCTCAAAGATCATCGCCTGCTCTTCAGCCGGAATCGGCGTGCCGGTGTTCGCCACCTCAATCCACACCTGGTTGCCCTTCTGCTGGCTCTGCAGCCAGATGTTACCGGATTCGCTACCGTAGTTCACGGCGTTCGAGTAGAGGTTATCAATCACCCGCTGCAACAGCGTCGGTTCCGCCAGACAATAGCGGGCCTGCAGATCGATATGCGTATGCATCTGGCGCGCGCTGGCGGGCAGTGAGTGCACCCTGACGACGCTATCAATGATAGCGTCGATAGCCACCGGTTCCAGCCGCATTGGACTCTCCGCCAGCCGGCGATTGTAGTCGAGCAGCTGTTCAATCAGCCGCTGCAGATGACGGCTGCTGGTGTCGAGAATGGCGACAACTTCCTGCTGCTCCGCATTGAGCGGGCCGGCAACCTGGTCGGCCAGCAGTTCGGTGCCTTCGCGCAGGCTGGCCAGCGGCGTTTTGAGTTCGTGCGACAGGTGGCGCAGAAACTCATGCCGCTGTGCCTCCAGCCAGCTAAGACGTTCGCTGAGCCAGACAATGCGCTGTCCCAGCGAGCGAATTTCGCGTGGCCCGCGAAAACTGACGCTATTGCCCAGCGTTTTGCCCTCACCCAGCCGGTTGATCATGCGTTCGACGCGCTTAACCGGGCCGATAATCATGCCGGTGAACAGCAGCACCAGCACCAGACTGATCAAAAACAGTATCAGCGCCTGCCAGCCAAAAAACTGGCCGCGATCGGCAATTTCGCGCTGCAGCTGCAGGCCGCGTGAAAACACCACTTCGCGCGTGGCCTGCACCATGCGAGTGTTGGCGGCGGAGAATGCCTCCAGCGCGCTCGCCGCCGGTGCCAGCAGATTGCCGTTATCACACTGCAGCTTTTCCAGCTGCGGCAGCGCGCTCTGCAATATTTTGAACGTTGGCAAATCGGGCAGGCTGGCGGCATGGCTGCTGAGCATCTGGCCGTAGCGGCTCCACTGCGTTTGATACAGGCGTGCCAGACTGGCATCGCCCAGCACACAATACTGACGATAGCTACGCTCCAGCTCCAGCGCCGTGCGCGCCATCGCCTCGCTGCGACGCACGTCGGTGAAGGTGTTGCGGTTGGTGTCCGCCGCCTGATCGCTCAGCGCCGACAGGCTTTCCCACGCCTGCCATGCCAGCACCAGCAGCGGCAGCAGCACCAGCAGAAAGGCCATTAAAACCAGTTGCCGCAGGGATCGGGGAAACAGACGCCATCTCTTCACAACCGCGCTTCCTTTGAGGTGAGTTGCAGGCATGCTAGCGAAGTCCGGCAAGGTTAGAAAGGCTGAAAACGAAAACGGCAGGCCTTTTGGCCTGCCGTGAGAGCGACGCCGCAGCATCGCCTGCAAAATAGGTGGAGCCTAACTCAACGTTGCGTCCGGTGCTTGATAACGTTGCAAAGCAAGCGATTATCGGTTGGGTGGACGGCAGGCTCCGTTTGGTGCGTCATTCGGTATTTTATGAGCTCAACCGCAGTGCGGGGCAATCATAGACAGGAGAATGAGCAACGTAATGATTATAGCAACTATCGTGCCAGAAAATAAATAGCCTTGTTAATCAGCATACTGCCAGCTCAGAGAGGGAATTAACGACGCTTTCGGACCGGCTGGTCTGGAAAAGTGTCGCCGATTAGCAACGGCTTTAACGCGCTAACTTCGCACCCATAAAAAACAACGATTTAAATGTCACCTTTTAGCGACAGTTCAGTTATGGGATTGTCGTCATTTTCCGACATGCCACAGAGGTCAGCGAATCACAGCAGATCGAGAGCAGTGCCCACGCGACAAAAAATAAAAAAGGCCGCGTTGAGCGGCCTTTGCACGGTGCCCGTGAATGGGCACCGGTAAGAGACAGGATTCAGGTTTAACCCAGCTGCTTGCGCGCGTTGCGGAAAATCCGCATCCACGGGCTGTCTTCGCCCCACTCCGCCGGGTGCCACGAATTGCTGACGGTGCGGAACACGCGCTCCGGATGCGGCATCATAATGGTGACGCGCCCGCTTTCGTTGGTCACAGCGGTGATGCCGTTCGGTGAGCCGTTCGGGTTCGCCGGATAGGTCTCGGTGACCTTGCCGAAGTTATCGACGAAGCGCAGCGCCACCAGCCCTTTCGCTTCCAGCTCAGCCAGATGCGCACCGTCACGCACTTCAACAAAACCTTCACCGTGCGAGACGGCAATCGGCATGCGAGAACCGACCATACCGTCCAGCAGCAGTGACGGGCTGGCAGCCACTTCCACCAGGCTGAAGCGTGCTTCAAAGCGCTCGGACTGGTTACGCACAAAGCGCGGCCACAGCTCGCTGCCCGGAATCAGTTCACGCAGATTCGACATCATCTGGCAGCCGTTACATACGCCCAGCGCCAGCGTCTGCGGACGATGGAAGAAGTTTTCAAACTCGTCACGCACGCGGCTGTTGAACAGAATCGATTTCGCCCAGCCTTCGCCCGCACCCAGCACGTCGCCGTAGGAGAAGCCGCCACAGGCGACCAGCGCGTGGAACTCCTCCAGACCACGACGGCCCGCCAGCAGATCGCTCATGTGCACGTCAACTGCGGTAAAGCCTGCGCGGTGGAAGGCAGCGGCCATCTCAACGTGCGAGTTCACGCCCTGCTCGCGCAGCACGGCAACGCGCGGACGCGCGCCAGTGGCGATCATCGGTGCCGCCACATCCTCTTCCGGACGGAAGGTCAGCTGCACGTTCAGGCCAGGATCGTTATCGTCTTTCTTCGCTTCATGTTCCTGATCGGCACAGGCCGGGTTATCGCGCAGGCGCTGCATCTGCCAGGTGGTTTCAGCCCACCAGGTACGCAGGGTGGTACGGCTTTCGCTGTACACCGCGCTGTCGCCGGAGCGGATAACAAAACGGTCGCCCGGCAGCGCTTTACCGATGACGTGAACATTGCTGCTCAGACCGTGATCGGCAAATACTTTTTCCACGGCCGCGCGGTCGGCAGCATTAATCTGCAGTACGGCGCCCAACTCTTCCGTAAACAGTGCTGCCAGCGCATCGCTGCCCAGCGCGGCGATATCCGCCTCAACACCGCAGTGGCCGGTGAAGGCCATTTCAGCCAGCGTGACCAGCAGACCGCCATCCGAGCGGTCGTGGTAAGCCAGCAGTTTCTGCTCGCTGACCAGCGTCTGAATTGCATTGAAGAAGCCGGCCAGCTGCGCGGCATCGCGCACGTCGGCCGGCTTGTCGCCCAGCTGGCGATACACCTGTGACAGCGCCGTGGCGCCGAGGGTGTTAGCACCGTTGCCGAGATCCACCAGCAGCAGCAGATTGTCGCCTTCCGGCTGCAGCTGTGGTGTCACGGTGCGACGCACATCTTCAACGCGTGCAAAAGCCGTAATGACCAGCGACAGCGGCGAGGTCATTTCGCGCTGTTCAGTGCCCTGCTGCCAGCGGGTTTTCATCGACATGGAGTCTTTACCCACCGGAATGGTGATCCCCAGCGCCGGGCACAGCTCTTCGCCCACCGCTTTCACTGCGGCGTACAGGCCTGCGTCTTCGCCCGGGTGACCGGCTGCAGCCATCCAGTTTGCCGACAGCTTCACGCGCTTCAGTGAACCGATCGCGGTCGCGGCCAGGTTGGTCAGCGCTTCGCCCACCGCCAGGCGGCCGGACGCGGCGAAATCAAGCAGCGCTACCGGGGCACGTTCGCCCATGGCAAACGCTTCACCGTGGTAGCTGTCAAGGCTGGCAGTGGTCACGGCGCAGTTCGCCACCGGGATCTGCCACGGCCCGACCATCTGATCGCGCGCCACCATGCCGGTTACGCTGCGGTCACCGATGGTCACCAGGAAGGTTTTCTCCGCCACGGTTGGCAGGTGCAGCACACGGTTTACCGCATCGGCAATGGTAATGCCGTCCCGCACCAGCGCGTCACCTTTAGCCTGCTGGCTGGCCACGTCGCGCGTCATTTTTGGCGTTTTACCCAGCAGCACGTCGAGCGGCATGTCGATCGGTTTGTTATCGAAGTGGCTGTCGGCAAGGTTCAGGTGCTGCTCTTCGGTCGCTTCACCAATCACCGCGTACGGCGCACGTTCGCGCTGGCACAGCTCATCGAACAGCGCCAGTTTGTCCGGCGCAACCGCCAGCACATAACGCTCCTGCGACTCGTTACACCACACTTCCAGCGGGCTCATGCCTGGTTCATCGCTGAGGATGTCGCGCAGGTTGAAGTTGCCGCCGCGGCCGCCATCGCTCACCAGCTCAGGCATGGCGTTAGACAGGCCACCGGCACCAACGTCGTGAATAAACAGAATCGGGTTGGCTTCGCCCAGCTGCCAGCAGCGGTCAATCACTTCCTGACAGCGACGCTCCATCTCCGGGTTGTCACGCTGCACAGAGGCGAAGTCAAGATCGGCATCCGACTGGCCGGACGCCATCGAGGACGCCGCGCCGCCGCCAAGGCCGATATTCATCGCCGGACCACCCAGCACAATCAGCTTCGCGCCAACCACGATTTCACCCTTCTGCACGTGATCGGCGCGGATGTTACCAATGCCGCCGGCCAGCATGATCGGCTTGTGATAGCCGCGCAGCTCAACGCCGTTGTGGCTGTTGACCTGCTCTTCATAAGTACGGAAATAGCCGTTCAGCGCCGGGCGACCAAATTCGTTGTTGAACGCGGCGCCGCCTAACGGGCCTTCGGTCATGATATCCAGCGCGGTAACAATGCGATCCGGCTTGCCGAAATCCTCTTCCCACGGCTGTTCAAAGCCGGGAATACGCAGGTTGGAAACCGAGAAGCCGACCAGACCCGCTTTCGGCTTCGCGCCGCGTCCGGTGGCGCCTTCGTCACGAATTTCCCCGCCGGAACCGGTGGCGGCGCCCGGCCATGGCGAAATGGCCGTCGGATGGTTGTGGGTTTCCACCTTCATCAGGATATGCGCGGCTTCCTGATGGAACTCATATTCGCCCTGCTGCGCATCCGCGTAGAAACGCCCGACCTCGGAGCCTTCCATCACCGCGGCATTGTCTTTATACGCCGACAGGACGTGTTCCGGATGCTGCTCAAAGGTGTTTTTAATCATTTTAAACAGCGACTTTGGCTGTTTTTCGCCGTCGATAATCCAGTCGGCGTTAAAAATCTTGTGACGACAGTGCTCGGAGTTCGCCTGGGCGAACATATAGAGCTCGATGTCGTTCGGATTGCGGCCCAGTCTGGTGAAGGCATCGAGCAGGTAATCAATTTCGTCATCGGCCAGCGCCAGGCCGAGCGTGCGGTTAGCCTGCTCCAGCGCCTCGCGCCCTCCGCCCAGCACGTCTACGCTTTTCAGCGGCTGCGGCTCATGATGCGCGAACAGCTGTTCTGCCGCGCTGAGCTCCGTGAACACGGTTTCCATCATGCGGTCGTGCAGCAGGCTGGCCAGTTGCTGCCACTGCGCGTCAGTCAGCTGCGGTGCCTGTACATAGAAGGCCAGGCCGCGCTCCAGGCGCAATACCTGTGGCAGGTCGCAGTTGTGGGCGATATCGGTGGCTTTCGATGACCAGGGAGAAATGGTGCCGGGACGCGGCGTCACCAGCAACAGACGCCCTTGTGGCGCATGTTCGGCGAGAGAAGGACCGTATTTCAGCAGACGCTGCAGGCGGGCTTGCTGTTCCGCGCTGAGCGGTGCGCTGACATCGGCGAAATGGACGTACTCGGCGTAAATATCACTCACCGGCAGATGAGCGTCCTGAAAGCGGGTCAGCAGTTTGTTTACACGAAATGCCGACAGAGCGGGCGAACCACGCAGAATTTCCATCATTAAAGATCTCTCGTCTTCGAAGCGCCGGGCGACGCTTCATGGGGCGCAACAGGGAAAACGGGCGGTATTATAGAGAAATGGCACGGGTTACGAAACCGTTTGCGCAGAAAAACTGAGCCTCAGGATTTGCCTGAATTTTGCGCAAATCTTGCTATATAAGTTGCCCTGTTGCGCTTTGTTGCGCAAAATGCCCCTCGCTCTGGGAGTGCAAAACAACATAAATACTGCCTTTAAAAGACAGAGGCCTGTGAGCCATTACGAGACAACTATTTGAAACGCTTGAAATTAAATTATCTGTTTATCGGTCTGATCACCGTGCTGCTTGCGCTGGCGCTGTGGCCGTCCATCCCCTGGTACGGGGGCGGAAAAGACGCGTTATCACAGATCAAATCGCGGGGAGTGTTGCGCATCAGTACCGTCAACTCACCGCTGACTTACTACACCATCAATAATGCACCAGCCGGTATGGACTACGAGCTGGCGAAGCGCTTCGCCGATTATCTTGGCGTGAAGCTGGAAGTCACGGTGCGGCCCAACCTCGGCGACCTGTTTGACGATCTCGACGACGGCAAAGCCGACCTGCTGGCCGCCGGGCTGATCTACAACAGCGAGCGCCTCAGCCGTTATCAGAGTGGCCCGAGCTACTATTCGGTGTCGCAGCAGCTGGTGTATCGCATCGACAAGCCGCGGCCCAAAAACCTTGGTGATCTGAAAGGCCGGCTGATTGTGCAGTCCGGTTCAGCCTATCTGTCAACGTTACGTTCCGCCAAAGCGGACAGCTATCCCGATCTCGACTGGGCCATTTCCACCGATATGGGCCAGAAAGCGCTGCTGGAAGCGGTTGCCGACGGCAAGCTTGACTATACCGTGGGGGATTCGGTGACCATCGGCCTGCTGCAGCGCATCCATCCACAGCTGGCGGTGGCGTTTGATATTACCGATGAAGAGCCGGTAACCTGGTATCTGCCGCGTAACGATGACGATAGCCTGAACGCAGCCATGCTCGACTTCTACAGTCAGATGGGGGAAGAAGGCACCATGGCGCGGCTGGAAGAGAAGTATCTCGGCCACGTCGGCACCTTTGATTATGTCGATACCCGCACCTTCCTGCGGGCGATTGATAACACGCTGCCGGATATCAAGCCGCTGTTTGAGAAGTACGCGTCCAGTATCGACTGGCGCCTGCTGGCGGCGATTTCCTACCAGGAGTCGCACTGGAATCCGCAGGCGACCTCGCCCACCGGCGTGCGCGGCATGATGATGCTGACGCGCAATACCGCTGACAGCCTCGACGTGAACGATCGTCTCGATCCGGAACAGAGCATTCGCGGCGGCAGCGAATACCTGCGGCGCATGATGGAAAAAGTACCGGAGACCATTCCGGAAGATGAACGCATCTGGTTTGCGCTGGCGGCCTATAACATGGGCTACGCACATATGCTGGATGCACGCCGGCTGACGCTTAAACAGGGCGGCAATCCGGACAGCTGGGCCGACGTTAAGCTGCGCCTGCCGATGCTGAGCCAGAAGCGCTATTACGCGCAGACCACTTACGGTTATGCGCGCGGCCACGAAGCTTATAACTACGTTGAGAACATCCGTAAGTATCAGATCAGCCTGGTAGGCTATCTGCAGGAGCAGGAGAAACGGCTGGCGCAGCAGTCGGCGCTGGAAGCGGAACTCGGTGCCGGTTATCCGGCCGTCGAACCGAAGATTGCGATGAACTAATCGGCGCGCAGCGCCTGCCGCTGCGCGCGCTTCTGTTCGCGGCGCATACGGAAGAAGTCGCTCAGCAGCGTGGCGCACTCCTCGGCCAGCACGCCATGCGCAATCTCGATCTGATGATTCATGCCCGGATGGCCGATCACATCCAGCAGCGAACCGGCGGCACCGGTTTTCTCATCCTTCGCGCCATAGACCAGACGGGTAATCCGGCTGTGCACCATGGCACCGGCGCACATCACGCACGGCTCCAGCGTTACGTATAAGGTGGTGTCGAGCAGCCGGTAGTTATCAATCACTTTTCCGCCCTGACGCAGCGCCATAATCTCGGCATGCGCGGTGGGATCGCACTGGCTAATCGGCCGGTTCCAGCCCTCGCCAATCACTCTGTCACCCTGCACCAGTACCGCACCGACCGGCACTTCGCCCTGCTCCCACGCACGCCGCGCCAGTTCAAGCGCGTGGCGCATCCAGTATTCATCAGTTTGTGGGTTCAACGGGCAACTCCTGCGGATTAACAAGGCGGCGCATTATAGACGGAATCCAGCTGCGATTCACTCCAGCTGTTGCAGTTCACCGCGCGGCGTCACGCGCCAGCGGTGCTGGCAGAAAAACAGCAGCGGGTTATCCTGCTTGCTGTCGCTGTAGCCGCTGTATAGCTGCAGCGGCGTACCGATTTTTTCCTCGAGCTGCGCCACTTTTTCATGGCCAAGACAGCGCATGGCCAATACCCGGCCGCCACGGCCCGGTTTCATCTGGCTGGCGATCAGCTTCACGCGCGGCAGAAACGCGGAATCAAAATAGACCTGCTCCACCAGTGACTGCGGCGAGCCGGTAATCAGCCAGACATCGGCGTCTTCACTGCTGAGGTAGTCAGTCAGCCGCTGCTGCACCACCGGAAACGCGGTAACGCGCTCGCGAAACCAGCGGGCAAATTCGGCCTCACGCTTGCGCAGCGTGGCCTCACGATGGCCAAAGGTGATAGCCCACAGCAGCAGGCTCATCGGCCAGCGCGCAGCGCGGCCCTTTATCAGCATACCCATGCCGATGACCGGCAGCAGCGGCACCACCAGCACCAGATTGAGCGGCTGGCGGCGCAGCAGATAACGCATAAATGTGCCAAACATGTCCTGCTGATGCAGCGTGCCGTCCAGGTCAAAAAATACTACGCGGCGATGCGAACCCTTTGTCAAACCCGACTCCTTTTTCTAAACGCGGCGATACCTGCTCTACAGTGTAGCCAGCATCGCGCGCCGGGGCGAAAGCTGTCATTTTTAATTCCAGTGGCTACAATGCCATTTGAATAGTTTATTCTCTGCGTCGGCGCGATGTCATCTGACATTCCTGGCCAGACATTTCCTTCCGCGAGCGGCTAAGCTGTGTGCGGGACTATGGATTAAGGATCGGACATGAGTTCATTGCTGCGAATTCGCCAGCTCTACCCACGCCTGGCGCTGAACGAGCGTCGGCTGGCGGATTTTTTGCTGTCGCAGCCTGATCGGGCACGGCATCTGAGTTCACAAAAACTGGCGGAAGAGTCAGGCGTCAGCCAGTCGAGCGTGGTGAAGTTCGCCCAGAAACTGGGTTACAAAGGCTTTCCGGCGCTGAAGCTGGCGCTGAGTGAGTCGCTGGCCGACCGCGATGCCATCACCGTGCACAACCACATTCTGAGTGACGATCCGCTCAAAGTCGTCGGCGAAAAGCTGTTGACGGAAAAAATTTCGGCGATTCGCGCCACGCTGGATATCAACAGCGAAGAGAAACTCACGGAAACGCTGCAGCTGCTGAAAAACGCCAACCGCATTCTGCTGGTCGGCATTGGCGCTTCCGGGCTGGTGGCGAAAGATTTTTCGTGGAAGCTGATGAAGATTGGCATCAACGCCGTCGCCGAGCAGGACATGCACGCGCTGCTGGCCAGCGTTCAGGCGATGGCACCCGGCGATGTGCTGCTGGCAATCTCCTACACCGGCGAACGTCGCGAGATCAACCTCGCGGCGCAGGAAGCGGCGGCGATTGGCGCCGATGTGCTGGCGTTTACCGGCTTTACCCCGAATTCGCTGCAGCAGTGCGCCACGGTCTGCCTGTACACCGTCGCCGAGGAGCAGAGCACGCGCAGCGCGGCCATCTCCTCCACCAGCGCCCAACTGGCGCTGACCGATCTGCTGTTTATGGCGCTGGTGCAGAACGATCCGGAACGCGCCTCCAGCCATATTCGTCACAGCGAGGAGCTGGTGAAAAAGCTGGTCTGATTGCCCCATGCTCAGGATATTCCCCACCCTGCCTTAGCCCGAAATTGATCATCGGGCGGGGCAATGGTTTTGTTGCCTGTCGCTATCCTTGTTTTGGCCCGATTAAACGCATTTTCAGCATCGGGCTTGCAGGATAATTTCCGATGTATATGATCAGGGCAAATTTACTCATCTCTCTCGTCATGCTGAAACTTATTTCCCGTTATGCAGGAATTGGCGTTATCAACACCGCGATTCACTGGACGGTGTTTGCGCTTATTCTCAAGCTGTTCGAGTCAGGTCAGGCTATGGCTAACTTTGGAGCATTCTGCGTTGCGGTGACGTTTTCCTTTTTTGCTAATGCCCGCTGGACCTTCTCTTCTGCAGCCACGCCCTTGCGTTACCTGCTTTATGTCAGCTTTATGGGAGGCATGGCGGCGCTGGTTGGCTGGATGGCCGACGCCTGCACGCTTTCCCCGGTGATTACCCTGATACTCTTTTCCTTTATTAGCCTGGGTTGCGGCTTCATCTACTCTAATTACATCGTTTTCAGGGAAGTAAAATGAAATTGTCTCTCGTCGTGCCCGTCTTCAATGAAGAGGAAACCATTCCACTCTTTTATCAGGCGGTTCGTCATGAATTAGCCGGCTATCAGGTGGAAATTGTTTTTATCAATGACGGCAGTAGCGATGGCAGCGAAAACATCATCAATGCCCTTGCCATCTCGGATCCGCTGGTCATTGCGCTGTCATTCACCCGCAATTTCGGCAAAGAACCCGCGTTGTTTGCCGGACTGGAGCATGCCACCGGTGACGCGGTTATCCCGATTGATGTTGATCTGCAGGACCCCATCGCCGTTATCCATCAACTGGTTGAACGCTGGCAAGCGGGTGCCGATGTGGTTCTGGCTAAACGGAAAGATCGCAGCGCCGATGGGCATGTCAAACGTAAAACAGCCGAGTGGTTTTATCACTTCCACAACCAAATCAGCTCGCCGAAAATAGAGGAAAACGTTGGCGATTTTCGTCTGCTGTCGCGCGAGACGGTAGAACATATAAAAAGCCTGCCGGAAAGGAATCTGTTCATGAAGGGCATTTTATCCTGGGTTGGCGGTAAAACAGCGATTGTGGAATATGATCGGGCTGAACGCGTCACAGGGGTGTCGAAATTTAATGGCTGGAAATTGTGGAATCTGGCATTAGAAGGATTAACCAGTTTTTCAACCTTCCCCTTGCGCATCTGGAGTTACATCGGCGGTAGCGTCGCGTTACTCTCCTTTCTTTATGGATTCTGGATGATCATCGATAAACTGCTCTGGGGCAATCCGGTGGCGGGTTACCCTTCGTTGCTGGTTTCCATTCTGTTTTTGGGTGGAGTGCAACTTATCGGCATCGGTGTTCTGGGCGAATATATTGGCCGAATCTACATTGAGTCCAAACAAAGACCACGCTACGTAATTAAGAGCAGGAAATGAAAAAAACAGTTTTTGAGCGTCATCCCTCCGCCATGTATCTGATACTGGCCGTCGCTTTACTCATCGGTTATAGCCCGGTTTATTTATCAACATACGGATTTTCCGACGACTGGTTCTATTTATACGCATCCACTACCGATGCATTCAGTATTTTCA
Source organism: Pantoea sp. GM_Pan_4 (assembly GCF_026541005.1). NCBI lineage: Bacteria > Pseudomonadati > Pseudomonadota > Gammaproteobacteria > Enterobacterales > Erwiniaceae > Pantoea > Pantoea sp. GM_Pan_4. Next base: position 174,936 of record NZ_JALNUZ010000006.1, read on the forward strand.
AATGGGATATCTTATCGGGCCGACCTTTTTATGGTGCTATCCGCTACTTCTTCGCTTTCCTGATCGATGACGTGCAGGATTTGACCTGGCTCCGTGTACTCTCATTATTAAGCCTGATTTTACTGGGCGGGTACATTATCCGTTTCCTTGAGCGTCGCAGCATTTTCGCCAGCGCGGTCCAGCGTCTGACGTTTGCCACGTTGATTTGTTTGCTGCCCTCATTTCAGGTTTTTGTCGGCTGGACAGTCTGCTTTCCTTATGTCCTGTCCGTGCTGCTGGCGGGCATCAGTTATTCAACGCTGGCGGAAAACAAAGGCCTGGGCCGGGTGCTACTGTCGGCTATTTGCCTGACGCTTTCCTTTGCGATTTACCAACCCGCAGCCATGAGCTTTTTATTCTTTGCCCTGCTCGATCTGGGCATGACCCGGAATAATTATCAGCGCAGCGCGGTGATCAAGCTGATGTTCATGCTGGGATTTGGCATGGTGATGGCGCTGGTGCTGGCGAAAGTTCTGCCGCTCGTGCTGTTTAATGAAGTACTGGCCAGAACCAATATCACCTTAGCGCCGCTGAAAAAAATCACCTGGTTTATCGCTGAACCGCTCAGAAATGCGCTGTGCAACTTTGATACCGGGCGCTCGATTGTCAGCATTATCATCTCCTGCTCACTGATCATCGTGGGCATTGTGAAGGCACCCAATTTCAAACCGCGTAAAGCTTTTCTGTTCCTGTTTTTCCTGCTGGCGGCGGGCATTCCTAATCTTTTGGTGAGTGAGGACTGGGCAGCCTATCGCACGGTTATCGCGCTGTCGTTAATCACTACCTCAGCCTTCATTGCTGGCTTATTCGTAATCTTTAATAAGCTGAAGATAACCACGTCTGCCAGTATCGTTTGCCTCGTTATTGCAGTGCTCTCATGCATGCTGAATATTCATAAGGGCTTTTCTACGCCTCAGCAGCGCGAGTATCAGTTGTTAAGCAACGCAATCATAGAGAATGTGCCTGCAGAATACTCTGGCCAGCTTTATTATCGTATCGATAGCGACAACTTACCTGCTGTCGCAAAATCCAAAAAATACGATGAGTTCGGTTCGCTTTCGCTGGGTATGCCATGGACCTTTGCCGGTATGGCCGACGCGATTAAAAAAGAGCACGCGATGAAGTTTTCCTTGCCAAAGGCGCCCGTTATCTACGGCAGCGATAAATGTCCAGGTGACTGTCTGACGCTGGATGCCACCCACGTGCTGGCACCGGTAAAATAAAGGCCAGCGCCGCCACTATTTCGCTAACCGCGCAACGGCTCTGCTTACCGTTGCGTGGTTTTCTGGCTATGGCGCGACATCAGATCGGCTGGTAGCAGCCACGTTCTGCTGGCGGCTGAATACTACGCTAAGTCATTTTTTGAACGCCACTCGTCGTGATAATATGCGTGCCGCTCAGGGGCTCGCCCCGCTGGTTTACGCCTGCATCGATTGAAAAATCACACTGCAAAGCGCTATTTCAGCAGGCGTTTTACCCCGGAGAGCGAAACTAACCAAGAAACATGCAATGAAAACAAGCAACTGATGAGCTTATGCAATGGCACTGATAATTACTGAGCGCTGCATTAACTGCGACATGTGCGAGCCTGAGTGCCCGAACCAGGCGATTAGCATGGGTGAATCGATCTATCAGATCGACGCTGACCGCTGCACTGAATGCGTGGGTCATTATGATGAGCCGACCTGTCAGAGCGTCTGCCCGATTGATAACACTATCCTTTCAGACCCACAGCACGTGGAAAGTCGTGACGCGCTGTGGGAGAAATTTGTGCTGCTGCACGCTTAATCTTCGATAATCACCGTAGCGCAGGCATAGTGGCGCTCGTCGGCCAGCGTGACGTGCACATGCTGCACGCCCAGCTGGCTGGCAATCACTTTGGCCTGTTCAAAGAAGCGCAGGCCAGGCTTCCCCAGCGCATCGTTGTACACTTCAAACTGATTGAACGCTAAACCACCGCGAATGCCGGTGCCGAAGGCTTTTGCCGCCGCCTCTTTCACCGCAAAACGCTTGGCGAGGAAGCGCACCGGCTGCTGATGCGCCTGATACTGCTGCCACTCCGCTTCGCTCAGCACGCGGCGCGCCAGACGATCGCCGGAGCGTTCAATTACGCCGGCGATACGCTCGATCTCGACGATATCGCTGCCCAGCCCCAGGATGGCCATTAGCGGCGCGCTTCCCGCATCAGCGCTTTCATGTCGCTAACCGCCGCTGCAAGACCGCTGAACAGCGCACGACCGATAATCGCGTGACCAATGTTCAGCTCATGCATTTCCGGCAGCGCAGCAATCGGCTGGACGTTGTGATACGTCAGACCGTGGCCAGCATTGACCTTCAGGCCGCGGCTGGCGGCAAAGGTCGCAGCGCTGGCGATACGCGCCAGTTCGGCATCGCGTGCCAGTCCTTCCGCTGCTTCAGCATAGGCGCCAGTATGGATTTCAATGTAAGGCGCACCGCTGGCGACCGCCGCTTCAATCTGGCGCTGATCGGCATCAATAAACAGCGACACCAGAATGCCCGCCTCGCTCAGCTGTTTGACTGCCGCGTTGACCTTGTCCTGCTGACCGGCCACATCAAGGCCGCCTTCGGTGGTCACTTCCTGGCGCTTTTCCGGCACCAGGCAGACAAAATGCGGTTTGATGTCGCAGGCGATGCCCACCATTTCGTCGGTGACTGCCATCTCAAGATTCATGCGGGTATGAATGGTGTCGCGCAGAATCCGCACGTCGCGGTCGGTGATATGACGGCGGTCTTCACGCAGGTGCACGGTAATGCCGTCTGCGCCCGCCTGCTCCGCGACAAACGCGGCCTGTACCGGATCGGGATAGTTTGTGCCACGCGCGTTACGTACGGTGGCGATGTGATCGATGTTGACCCCTAACAGCAACTCAGCCATGACAATCCTTAAATGTGTTCAGTATGTTTGCAGTGTAACGCGCGGAGCCTGTCAGGTGCATCACCCACGCTCGTCGTTTGCCACGTTCGGTCGTTTTTTCGGCACAAACTGACGGAACAGCTCCTGGCTCTTCAGCGGCTTACCGCCCAGATAAGGTTTCAGCGCCATGCGCGTGAAGCGTTTGGCGGCACGCAGCGTGTCGGCATCGGGAAATTCGCGCTCCCACAGCGCGCGCAGCTGGCGGCCGGTGAAACTGCGCTGATTGACCACCAGACTGGCGATAAAGCCTTTCTCTTCGCGATAGCTGTAGGTCATACCGTCGTCGACCGCCTCGCCGCTGCCGGCGCAGTGCAGAAAGTCAACGCCGTAGCCCAGGTGGCCCAGCAGTGCCAGCTCAAAACGGCGCAGCGCTGGCTCGGGCGAACCGTTGGCCGCCGCCAGCGTCTGGATACAGGAAAGATAATCGAAGAACAGTTCGGAGAACGGGATTTCCTGCTCCAGCACCCGCGACAGCAGCTCGTTAACATACAGGCCACAGTAGAGCGTGATGCCGCTAAGCGGCAGCGCCAGCGACACCGCTTCGGCGTTACGCAGGGTTTTGACTTCGCCACGGCCGCCCCAGCGCACCAGTAGCGGTGTGAAGGGTTGCAGTGCGCCTTTAAGCTGGGAACGGCGCGAGCGTGCGCCTTTGGCAAGGACGCGGACGCGTCCCTGACTTTCGCTGAACAGGTCGAGCAGCAGGCTGGTTTCGCTGTAAGGGCGACTATGCAGCACAAAGGCGCGTTGCCAGCCTTCCATCAATTAGTCGTCTGTATAACCCAGGCTGCGCAGCGCACGTTCGTCGTCCGCCCAGCCCGATTTCACTTTAACCCACAGCTCGAGATGGACTTTCGCCTCGAACATCTCTTCCATGTCTTTACGCGCTTCGATACCGATGGTTTTGATTTTGGCACCTTTGTTGCCAATCACCATCTTCTTCTGCCCTTCGCGCTCGACCAGAATCAAACCGTTGATGTCATAGCCGCCGCGCTCGTTAGAGACGAACTGCTCAATCTCCACGGTAACCGAATACGGTAACTCGGCGCCGAGGAAGCGCATCAGTTTTTCACGGATGATTTCTGAAGCCATGAAACGCTGCGAGCGATCGGTGATGTAGTCCTCCGGGAAGTGGTGATCCGACAGCGGCAGGCGCTTGCGGGCGATCTCCGCAATCGCATCCACGTTTTTACCGGTTTCGGCGGAGATCGGCACGATCTCGAGGAAGTTCATCTGCTGGCTGAGGAACTGCAGGTGCGGCAGCAGGATGCTTTTATCCTGGATGTTGTCGACTTTGTTTACCGCCAGCACCACCGGCACTTTGCCGTCACGCAGCTTGTTCAGCACCATCTCATCGTCGGGCGTCCAGCGCGTGCCTTCCACCACAAAAATTACCAGCTCAACGTCACCGATGGAGCTGCTGGCAGCACGGTTCATCAGGCGGTTGATCGCCCGCTTCTCGTCCATATGCAGGCCGGGTGTATCCACGTAGATCGCCTGATAAGCGCCTTCGGTATGAATACCCATGATGCGGTGGCGCGTGGTTTGCGGCTTGCGCGAGGTGATCGACACCTTCTGCCCCAGTAGCTGGTTCAGTAAGGTGGATTTGCCGACGTTAGGCCGGCCGACAATCGCGATAAAGCCGCTGTATGTTTCGAGTTCGCTCATTCGGGTCCTGATTGGGCAGCCTCACTGCTGAGGCTGCGAAATGACAATTTATTCGAGGCCGAGCTTGATTAACGCCTGTTCGGCGGCGGCCTGCTCTGCTTTACGGCGGCTGGAGCCCACGCCCACCACCGGTTCAGCCATCCCACTCACCTGACAGTGAATGGTGAATTCCTGATCGTGCGCTTCGCCACGTACCTGTACCACCAGATAAGACGGCAGCGGCAGATGACGGCCCTGCAGATACTCCTGCAGGCGCGTTTTCGGATCTTTTTGCTTATCGCCCGGGCTGATCTGCTCAAGGCGATTCTGGTACCAGTCGAGAATCAGCTTCTCTACCGTCTGAATATTGCTGTCGAGGAAGATGCCGCCGATCAGCGCTTCCACGGTATCCGCGAGGATGGATTCCCGGCGGAACCCGCCGCTTTTCAGCTCGCCCGGTCCCAGACGCAGACATTCGCCCAGCTCAAACTCGCGCGCCATTTCGGCCAGCGTGTTGCCGCGCACCAGCGTGGCACGCATGCGGCTCATGTCGCCTTCGTCCACGCGCGGGAAGCGGTGATACAGCGCGTTGGCAATCACGTAGCTGAGGATAGAATCGCCAAGAAATTCAAGACGCTCGTTATGTTTGCTGCTGGCGCTGCGGTGAGTCAGTGCCTGCTGCAGTAATTCCGGATGAGTAAAAGTGTAGCCCAGTTTGCGCTGCAGCTTGTTAATGAGGATGGGGTTCATGCGATTCCAGTTGTTCTGTGCGTCTGTGACTCTGCATACCAAACAGGGCTGAAGGTCCAGCACGTTCTGTTTGGTGTGCAGTGGCTCCCTGACTCGCAGGAAGCCAACCGTTTTTAAATCAGTGAATACCGCCAATGCGACTCAGTCGCACGCCGGTCGGCCACTGTCCTTCCTGTTTCTCAAAGCTCATCCAGATAGCAACCGCTTTGCCGACCAGATTCTTCTCGGGCACAAAGCCCCAGTAGCGGCTGTCGGCGCTGTTATCACGGTTATCGCCCATCATGAAGTATTGCCCCTGCGGCACAATCCACGTGGCCTGCGGCTGACCCGGCTGCTGATAATACATGCTCGCCTGGCTCTGCGCCTCGTTCACCAGCAGGATATCGTGCGTGACATTGCCCAGCGTCTCTTTGCGCGTGCCAAGACGCAGGCCGCCCCGCAGCGTTTCGCCCTGCGGCACCTGGTAGAAACCGTTGCCGGTTTCGTTACCATCAAAGCCGCTGAAGGTCTGGATGAAATCGCTCGGCTCAATGTTGGTATAGGTCACCGGCAGCGCCGTGTCACACTTGCCCGTACCGCAGCCTGGGTTGATGGTCAGGGTTTTGCTGTAAGGATCAAACACCACTTTGTCGCCCGGCAGACCGATCACGCGCTTGATGTAATCCACGCTCGGATCTTTCGGGTATTTGAACACCGCGACATCTCCGCGCTGCGGATGGCCGGTCGGGATCAGCGTGGTTTGCGTGATCGGATCTTTGATGCCGTAAGCAAATTTCTCCACCAGGATGAAGTCGCCAATCAGCAGCGTCGGCATCATCGAGCCAGAAGGAATCTGAAACGGTTCGAAGATAAACGAGCGCACGATCAGTACCACCGCCAGCACCGGGAACACCGACGCTGCGGTTTCAACCCAGCCCGGCTGCGCGGCCACTTTGGCCAGCGTTTTGCTGTCGAGCGAATTACCTGCCTGAGCCTGTGCCGCCGCCTGCTTTGCCCGGCGCGCCGGGGCCCACTTAAAGCGATCGATACACCAAATGATGCCGGTTAACAGAGTGGCAATCACCAGAATCAGGGCGAACATGTTAGCCATTAAAGTTCCTTATTTGCTGTCTTTACCGACATGCAGAATGGCAAGGAATGCTTCCTGCGGCAGCTCAACGTTGCCGACCTGCTTCATTCGCTTCTTACCTTCTTTCTGCTTCTGCAACAGCTTTTTCTTACGGCTGACGTCACCGCCATAGCATTTCGCCAGGACGTTTTTACGCAGCTGCTTCACTGTTGAGCGAGCGATAATGTGGTTGCCGATTGCTGCCTGAATCGCAATATCGAACTGCTGGCGCGGGATCAGATCTTTCATCTTCTCCACCAGCTCGCGGCCACGATACTGTGAGTTATCACGGTGCGTAATCAGCGCCAGCGCATCAACGCGTTCTGAGTTAATCAGGACGTCGACGCGCACCATGTCAGAGGTCTGGAAACGTTTGAAGTTATAGTCCAGCGACGCATAGCCGCGCGACGTTGATTTCAGACGGTCGAAGAAGTCGAGTACCACTTCCGCCATCGGAATCTCATAGGTCAGCGCAACCTGTTTGCCGTGGTAAACCATGTTAGTCTGCACACCGCGTTTTTCGATACACAGCGTAATGACGTTGCCCAGAAACTCCTGCGGCAGCAGCATATGACACTCAGCGATCGGTTCGCGCAGTTCAGCAATATTATTCAGCGGCGGCAACTTCGATGGGCTGTCGACGTACACCACTTCTCCGTCAGTGGTTTCCACTTCGTACACAACCGTTGGCGCGGTGGTGATCAGGTCGAGATCGTATTCACGCTCCAGACGCTCCTGGATGATCTCCATGTGCAGCAGGCCGAGGAAGCCACAGCGGAAGCCAAAGCCCAGCGCGGTGGAGCTCTCTGGCTCATAGAACAGTGAGGCGTCGTTCAGGCTCAGCTTGCCTAATGCATCACGGAAAGCTTCGTAGTCGTCGGAGCTTACCGGGAACAGACCGGCATACACCTGTGGCTTCACTTTTTTGAAGCCCGGCAGCGCTTTGTCCGCTGGATTGCGCTGCAGCGTCAGGGTATCGCCCACCGGTGCGCCGAGGATGTCTTTGATGGCACACACCAGCCAGCCTACCTCGCCACACTTCAGCTCGGTACGGTCAATTTGTTTTGGCGTGAAAATGCCGAGGCGGTCAGCGTTGTACACCTGGCCGGTACTCATCACTTTGACTTTGTCACCTTTGCGCAGCGTGCCGTTTTTAATACGGATCAGCGAGACCACACCGAGGTAGTTATCAAACCATGAGTCGATGATCAGCGCCTGCAGCGGGCCTTCCGGATCGCCTTCCGGCGGCGGAATGTCGCGCACCAGACGTTCCAGCACATCCGGTACGCCGACGCCGGTTTTCGCCGAGCAACGCACCGCATCCGCGGCGTCGATGCCGACGATATCTTCAATCTCTTCCGCCACGCGCTCCGGGTCGGCCGCAGGCAGGTCGATCTTGTTCAGTACCGGTACCACTTCCAGATCCATTTCCATGGCGGTGTAGCAGTTCGCCAGGGTCTGCGCTTCAACGCCCTGACCTGCATCAACCACCAGCAATGCCCCTTCACAGGCCGCCAGCGAGCGGGAAACTTCATAAGAGAAGTCAACATGGCCTGGGGTGTCGATAAAATTGAGCTGGTAAGTTTCACCGTTTGGCGCGTGGTAATCGAGCGTAACGCTCTGCGCTTTAATGGTGATGCCGCGCTCGCGCTCCAGATCCATCGAATCCAGAACCTGCGCCGCCATCTCACGATCGCTCAGGCCACCGCAAATCTGAATCAAACGGTCAGAGAGCGTTGATTTGCCATGGTCAATGTGAGCGATAATGGAGAAATTTCGTATGTGCTTCATTTATATGAATATCTTCACGTAGAAAATCAGTTGAAAACGTGAGCACAGACACATTCAGGCAAGTGAGCTTTACCCGGAACCCTGTCAGCCTCATTAATGACGACGCATATTACACTGTTAACGCCGCGCGTTAAAGAATGGAACTGCGGGGAATCGCAACAGAATTCAGCGATTAAGACGAAATGAAAAGGCCGCGCAATACGCGGCCTGAACGGGGATCAACTATGGTTTTCCACCCGTAGCGCATCAGGCGGGAGCGCAACGCTGAGAATCACCGGCTGGAACGCCTCGCGATCGCCAAACCGGCTGGAAACCCCTTTGGCAACAATAAAGCCGCCAACGCCACCCAGCAGCGCACCGCAGGCCGCAGCAAGGTCGCTGTGGAACAGCATCTGGAACAGGCCCGCGACCAGGAACAGACCAAACAGTGGCGTCATATACACCAGCAACGCAGAACCGAGCAGGCTGCTTTCGCGAATGCCCAGCTCAATGCGCTGGCCCGGCTGCAGCGGCTCCGGACTGGCGATGGTCATTACATGGGCGTTTTTCGGTCCCAGCTGGTTGAGCGCATGGCTGCCGCAGCCTTTGCGCGCTGAACAACTGTTGCAGGAGGTTTTCGCTTCCGAATGCAGAGTAGCGACGCCCTCTTTCCATGCCACCACGGTGGCCCATTCTCTCATCATTTTGTCGCACCTGAATCTATGCTGTCCGCGATACGTTTGGCGGTGGTCGGCGGCAATTCGCCCACCACGGTAATTTCACGATTATCGCGCACTTCGGTCTGTACCGTACGACGTCCAGTGCGCAATGACTGTGGCGAACTGCTTTTATCGGCAGGCGTAATGTTGATAGCGAAGCTGAACAAGCCATCGCTGTACAGACGGGATTCTACGGTTTTGTTCATCGCCGGAATATCACGCCGGCTTTGCGAAATCAGCTTCATGCCGGCCGGTAACCAGCCTGGCTGCCAGCTGAGCTGCACTTTGTCGCCTGCCGGTAACGACAGCGACGGCGGCAGATTGGCTTTTTCCAGCCCCTGCATCAGATTGCGCACGCCTTCATCGACGGCAAAACTGATGACGCGGAACTGCTCCAGCGTCTCGCCATCACGATCCAGCAAATCAATCCGCAGCGGCAGTTTGGTATCGACGTCCAGCCACACTACGTAGCTGTAGCGCGTGCCGTCACGCGACACGATGCGCACCACTTCGCACATCTGATCGGCCATGCGTGAGCGCCCTACCGGAATAAAATCGTAGGCATCGCCGAGGCGCGAGAAGTCAGCGAACATCAGCGCCGGCAGCGCATCAATAATGTGGTTGCCCGGCAGTGAGAACGGATCGAGACCCGGTTCGAAATAGCTGATGTCGTTGCCGCGCTGGATCACCTCACGGCGCGGTCCGTCCATCTGTAATAGCTGAGCGAACACGCGATTGTCGATGACCGCATGGCGGTAACGTAGGGATTCAATGCCCAGACGCGAGACATTGATATAGGCGAATTCGTAGTTGAGGTTCTGGCTGGCCTGCTCCATCTGCTGTAACAACGCCCCGGACGCAGATGTCTGCGCCGGGGCGGTAGATGACCAAAGCAGGCTGCCTGCCAGCAGGCTAACGGCACACCAAAGCTGCTTCATTACTGCTGTTGAGTTCCTAACGACTGAGTTCCGGGAACGTTAGCCTGCGCCTGTTGCGGCGCATTGCTTTCAAACTGCACCTGATCGGCATGCAGGCGGCGTTGCAGTTCGTAATCCTGCAGCATGGCATTCACGCGGCGACGCTGCTCCTGCACCTGCTGATTTGAGCTGTTGGTGTCAAAAGCATCAGACGGCACGCCCAGGCTGACCGGTGACGCTTTACCCATCATCGGTAAGGTATTAAAGGCTGGTGCATCCGACGTTTCCGTCGCGCTGCCCGCCGGTGAGCTGTTGTAGTGCTGCACACCGACGATCACCGCCAGCGACACACAGGCCGCCACACCGATCTGCGTGACCTGAGCAACCCAGCCGCCACCGCGACGCCAGAACGGCATTTTCTGCCAGCGCGACGGCTCCGGCTGTGCTTCCGGGATCAACGAAGTCACTTTGCGCACCGGCTCGTTTTCGATCGCGGCAGCAACGCGTGCGGAGATATCAAAATGCAGCACTTCGCCCACATCGCCCCGCAGGGTGTCGCGGATCAGATGGTAGCTCTCCCAGCTTTTTTGTAGATCTGCATCCTTCGATAACGACGCCAGCAGCTCGTTATCTAAAGTTTCACCATCCATTAAAGCGGAAAGTTTTTCTTTCTGCATGTTTTGGTACCCTTCCAGTAGCCGTTATCACTGACGTTGGATAAGCGGTTGAACTTTATTATCAATGGCTTCCCGGGCCCGGAAGATACGTGAACGTACGGTACCTACCGGACAATCCATGATGGCGGCGATCTCTTCGTAACTCAGACCATCCAGTTCCCGCAGGGTGATGGCCATACGCAGATCTTCAGGCAACGCCTCAATCGTCCGAAAAACAATTTGTTTCAGTTCGTCTGACAACATTAAGTTCTCAGGGTTCGAAATTTCTTTTAGCGCACCCGCACTTTCGAAATTTTCCGCGTCAATCGCGTCCACATCGCTGGACGGCGGCCGGCGCCCCTGAGCCACCAGATAATTCTTCGCGGTGTTGACCGCAATGCGGTACAGCCACGTGTAAAAGGCGCTATCACCCCGGAACGACTCCAGTGCGCGATACGCTTTAATGAAAGATTCCTGAACCACATCAGGCACATCGCCTGACGGGACATAACGTGAAACCAGGCTCGCCACTTTATGCTGGTATCGGATCACCAGTAAATTAAATGACTTTTGATCTCCTTTCTGAACCCGCTCAACGAGAACCTGATCCGTTAACTGCTCGCTCATCCGAGGTAATGTCTCCCCAAATCTCTTTTATGCGTAAGTGAACTGCCAGCACATCTCATTTATTGTGAGCAAGCATGCGCTTAGAGTCCCGTTCTGGCCTGAAGTTCACCACGACCTGATATTTTCTGTACCGGTGCCCTGACATCGTTGTTGTTGATGGTCTTTCAGTGTAGCGACTTACCGCACTGGTGGTGTCGTAGGCGGCACCGATAATCGCTGGCAGAGTACCCTATGACGCCGCATTTTTCACCTTTATTCCCTGAATTTTCAGCGTGTTTGGTATAAAAAACACTAATCGCTTATTTTCAGACATAACTTACTGAAATCGCATTACAATCTGATTATTGCGTCGAATTATCCCGCGTTTTTTGTTCAAAATACTTCACACCAGCAGCGTCCGGGCTTATGCTCGGGGGACCTTTTGTTTAGTAAATTAAACATCATGAACCCCATTCCCGATCATAGCTGTGATGTACTGATTGTCGGCAGCGGCGCGGCCGGTTTATCTCTGGCGCTGCGGCTGGCACCGCATTATCAGGTAACGGTGCTGAGTAAAGCGCAGATTAGCGAAGGCTCCACGCTGTATGCGCAGGGCGGGATTGCGGCGGTGTTTGATGAGAACGACAGCATTGAATCGCACGTCGAAGATACGCTGATTGCCGGCGCAGGCCTGTGCGATCGCGAGACGGTGAATTTTATCGCCAGCAATGCGCGCCCGTGCGTACAGTGGCTGATCGATAACGGCGTGGCCTTTGATCGCGAGCCACAGGATAACGGCAAGGCGCGCTATCACCTGACGCGCGAAGGCGGTCACAGCCATCGCCGTATTTTACACAGCGCCGACGCCACCGGGCGCGCGGTCGAAACCACGCTGGTCAGCCAGGCGCTCAGCCATCCCAATATTCGCGTTATTGAGCGTGCCAACGCGGTGGACTTAATCCTCTCTGATAAAATTGGCCTGCCCGGAACGCGGCGCGTGGTGGGCGCGTGGATCTGGAATCGCAATCGCGAACAGGTTGAAACCTGCCGCGCCCGCAGCGTGGTGCTGGCCACTGGCGGTGCGGCGAAGGTATATCAGTACACCACTAATCCGGATGTCGCGTCCGGCGACGGCATCGCGATGGCGTGGCGCGCCGGCTGCCGGGTGGCCAATCTGGAATTCAATCAGTTTCACCCTACCTGCCTGTTTCATCCGCAGGCGCAAAACTTTTTGCTGACCGAAGCGCTGCGCGGCGAAGGTGCCTGGCTACTGCGCCCGGACGGTTCGCGCTTTATGCCGGATTTCGATGCGCGCGCCGAACTGGCACCGCGCGATATCGTGGCGCGCGCTATCGATCACGAAATGAAGCGCCTGGGCGTCGACTGCATGTATCTCGACATCAGCCATCAGCCGGCCAGCTTTGTGCGCGCCCACTTTCCGATGATCTATGACAAGCTGCTGACGTTTGGCCTCGATCTGACACAGCAGCCGATTCCGATTGTGCCCGCCGCGCATTACACCTGCGGCGGCGTGATGGTGGATCAGCATGGTCGCACCGATGTCGACGGGCTGTATGCGATTGGTGAGGTCAGCTACACCGGCCTGCACGGCGCTAACCGCATGGCATCGAATTCGCTGCTGGAGTGTCTGGTGTATGGCTGGTCGGCGGCCGAAGATATTGTGCGCCGTCTGCCGCAGATGCACGCCGTCGATCACCTGCCGGCGTGGGATGAAAGCCGCGTCGACGATGCCGATGAACGGGTGGTGATTCAGCACAACTGGCATGAGCTGCGGCTGTTAATGTGGGATTACATGGGCATCGTGCGTACCACCAAGCGGCTGGAGCGCGCCCTGCGCCGCATCACGCTGCTACAGCAGGAAATTGATGAATACTATGCGCATTTTCGCCTCTCCAACAATCTGCTGGAGCTGCGCAATCTGGTACAGGTGGCAGAGCTGATGGTGCGCTGTGCGCTGGCGCGCAAAGAGAGCCGCGGGCTGCACTTCACCCGCGACTATCCGCATACGCTGCCCGAGGCACAGCCTACGGTGCTGCAGCCGGTAGCCTAGCGGAACAGATAGAAATCGGTTACCAGGCTCAGCCAGTCCGCCGAGTAGCTTTTATCTTCATCACGAATGGCGAGACGCTCCTGCACGAGTTCGCCTGCGGCAGGCGAAAAGCCCAGCACCAGCCGGTTCGGCGGTCGCTGCGCGTAAGGTGCCACATCATAGCGATAACGCAGATGCCAGCCTTCGGCGCGCGCCAGTGCAATCAGGTTTTCGCCAGCATCCGCGGGCAGCACCACGCAAAACAGCCCCTCTTCTTCAATCAGCTGTGCCGCACAGCGCAGCAGGGTGGGATGATCAAGCGTTGCCGTGCTCCGCGCGGTATCGCGCTCGACGCTGGCCGAGGCCATGCCCGGCGTGAAAAACGGCGGATTGCTGACAATCAGCGAGTAGCGTTTTTCGGCCTGCTCACTCCAGCTGACGATGTCCTGCGCATGCACCGCGATGCGATGCGCCCACGGCGACGCGGCGACGTTCTCCTGCGCCTGCGCGGCGGCGCTGCACTCCAGTTCGACGGCATCGATACTGACGTCATCCGGCGTGCGCTGCGCCAGCATCAGCGCAATCAGGCCGCTGCCGCAGCCGATATCCAGTATGCGCCGTACGCCTGCCACCGGCGCCCAGGCGCCGAGCAGCACCCCATCAGTGCCGACCTTCATGGCACAGCGATCGTGCGCGACAAAAAATTGCTTAAACGTGAACCCATCTTTTCTTAACATCGCCCGCGCTGGCGGTTGCGGCTGAGACATGCTTAACGACCATTGAATTTGCTCCTGCCGGAAGTGTAACGTGGTCGCGAAGTGAATTCACCTTCACCTGTGCAACACAAACAGATGAAGATTGTGGCTGAACTGTCTATAATCAGCGCCCCAAACTGAGGTAGACCATGACCGTAACCACATTCTCCGAACTCGAACTCGACGAAAGCCTGCTGGAAGCCCTGCAGGATAAAGGCTTCACGCGCCCGACTGCCATTCAGGCTGAGGCCATTCCTGCCGCGCTGGAAGGCCGTGACGTTCTGGGTTCGGCACCAACCGGAACGGGGAAAACCGCAGCCTACCTGCTGCCCGCTTTACAGCACCTGCTCGATTTCCCGCGTAAAAAATCAGGGCCGCCGCGCATTCTGATCCTCACGCCGACGCGTGAACTGGCGATGCAGGTTGCCGACCAGGCGCGCGAGCTGGCCAAACATACCCATCTCGATATCGCCACCATCACCGGCGGCGTGGCCTATATGAATCACGCGGAAGTGTTCAGTGAAAATCAGGACATCGTGGTCGCGACCACCGGCCGTCTGCTGCAGTACATCAAAGAAGAGAACTTTGACTGCCGCGCGGTAGAAACGCTGATTCTGGACGAAGCCGACCGCATGCTGGATATGGGCTTTGCGCAGGATATCGAGACCATTGCCGGTGAAACGCGCTGGCGCAAACAGACGCTGCTGTTCTCGGCCACGCTGGAAGGCGACAATATCAAAGATTTCGCCGAGCGCCTGCTGAACGATCCGGTAGCGATTGAAGCTGATCCAAGCAAAAGCGAGCGCAAAAAGATTCAGCAGTGGTATTACCGCGCCGACAACCTCGAGCACAAAACCAAACTGCTGGTGCATCTGCTGAAGCAGCCGGAAGTGAAGCGCGCCATCGTGTTCGTGCGCAAACGTGAGCGCCTGCATGAGCTGGTGACCTGGATGCACGAAGCCGGCCTGCGCAGCAGCTACCTCGAAGGCGAAATGGTGCAGGCTAACCGTAACGAAGCGATCAAACGCCTGAATGACGGTCGCGTTAACGTGCTGGTCGCGACCGATGTCGCCGCGCGCGGTATCGACATTGATAACGTCACCCACGTCATCAACTATGACTTACCGCGCACCGCCGATGTCTATCTGCACCGCATTGGCCGTACCGGCCGCGCCGGACGCAAAGGTACCGCGATCTCGCTGGTAGAGGCACATGACCATCCGCTGCTGGGTAAAATCAGCCGCTACGTCAACGAGCCGCTGAAATCGCGCGTAATCGATGAGCTGCGTCCGGAAACGCGTGCACCGAGTGCTAAAGTCACCGGTAAACCGTCGAAAAAGGCGCTTGAGAAGCGCAAAGAGAAGAAAGCGAAAGAAGAAGAGAAACCGCGCGTGAAGAAACGTCACCGCGATACTAAAAATATCGGTAAACGCCGCAAGCCAAGCGGCAGCAGCACACCGGAGAGCGGTGCGGAATAAAACAGCATCGCGGCAATTAAATCGCCTCCCTGAGGCGATTTTTTGCTTTCAGGCCTGCTGAAAAAGCACTTTTGCGGCGTAAAATCTCTCAAGCTGCCCTCTTCTCTCTTCAGGAAATAAAAAAAGCCGCGCCAGTAAGCACCGGCGCGGCCTGTATTGCTGTGTGCGTTTTCGTCAGCCGATCAATTACAGGCTTTCGGTAAAGGTACGGGTGATAACGTCACGCTGCTGTTCTGGCGTCAGCGCGTTAAAGCGCACCGCATAGCCCGACACGCGAATGGTCAGCTGCGGATATTTTTCCGGATGCTTCACCGCATCTTCCAGCGTTTCACGGCGCAGCACGTTAACGTTGAGGTGCTGACCGCCTTCAACGCGCACCTGCGGTTTCTGCTCCAGTGGAATTTCACGGTAAGCAATCTCGCCAAGGTCGCTGACTGCAACAACCTGATCTTCCGTGAAATCGCCTTTTGCGCACAGGCAGCGGGCTTCGGCTTTCTCATTGTCCAGCAGCCAGAACGAGTTCAGCAGCTGCGGATTTTGTGCCTGAGTAATTTGAATACCGGTAATCATAGAGGCCTCCAGGGCTTAGCGCTGCGGCAGGAGCACAGCGCGGTTCTTCGGGTTATGTGATGCTCTGGTATATCACCGCGCTGACCGGCTCGTTTTGACCTGTATCAATTTCGTCCGGCAAGGATTTTTGCTTCTACTCTAATAAATTGATTTATAACAACTTTTCCCATTAACTTTTTCTGCAATTGTTCAACTTATTTTTACCCTTCTGCTGCCCCGCCGGACACGCTAAGCTAAAGGCATCAATTTGCAGGGAGTCAATGATGGCTGAGAAGCTGACCTGGCACGATGTGCTGGCTGAAGATAAAGAAAAACCTTACTTCGTGGAAACGCTGAAAGCGGTAGCCGAAGAGCGTGCGGCGGGCGTGACGGTCTATCCGCCGCAAAAGGACGTGTTCAACGCGTTCCGTCTCACCGAACTGGGCGATATTAAAGTGGTGATCCTCGGCCAGGATCCGTACCACGGCCCGAATCAGGCGCATGGCCTGGCGTTCTCGGTCCTGCCGGGTGTGGCCATTCCGCCGTCGCTGCTGAATATGTACAAAGAGCTGGAACAGGACATTCCTGGCTTTCAGCGCCCGCAGCACGGCTTTCTTGAAAGCTGGGCGAAACAGGGTGTGCTGCTGCTCAATACGGTGTTAACCGTGGAAGCCGGCAAAGCGCATTCGCACGCGCGTTTCGGCTGGGAAACCTTCACCGACAATGTGATCAGTGCCATCAACACCCATCGCGAAGGGGTGATTTTCCTGCTGTGGGGATCGCACGCGCAGAAGAAAGGCAGCATCATTGATGCGCAGCGTCATCACGTATTGAAAGCACCGCATCCTTCGCCGCTCTCGGCGCATCGCGGCTTTTTTGGCTGTCAGCATTTTTCCAAAGCCAATGCGCTGCTGAGCCAGGCTGGCCAGACGCCCATTGACTGGACGCCGGTGCTGCCCTGAAAACACAAACGGCCGCATCAGCGGCCGTTGTTGCAGGGGAGCGGCTTAGCCTTTGGCTTTCGATACCGCAACCATCGCCGGACGCAGCAGGCGACCGTTGAGGGTATAACCGCGCTGCATCACCATCAGCACGTGGTTTGGCGCCACTTCTTCAGACTCCATCATCGACATCGCCTGATGCACATCCGGGTTGAACGGCACATTAGTTTCGCCCACCACTTCCACGCCGAACTTGCGCACCGCACCCAGCAGTGATTTCAGCGTCAGCTCGATGCCTTCAATCATCGAAGCCAGCTCGGTGTTCTCTTTATCCGCCACTTCCAGCGCGCGCTCCAGGCTATCAATCACCGGCAGCAGCTCGTTGGCAAACTTTTCCAGCGCAAACTTGTGCGCTTTTTCCACGTCCATTTCGGCACGGCGACGGATGTTTTCAATCTCAGCCTGCGCGCGCAGCTGGGCGTCACGCACGCCACCCTGCGCCTGCGCTAATTCCGCTTCCAGCTGGGCGATACGCTCATCACGCGGATCCACCTCAGTTGCTGTCTCCGCTTCCGGCTGCTGTTGTTCCTGTTGAATTTCGTCTGAGACTTGCTCGTTTGGGGTGTTCTGTTCTTTACTACTCATGAATTTCTCCGCGTTTTGCACATTCATCTCGCTGGTTGGCTTATTATGGGGATCAGTTTGACGGTTTCAAGTGAACCCATCACATTGCCTGGCCGTTTTGGCTTATGAGGAACACCCGCTAAATGAACAAACACTTTAACTGCATTGGGATCGTCGGCCATCCGCGCCACCCCACTGCGTTAACCACCCATGAAATGCTCTGGCGCTGGCTGACTGACAAAGGCTATGACGTGATCGTGGAACAGCAAATCGCCCGCGAGCTTAATTTGCAGGATGTGCGTACCGGCAGCCTGGCGGACATCGGCCAGTACGCCGATCTGGCGGTGGTGGTCGGCGGCGATGGCAACATGCTGGGCGCCGCGCGCGTGCTGGCTCGTTACGACATCAAAGTGATTGGCATCAACCGCGGCAACCTCGGCTTCCTGACAGATCTCGATCCGGATAACGCGCAGCAGCAGCTGGATGACGTGCTGCAGGGCGATTATTTCTTGGAAAGCCGCTTTTTGCTGGAAGCGCAGGTATGCAAAGAAGAGTGTTCGCCGCGCATCGGCAGCGCCATCAATGAAGTGGTGCTGCATCCGGGCAAAGTGGCGCACATGATTGAATTTGAAGTCTATATCGACGAAGTGTTCGCCTTTTCCCAGCGCTCGGACGGGCTGATTATCTCCACGCCAACCGGTTCAACCGCTTATTCGCTTTCGGCGGGCGGGCCGATTTTAACGCCGTCGCTCGATGCGATTGCGCTGGTGCCGATGTTCCCGCACACGCTGTCGGCGCGTCCGCTGGTGATCAACAGTAGCAGCACCATTCGCCTGCGTTTTTCCTCGCTGCGCAGCGACCTGGAGATCAGCTGCGACAGCCAGATCGCCCTGCCGATTCAGGAAGGGGAAGATGTGCTGATTCGCCGCAGCGCCAATCACCTCAATTTAATTCATCCCAAAAATTATAATTATTTTAATACTTTAAGCTCAAAACTCGGATGGTCAAAAAAATTATTCTGAAAAGGCCTGCCGGCTACTTTACTGGATAAAAAACCAGTTTATACTGTATGAAAAACCATATCTGTTTTTACATACAGGTGATTGTATGCTGGCACAACTGACCATCAGTAATTTTGCAATCGTTCGTGAACTGGAGATCGACTTTCATCGTGGCATGACAGCGATCACCGGCGAAACCGGCGCAGGGAAATCCATCGCGATTGATGCGCTGGGCCTGTGCCTTGGCGGCCGTGCTGAAGCAGACATGGTGCGTCAGGGGGCCAGCCGCGCGGATATCTGCGCACGCTTCCAGCTGAAAGCGTCACCCTCTGCCCAGCGCTGGCTGGTGGAGAACCAGCTCGACGACGGCAACGAATGTCTGTTGCGCCGCGTGATCAGTGCCGATGGCCGCTCACGTGGCTTTATCAACGGCACGTCCGTACCGCTGTCGCAACTGCGCGAACTCGGTCAGTTACTGATTCAAATCCACGGTCAGCATGCGCATCAGCTGCTCCTCAAAACCGATCACCAGAAACACCTGCTGGATGCCTACGCCGCGCACGACGATCGGCTGGCGGAGATGCGTCAGCACTATCAGCGCTGGCACCACAGCTGCCGCGCGCTGGCACAGCATCAGCAGCTGTCGCAGGAGCGTGAAGCCCGCCGCGAACTGCTGCAGTATCAGCTGAAAGAACTCAACGAGTTTGCGCCGCAGCCAGGCGAGTTTGAGCAGATTGATGAAGAGTACAAGCGCCTGGCGAACAGCGGTCAGCTGCTGTCCACCAGCCAGCAGGCGCTGCAAATTCTTGCCGACAGTGATGACACCAACCTGCAAAGCCTGCTCTACAGCGCGCGTAATATGCTGAGTGAGCTGGTCTCGCTGGACGATAAAGTCAGCGGCGTATTTAACCTGCTGGAAGAAGCCGCGATTCAGCTGAGTGAAGCCAGCGATGAGCTGCGCCACTACTGTGAACGGCTCGACCTCGATCCTAATCGCCTGTACGAGCTGGAGCAGCGTTTGTCGCGGCAGATTGCGCTGGCGCGTAAGCACCATGTTTCACCGGAAGCGCTGCCGGTGCTGTATCAGCAGCTGCTGGATGAAGCGGAACAGCTGTCGCAGCAGGAGAGCGATCAGGAAAGCCTGCAGAGCGACGTCGTGGCTCATCATCAGGCCGCGCTGGCCTGTGCCGAAGCCCTGCATCAGCAACGCGTTGCCTCGGCGCAGGAGCTGAGTCAGCTGATTACGCAAAGCATGCGCACCCTTGCCATGCCGCACGGTGAATTTGCCATCATGCTGGAATTTAATGCCGATCAGCTGACGGCCGAAGGTGCCAGCCGTATTGATTTCCGGGTCACCACCAATCCGGGCCAGCCGCTGCAGCCGCTGGGTAAAGTGGCCTCAGGGGGTGAACTGTCGCGTATTGCGCTGGCGATTCAGGTGATCACCGCACAGAAAATGGAAACTCCGGCGATGATTTTCGATGAGGTTGACGTCGGTATCAGTGGTCCGACGGCCGCTGTCGTTGGCCAGATGCTGCGCCAGTTGGGCGAATCGACTCAGGTAATGTGCGTAACTCACCTGCCGCAGGTCGCGGGCTGTGGTCATCAGCACTTCTTCGTCAGCAAAGAAACCGACGGTGCGATGACTGAAACCCACATGCAGCCGCTGGATAAGCGCGCGCGTCTGCAGGAACTGGCACGCCTGCTTGGCGGCAGCGAAGTTACACGCAACACGCTGGCGAACGCAAAAGAACTTTTAGCAGCCTGACACCGCACTTTTTTGCGGCCTGGTGGTCATATGCTTGCTCTGTAGAGGTTTCCAATAGCTCAAAGGTTTATTATCATCGGCAGTCATATCGCCATAATAAAGCCTGCCGTATGCAGAGTTCAGAATTCGATGGCAACAAAACTGCCTGATGAAAGGCGTTTGGCCCCAGAAAAGGAATGTATAGATGCGCTGTAAAACGCTGACTGCCGCGGCAGTGGTAATGTTGATGATGACCGCCGGATGTTCCACCCTTGAGCGCGTTGTGTATCGTCCGGATATCAATCAGGGGAATTACCTGGTCGCCAACGACGTTTCGAAGATTCACACCGGCATGACGCAGCAGCAGGTTGCCTACACGCTCGGTACGCCGATGATGCACGACCCGTTTGGCAGTAACGTCTGGTATTACGTGTTCCGTCAGGAGCCAGGTCATGAGAGCGTGAAGCAGCAGACGCTGACGCTGACCTTCGACAGCAACGGTACGCTGACGAACATCGATAACAAACCGCGCCTCACCGGCACTGAAGACTGAGTGAGCCGCAACAAAAAAGGCGCCTGAGCGCCTTTTTTAATGCCTGTAATTTACTTTTTCGTTGCCGCGCGCTCTGCCCGCTGCCGGCGCATCTCTTTTGGATCGGCAATCAGCGGGCGATAAATCTCGACCCGATCGCCATCCTGCAGCGTATCGCTCAGCTTGACCGGACGGCTGAAAATGCCGACCTTATTGCTGCTTAGATCGATATCTTTGCGCAGCGTCAGCAGCCCGGATGCCTGAATCGCCTGCTCAACCGTGGCGCCCTCTTCCAGGCTAACCTCACGCAGATACTGTTTATCCGGTAGCGCGTACACCACTTCAACGCTGATATCAGCCACGGTAAACCTCTTTGGCGCGCTGGGTAAACGCCTGCACCATGCTGTTGGCCAGCTCTTTAAAGATGCGGCCAAACGCCATCTCGACCAGCATATTAGTGAACTCAAAGTCGAGGCTGAGCTCAACCTTGCAGGCATCGTCGCCGAGCGAGATAAATTTCCAGCCACCGGTCAGCTTGCGGAACGGCCCATCGACCAGCTGCATATGAATGCTCTGGTTATCGGTCAGGGTGTTACGCGTGGTAAAGGTTTTACTGATGCCGGCTTTGGAGACATCCACCGCGGCGGTCATCTGGTTACCGCTGTTATCCAGCACGCGGCTGCCGGTACAGCCCGGAAGAAATTCAGGATAAGCATCCACATCATTCACGAGCCGGTACATCTGCTCAGCGCTATACGGTACCAGCGCTGAACGGCTAATCTGGGCCATAATGGTTCCTGTTGGTCACAAAACCGTTGAATTATACCATTTTAAGCTACCAAACAAAAATTCACGCCTTTGCCAGCTGTGCTAAAATAGTGTGTTTTTTACCGCCCCGCAGGACAGGGGATGCGCCCACAGACTGAGTGATGTAGACTACGCCGCACTATGACAAAGAAAAAAGCTCACAAACCCGGTTCAGCCACTATTGCCCTCAACAAACGCGCTCGCCATGAATACTTCATTGAAGAAGAGTTCGAGGCCGGCATGGCGTTGCAAGGATGGGAAGTCAAATCACTGCGCGCCGGTAAAGCCAACATCAGCGACAGCTATATTTTGCTGCGCGATGGCGAAGCCTATCTGTTCGGTTCCACTTTTCAGCCGCTGGCAGTGGCATCAAGCCACGTGGTGTGCGATCCCACGCGCAACCGCAAGCTGCTGCTGAACCAGCGTGAGCTGGATTCCCTGTACGGCCGCGTTAACCGCGAAGGTTACACTGTGGTCGCGCTGTCGCTGTACTGGAAAAACGCCTGGGCCAAACTGAAGATTGGCGTGGCACGCGGTAAGAAAGAACACGACAAGCGCGCGGACATCAAAGATCGCGAGTGGAAGATGGATAAAGCACGAATTATGAAGAATGCCAGCCGTTAACCACTGGAATCTTTTATAATTTTTTGCTAGAGTAAGAAGTCTTGGGGCTGATTCTGGATTCGACGGGATTCGCGAAACCCAAGGTGCATGCCGAGGTGCGGTAGGCCTCGCTAAAAAACCGCAAAAAAATAGTCGCAAACGACGAAAACTACGCTTTAGCAGCTTAATAACCTGCTTAGAGCCCTCTCTCCCTAGCCTCCGCTCTTAGGACGGGGATCAAGAGAGGTCAAACCTAAAAGAGATCGCGTGGATGCCCTGCCTGGGGTTGAAGCGTTAAAACTAATCAGGCTAGTTTGTTAGTGGCGTGTCTGTCCGCAGCTGGCAAGCGAATGTAAAGACCAGACTAAGCATGTAGTACCGAGGATGTAGGAATTTCGGACGCGGGTTCAACTCCCGCCAGCTCCACCAAAATTCTTCAAAGATGGTTCCAGTGCCATCCGCAGAAGTCCTAGAAGCCCGCACGGCACAAGCCTTGCGGGCTTTTTTGTGTCTGTAACCTTCCGAGAAGATCCGCCTGAATCCAGTGATAATTGGTATACGTATTGGTATACGGTAAGATGTATCCTAAAAACGTATACCAATTTTTGCAGGAAGGCCCCGTATGGCAAGGACAACGCGCCCTTTAACCAACACTGAAGTGCTTCGCTCAAAAGCCACTGACAAAGATATAACTCTGCATGATGGCGACGGGCTTTTTATGGTTGTAAAAACCACCGGCAAGAAACTCTGGCGTTTTCGCTATCAGCGACCAGCTACGAAACAGCGTACTATGCTTGGCCTCGGTTCCTTCCCTGCTCTGTCGCTGGCTGATGCCCGACGCCTACGCGCTGAATACCTCTCGTTGTTAGCTAACGGCATTGACCCACAAACTCAGGCCGAACAGGCCACAGAACAGCAGCAGATCGCTTTAGACAGCATTTTCTCGAGCGTTGCGGCTAACTGGTTTACTTTGAAGCAGGCGAGCGTTACACCGGATTATGCTAAGGATATCTGGCGCTCCCTTGATAAAGATGTTTTCCCTGCCATTGGCGAGATTCCCGTGCAGGAAATCAAAGCCCGTAAGCTTGTAGAAGCACTTGAGCCGATTAAGGCCCGTGGTGCTCTTGAAACAGTACGCCGCCTGGTACAGCGTATTAATGAGATTATGATTTATGCTGTAAACACGGGTTTGATTGATTCTAATCCGGCTTCTGGGATCGGTATGGCTTTTGAAAAACCTAAGAAGCAAAATATGCCTACACTGCGGCCTGAAGAACTACCATATCTTATGCGAGCACTAGGCATGTCCAACCTCTCCGTTTCAACTCGTTGTTTAATCGAATGGCAATTGTTAACACTTGTTCGTCCTTCAGAAGCCTCAGGTACGCGTTGGGAAGAAATCGACCTTGATGACAGGCTTTGGACTATTCCTGCCGAAAGGATGAAAGCAAGACGTGAACACAAAGTTCCTTTATCACTTGAAGCATTAGAAATTTTGGAGGTGATGAAACCGATTAGTGCTCATCGTGAATACGTATTCCCCAGCCGAAATGATCCAAAATTACCAATGAATAGCCAAACTGCTAATGCTGCTTTAAAAAGGATTGGTTATAGTGGTAAATTAGTCGCTCATGGATTGCGCTCAATCGCAAGCACCGCCATGAATGAAGCAGATTTCAATCCTGATGTTATTGAAGCTGCATTAGCACATTGTGATAAAAATGAAGTCAGAAAAGCATATAATCGCTCAACTTATCTTTCACAAAGAATTGAGCTAATGAATTGGTGGGGAAAGAAAGCCACCTGTAAATAAGGATGTAACATGAAACTTTATCAATTTAAAGCCTCAAGCGTCTACGGATATATGAATTTCCATATAAATTTCAACAAAGACGTTTCTTTTCTAACCGGTTCGAATGGCTCGGGAAAAAGTACAGTCATCAAGTTGATGCAGGCTATTTTCCTAGTTAACTTGAAAGAACTTTTATCCATACCATTTGAAAACATCGAACTAACTTTCGAAGATCGAACCAAAAAAAATAAAATATCAGTTTTAAAAGACAAGTTAATTCTTAGGGTTTTTATAGATAGTGAGGCGGAATGCATTGAAATACCAATAATAAACCAAGAGAACTTTATTGGCTCAGGTAATAATGATGAGTATTGGCTACTTCATGAAAGAGAGTTAATAACAAATAAAGTTTATAAGAAAATCAAAGCAATAATACCTCCAGTTTTCCTTGGCTTAGATAGAAAATCTTATGGACTTGAAAGTGAGATTTTTGAGAGCGAACTAACTTTAGCAGCTCGTAAGGAGCTTTACGCTAATAGAAAAGGATTGCGGAAAAGTACACAAATCACAGGAAGCCTGGCTGAAGCCCTACTAACAGTGCAAATGATTCTTCAAGAGCAATATAGAAAAATAAGAGAGTTTGAAGACAAGCAGGCGTTATACTTAAGAGATAGCATTTTAAAATCATCATTTAAATTCTCCTCATTTGATGAAATAAAAATGAGTGATAATAAACTAGATTGGCAGGATAAGCGTGACATTCTTAAAAGAAGAGAAGAAATAACTGAGGCTGTAAAAAAGATTGGCAGCTCTGATCGCTCCCTTATTGTCGATATTGAAAGTTTTTTTGATAAAATTGAAAATTTATTTAATAACTTGAGAAACGACAAAGGATTGAGTATTGAATGGTTATTAAACAAAGCTCAAATAGATAGGATATCTGACATACTTGAAGTTATAGATGAATACAATGATAAAACTGAAAAAATGTATAAGCCCATTAGTAATTTCTTACGTGCAGTCAATTCATTCCTGATAGACTCAAAAAAGAAAATAGAAATAGACACTGTAGGAAGGCTTATTGTAGTCAGAGCAGATAATAAAAAATGCGGCATTGATATACTTTCCTCAGGTGAGAGGCAATTAGTTGTTTTGATAGCAAATGTAATGCTAAACAAATACACAAATATCAGCCGAGTGATAATCATAGATGAACCTGAAATATCACTTCACCTGAAGTGGCAAGAACGTTTTTCTGAAACCATAATATCGATCAATCCAGAAACGCAATTTATTTTAGCTACTCACTCACCTGACATTGTAGGAGATTTAACGGAGAAATGCTTGAAGGTTGGAGGTTAGCATGCTGGAGAGAGGATTGTCAGCTAAAAAAGCCCGCTCAGTTTTTTTTGAAGAAAGGAATACGATTGACATATTTATTGAAGACACTGCGGTGGGATATAAGAAAATCTATAAATGTCTTTTAAATCGTTTAATTGGAGATAAGTTCCTTATCAATGATGTCTTCCCTCTTGGTGGGAAGAGTGCCGTCATTTACAGTTGGCAGACGGATGAGAACAAAAGAAACCGCCCCAGACTTTACATTGTTGATGGGGATATAGACCTTATTAATGGTGAAAGAGAGTGCGGCAACGGTCTGTATACCTTACCTTATTACTGCATTGAAAATGCTTTCATTTGTGAGAATTCCATTATTGAATTAATGGTCGAGGAAGACCCAGAAAAAGAAGGTGATCAACTCCGAAATGAGTTTGACCTCGCAGGATGGGAAGATAAGAACTCAGAGTTACTCACGAATCTCTTCATAACTTATGCATTGATAAGAAAATACAAACCAACTATTGCGAGTGTCCATTATCAAGTAAACAAACTGATCAGTGATAATACTGGCAACCTCGATACCATGAAAGTTACAAAAAGAATCGATGATTTAAAAGCAGAGTTATACTTAGAGATCGGTGAGGAATTGGTCGAAAAAGAATTCATGGAAATTAAAAACTCTTTGAGTAGTGAAAAGGGTATTAAAAGCTATGTTTCTGGCAAAGATTATCTACTTCCATTAATATTAATGAGACTCAAAAGCATCGTAAATACAAGGATAAGTAATCTAAACTTCAAACACAGAGTATCTAATAGATGTGACCTAGCTGATTTGCATGATTTAGAACACAGCATCTTACCTTAAAAACTGTCGTAACTTTTATCATGAGGTAACAAGACTCTCTTTTTCTTGTTACCTTTTCAAAAAATTTTTTCCTGCAAAACTGAAATTCAATTAAGTAAACATTCTTGCGCGCACTCGTAGCCCCGCCACGCCTGCCCGCTTTATGCAGCGGTTTTCATGCACCTGCATGATTTGCTCTGAGCCGCGCCGCCGCTGGCCTTTCCTGGCGTTCAGGGGTGTCGAATACTCATGCGTTTTCATGCAGCATAGACATGCACTCAAGTAGCGGACGTAAAAAAGCCCGGCACGGGCCGGGCTTCGGTGAGTTTCTGTGTCTGCGGCTCAGAAAAGTTTACGCTTGCGACGGTCGGTTCTGGCTCCCCGGAAAGGATGCGCACCGCTCACGCTCAGCACGTCATCACGGAACATCAGCGGCTGATTTACGCTCGTCCATCGCTTAATCAGGTTCTGAACATATACGCGGTACAGCGTGTCGGCATCGTTCGCGCCTTCGATAATGCCCGGTGCATGCGTTGAGCCATTCCGTTCAAACTGGCTGTACTTCATCCTGAGCAGGCTGCTCAGCTCTGCGCCGTGAATGATAAAGAAGTCATCAATCAGCGTATCAATGCGCTCATCCGTGATGCCCTCATGACAGAACACGTAAGCGTTGGCCTTGCGCCCGGTCACGTCGGCCAGCACTGGCAACTGATTTTCCTTTTCGGCAATCAGCCCGGCCAGGTCTGACGCCGTTTCCTGCTGTTCCAGATACTCCGCGCGCAGCGTCTTCATTTCCGGCGTGACGCTGCCGCCATTCTGTCCCAGCAGTTCACGGAAGCGTGCCCGGTTGTCCCGGCTTGCCTGCTCCATTTCGGCCTTACGCTGGCGCAGCCCGCTGAGATTTTCAGTGGCGGAGTTTTCGGCCTGTCTTGCCTCCAGCCAGGCCAGCATCTTTGTATTGAGGTCTTCGATACGTAACCGCCATTCAGAGGACAGCCCCTTTACCAGCTCGGTGGTGTGGCTGATTACGTCGGCTTCGGGTAACCGCAGGAGCCATCCGGCTTCCTTAAGAGGCTGCTGTGCTCTGGCCTGCGCCGTACCGATACGGTTGCCGGCGGCCTGAATCTGTTCGTCGGTCATCTGCTGCTGTGTCATGCTGTTTTTCCTCTCTCTCAGGGCTGTGCGTGGCGGTCTTTGCGGGCGCTGGCTGAACCATAGCGGCCCAGCGTCTGCGACTGGCGAACCGGCACGTCATTCTGCTGTTCCGGCTCTGCGAACTTGGGCCTGTGCGGCTTCATGATGATTTTCTCGACGCTCTCCAGCGCGGTGAACGTGCAGGAGCAGTCGAGGTTCTGGCACTGGTACCAGGTACGCTTTACGGAGGGCGCTTCATAAGCGCTGGTGCGGGTGTGGGCTACCTGACCACATTCGGGACATTTCAGGGCCATCTCGTTTCCTGTCGGCTGGTTTCAGTAAGTCAATTGTGCCGGGTCTGGCACAGCGGCTTCTACCAGAGGGCGTTGTATGACGGACCAGACAAAAGCATTACTTCTGGCGAGCCAAGAAAAGGTCTCACTAAAGCCTGTTATCAGCTTTCAGTTTTATATAAATCCTTCACTATTCTTCACCAGAGAGAAAAAAATAGTAAATACAGTAAATTAAGAGGTGAAGAGTGAAAAAGTAATCCTTCACCCTCTGTTCACCATCGTTCATCAGCAGGTTTTTGGCCTTATTAATTCTTTAGAACGATTGGTTTTAAAGGCTTCCTTATATTGGACCTAAAATTATTGGATAAAACCTTATCAGTACTATTTGGTGCAGTCTGGTGCTATTCACGTACACGCATTTTTTGTGTGGTTTTTGTGTGTCCGGTCAGACAGATTTCTGTTGTTGTCACCGGCAAAAATATTCGCAAAATAAAGAGCTACCCGATGCCGTACACATCTGTGCGGCGCTTCACGGACACATAAGAGGTAGCTCATGCACACGACTTCAAACGCTCATTCATCCGCCCCGACGGCCCCTGTCATGCCGGTTTCATTCCCGGTCCAGGAGCGGTTTATGCGCCTGCCGGAAGTGATCCACGTCTGCGGCCTGTCCCGCTCAACCATTTACGACCTAATCAGCCGCAATGCTTTTCCGGCGCAGGTGTCGCTTGGCGGCAAGAACGTCGCATGGCTTGCCAGCGAAGTCAGTGCCTGGATGAATGCACGCATCGCCGCACGCGGTCAGGAACGTGCAGCATGATCTTCACCAACTCTTGAGATTTTCCGTCATGCTGCATTTTCCTTTGCTCCCCGGCTTGCGCGCCGGGGCCATTCCCTGGTACAGTCTTTATGCTGTCGCAAAATCGGCAGCCGGGATTGGCGTCCTGAATACAACGTTGGCGACACCAGACGCGCCTTGCGTCTTTTTTTGTGTCTGTGCCCTGATGCACCCATTTTTCGGGCGACGGTTCTGTATCTGTCGTACCTACCGCGTAATGGTGGCTCAGGCGGGGGCTTCTCACGAAGCGCCGGTTTCCAATGTTGCCGGTTACGCCAACCCCGTCTGGGCTACCACCAGTGAAATTGGCGTTTCCGGTGGTGGCTGTAAGCTACTAACATTGGAGACTGCCATCATGGCTACCGTCCTTAATTCCCCATACCCTCAGTTTGTTTTCGTCTTTGCCGCCGTGCGTCGTACCGAGCGCCAGCAGCGTATCCAAATGCTCCGCACCGTTGCCGCTGACGAACGCGCCGCCCGCCTGCCGCTGGCCCGCGATTACGTGCTGTCACTTGCCGTCCGCCTGCCGGTACGGGAGGTGCGCGCATGACTCACGCCACCATTTCCCACGCCGACCTGTTACGCCTTGAGCACCTTCGCAACGCCGGGCGCTTTATCAGCGACATGACCCTGCTTCAGGAGTGCCACGAGCAGCCTAAGGCCACACAGCAGGCGCAGCTGAACTCGCTTATTTTCCTCATCACCGAGCAGCTGGACGGAGTGGTAAACCGCTGTCAGGACGGCTGGATGAACGGGGAGGTTAAGCCATGAGCACACGTACCCTTTCCCCCGAACTGCGGTCCGCGCTGTCCCGCCGCGCGGTGGCCTGCGCCTGGCTGACCATCTGCCGCGAACAGAAGCGCTATCCCGGCCTGACGCTGGCGCGTCTTGAGCACGCTATTGAAACCGAGCTGGAGGACTTCTACCTGCGCCAGCACGGACGCCAGCGCGGCCAGGAAATTGCCTGCGCGCTGCTCGACGACCTGCTGGCCGCCGGGCCGCTGAAGTCGGTTCCGTGCCTGAGCTTTCTGGGACAGGTGGTGATGGATGAACTATGCGGGCGCCTCAAAGACGCGCCGGTGCTGCACTGAGGGAGAAAAGAATAATGAAAATGACCGTATCCGACGCGGCAAAAGCCGCGCGAGGCCAGTGGCCCCGCATCCTGCCCGCGCTGGGCGTGAAGGTGGTGAAGAACCGCCATACCTCCTGCCCGGTATGCGGCGGAACCGACCGCTTCCGCTTTGACGACCAGGAGGGACGCGGCACGTGGATTTGTAATCAGTGCGGTGCCGGTGACGGCATGGACCTGGTGAAAAAAGCACTCTCGCTGAGCCTGTCCGAAGCCGCCGCACGGGTAAACGGCCTGACCGGCAGCCTGTCACCGGTGGACAGCTCGCCTGCCGCCAGCGCGGGCGAAGATAACGAAGCCGCCCGTGCCGCCGCCATGAAGCATGCACAGCAGCTGGTAAGCACCGCGCAGCAGGCAACCGGCAACGCCTACCTGTCGCGCAAGGGCTGGCCGCAGCAGTCCTGCCTGACGCTGGCGAAGCCGCAGAAAGTCGCGCTCACGGCCTATCGTGCCGGTGATTTGCTTGTTCCCCTGCACGATACGGGCGGCCAGCTGGTGAACGTGCAGCTAATTAACGCTGCGGGCGAGAAGCGCACGCTGAAGGGCGGCCAGGTAAAAGGCGCATGCCACGTTCTCAGCACCGGCAAACCGGCAGCGCGCATCTGGCTGACGGAGGGCTACGCCACCGGCCTGACGGTGCACAACCTGACCGGGGATGAGGTTTGGGTTGCCCTGTCGTCCGTTAACCTCCTTTCTCTGGCTGGCCTTGCCCGTGAAAAGCACGCCACGCTGCCGCTGCTGATTGCCGCCGACCGCGACCTGAGCGGCGACGGCCAGGCTAAAGCAAAGCAGGCAGCCGAAGCCAGCCGCGCAGCCGTAGCCCTGCCGCCAGTGTTCGGCGACTGGAACGACGCCTTCATGCAGCACGGTGAGGAAAGCACCCGGCGGGCGCTGGCCGAAGCCGCCACGCCGCCCGCCGCCAGTCCGTTCGACGTGATGAGCGAGGCGGAGTTTTCAGCCATGAGCGCCAGTGAAAAGGCAGAGCGCGTGGCGGAGCACTACCGCAGCGCGCTGGCCGTGGACGCCAGCGGGGAAATTCTGTCCCGCTACCGTTCCGGCGCGTGGAAGGTGATTTCCGGGAAGCAGTTTGAGCGTGACGTGGCAAAGCTGTTCCAGCGCCTGCGCGCGCCGTTTTCGGCGGGCAAGATTTCAGGCGTGGTGGACACGCTGAAGCTGATGCTGCCGCAGCAGGCCGACCCGGCGCGCCGCCTGATTGGCTTCCGTAACGGCGTGCTGGACACCCGCACCGGCGGCTTCAGCCCGCACAGTAAAGACTTCTGGCTGCGCACGGTCAGCGAGGTGGACTACACAAAACCCGTTCAGGGTGAAACGCTGGCAGACCATGCGCCGCACTTCTGGCAGTGGCTCGACCGCGCCGCCGGACGGGACCCGGCCAAGCGTGACATCATTCTGGCCGCGCTGTTTATGGTGCTGGCGAACCGCTACGACTGGCAGCTGTTTCTGGAGGTCACCGGTCCCGGCGGCAGCGGTAAGAGCATCATGGCGGAAATCGCCACCATGCTGGCCGGAACGGACAACACCACTTCAGCAACTATCGAAACGCTGGAGTCGTCGCGCGAACGTGCGGCGGTGATTGGCTACTCGCTGATTATCCTGCCCGACCAGGAAAAATGGAGCGGCGACGGCGCGGGCATAAAGGCGATTACCGGCGGCGATTCGGTGTCCGTTGACCCGAAGTACCGCGACGCCTACTCAACGCACATTCCGGCGGTGATTCTGGCCGTCAACAACAACCCGATGCGCTTTACCGACCGCAGCGGGGGCGTGTCGCGCCGCCGGGTGATACTGCACTTCCCGGAAATTATCCCTGCAGACGAGCGCGACCCGCAGCTGAAGGAAAAAATCAGCGGTGAGCTGGCCGTTATCGTGCGCCAGCTGATGCAGCAGTTCAGCCAGCCGCAGCAGGCCCGGTCGCTGCTTCAGTCGCAGCAGAACTCCGACGAGGCGATGCGCATCAAGCGCGATGCGGACCCGATGGTGGACTTCTGCGGGTACCTGTTCACGACGCCGGAGCCAAACGCACTCTATATGGGAAACGCCAGCATCAGGCCGCTTCAGCCCAGGCGCTACCTTTACCATGCCTATCTGGCCTATATGGAGGCCAACGGCTACAGGAATCCGCTCAGCATGAAGATGTTTGGCCTGTCGCTGGAGAGTATCATGCGGGAATACGGACAACACTACATGAAACGCCGGACAAAACTGGGAATGCAGACCAACCTTGACCTGACGGAAGAAAGCAGCACCGACTGGCTGCCGAAGTGCGACGCCCCTGCAGCAGCATGACTATCTGAACCGGCGAAAGCCGGTTTTTTTACGCCTATGCTTCACCGGTGATGAATGATACTCGTCACCCTACACCTATCATACATCACTTAATAATATGATTTTAATGGTAAAAATCGAGTGGTGAACAGTGTGAAGGATTTCTTAGAAAATCTTTATAAGTCACGAGATTTCAGATAACTCAATTTTTAAGTATCGGTTTCTATGTGAATTTGAATTGCAATGCAATGCATTGCACCAAAGAGTTGACAGTGTGTTAGGTTAATGAAAAATATTTCTTTAGTCATACCTATGATTGAGTTAAGCGATACAAACACAAACAGATAGAACTACATGAGCAGAATAGCTATATTCAATTTCATATAGACTTAAAAAAACATCAACAATGAATTAATCAAGGGGGTTATATGGAAGTTTTTCAGAAAGCTTTACTTGAGCGTATAGAAAGTATCTTCAATGAGAACAATGATTTACCCAATGACATCGATATCGAAAGAATTACCACTAACTTAATATTAGAATTGACAACAACCGTTAAAGAGAATTTCGTTAAAAACTCCAGCGAAATGCTTAAAGAATATCGTTCACTTTCAAATAGCTTTGTTGAGGGAAATACTTCAAGATGGTCAGTAGGTTTTGATTTATTGGAAACACTCATTGTAATATGTACCGAATCAGGTGCTGAATTCAATGAAACTTACAGAGCACAAGCTGCATCAGAAGATGATTTAGTTTTTGATTTAGTTGTCAGACATCATGCCCGGTCTTGCCATATTGCTAACGAAATATTGTGTCTCTTAAAAAATGGATATGCCGATGCAGCTCATGCAAGGTGGCGAGCACTTCACGAAGTAGCAGCTACAGCTATGTTTATTTGCAAGCATGGAAAAGAGTGTGCAGAACGCTTTTTCTACCATGATGTGGTTGACTCATATCATGGTATGCTGGAGCACAAAAAATATGAGCATCGATTACAAGCAAAAGGTCCAACTGTTGAGGAGGTGGCAGATTGCAAGATTCAGTTTGATTTGTTGATAAATAAATATGGTAAAAAATTTGCAGATAATTATGGGTGGGCATCCTATCTTTTCCCCAACCATAATAAAGTAGGTTTTGGAGCTATTGAAAAAGACGTTCAATTGGAGCACATGCGACCTTATTACAAATGGGCGAGTCAGAATATACATACTGGCGCTAAAGCAATGAGAAACAGGCTTGGTCTCTGCGAAGCTAAAGATGATATATTACTAGTAGGGCAAAGCAATTCAGGAATGACTGACCCAGCCCATTCAACTGCAATTAGCTTGATGCAGATCACTGCAAGCCTTTTATTTCTAAAGCCAACAATTGACCATATTGTGATATGCAATGTGTTGAGAGATTATTCTGATGAAATAGGAGATGCTTTTCTTAAAATAGATAAATGTAATTGAGATAAGGGAGGATAATCCTCATTAATTACATACTATATGGGATTGACGACTCTTATGCCCGCTTTCACCTATGATAAGGCAAGCCTGGCTGAAGCAGCTCAAACATTTTTGCTGCTATTTAGTTAAAAATTACAGAGCCAGTCGATTTCCTCCCCCTTCATATAAAAACGCCTAAAGATATGAATTGGTATACGCTTAGGTATACCGCTAAAATTTGAATCATAATAAAAATATATATATCATGAAGTTACGATACTTTTTCAGATTCCGCCAGCTCATAAGCGGCCTTCACACCTGAAAGCGATTTGCAAGCTGCGCATCGACTCACCGCAATCAGTTCAGTTTGGCCTGGTCTGCTCTGCTCAGCTTTTTTCGATCGAATCCCCAACCCACCGCTAAGTCAGTTGGCAATTCTACATTTTCAATCCAAGGCTCATATCAACGAATCTCCTAAAGATGCCTCAATCATCCAGCCAGCTTCCGGCTTCAGCAGAATCGATCAGGAGCTGAACAGTAAGTGGCTTATGCGGTTCGCTGAAATCATCTGGAAAGTATCGCTGAAAATTAATTGATTTGGGATCAATGCCAAACCTTTCAGAATACCTTTCAAGTAGCTCATAGGCATCAAGAGGATCCATACGAAAATCTTTATTCAAATCAGTAGAATGCTTTAAAGGATAACGTCGAAAGGTAAGAAGGCTTCTACCATTGTACTCGGCCAGAAGTGAATAAACTGCCTGTTCAATATCCTGCCTTACCATATCTTATCTTCCTCTGTGACAATGCGATTGTAACGTACCATAGACTGATAACCTATTTGCGCCACATCGCCCGCCAGGATCACCCAGCCAACCACAGGAATAGCACGCCCTACAAACGTCGAAAGCTTTGATGTCATTATTCTTTTAACTTCAAAAGGATTTGCGGGATTTTGAATCCAGGTAGGTAAGCGGAAAGGGAGCCGAATATCCCTAAGCAGTTTCCTTGAATACTTTGAGGCATAACTTGTGCCGGGCGTAGCACTACCTAGCTTGCCTCTGACGGTGATAGTGTTCTGACCGCTATAAATTGCTGCTGCCGCCAGAACATCCTTCGCGCCAGTGAAATGTTCTGCGGTTACGTCTACCATAATCCAGAAAAATAATTCCCCCGCACTGAGATTTGTTAGTCCACCATAAAAGTACGTTCCATTTAGCTGTTCGGTGGTATCCATTACCTTCTCCTTTCGCTTTATACGAGTCAAATCTTAAACCCAGGGCCGGGCAATTACCATTCCTGTTTCATTCTATTCCTTACCTTCTTATGCTCTGCCGATTGTCAACTCAGCCAGCTTAGCTCAGGTAATCACATCTGATATTGATGTACATCTTTCCTTCAGGATGCGTAAGTAACATCAGACATACTCAATAGCCGCAACACTGTAATCTTCACACCATTCCCTGATAGTTTTCCCGCCCCCCTATCAAAACTATTTCCTTCAAATCGCCGCAGCGTTTTCATCGCTGGCGCGAAGCGCTGCCAGATCGGCCTGCTGACCAAATATGCCCCAGTTGGCTTCTTCAATTTCCTGTATCACCACATAGACAGGCGCGACAGAAGTGCCTGACGGACGACGATCCAGAATGGCGGTTGCTCCCTTAATCAGCTTCTTCTTTGCATCCTCATCCAGGCCACCTTTGATGACATATATCTGAAGGGACACAACCGGCAACCATGCGGGTTTTTCTCCCATAAAGACGGCATCAGAAGAGTATTCGGCAAAGTAGGTCCATACCGTACTACGAACCAGAGGGGAGTCTGGCAGCGCCTCGCAATCAAGTCCTAACTGCGTCAAAGCTCTGGCAACCTGTTGACGCTCAGCCGCATCGAAAGTGCCTGCTGGCGCATGAATGATCATTTTAGGCATCAAATACCTCTTATTGCATCAGGGGAACAGGATGGATTCCGCACCGGGCGGAATCCATCATCGGGCAACTAAATGGACTGCCCACCGGAAACTTCAATACGCTGACCGGTGACCCAGCGGTTGTCCGGTCCCAGCAGGCTGGCAATCATCGGGCCGATGTCATCAGGCAGGCCCACGCGACCCAGCGCGGTCATGCCAGCAAATGCCTGGTTGTAATCCGGGATGTCACGCACCGCGCCACCCAGGAAATCGGTCTCAATCGCTCCCGGAGCCACGGTATTCACGGTGATGCCGCGGCTGCCCAGTTCTTTCGCCATATACACGGAGAGTATTTCAACGGCGCCCTTGGCAGCCGAATAGGCTGAGAAGCCCGGGAACGACACGCGGGTCAGCCCCGAAGAGAAGTTGACGATGCGTCCGCCATCGACCAGCAGCGGCAGCAGCGACTGCGTCAGAAAAAACACCCCTTTGACGTGTACGTTAAATAACGCGTCGAACTGTTCTTCCGTGGTTGCGCTAAAGTCGGCCATTTCCCCATGCCCGGCGTTGTTGATCAGATGGTCGAACGTTTCGCGTCCCCAGTCACCTTTCAGAATATTGCGCACGGCGGCGACGAAACCCGGGAAGGACGATACGTTGCTGGTATCCAGTTGCAGCGCAACTGCTTTACGGCCAAGCGCCTGAATTTCATTCACCACGGCATCCGCCGCTTCTTTACCAGTACGATAAGTCACGATGACATCACCACCATGGCGGGCAATGCTCAGTGCGGTATTACGGCCAAGACCCCGGCTGGCGCCAGTTACAAGAGAAAGGGTTGTCATGAAATATCTCCTCAATAGTGGGAGAGTGATTCTAACAATCGGCAGACTTACAAGGTTGCCCAATAATTTTTAATTATTGCCTGATTATTTTTATATTTTTATTTGACGCCGTATTTACTAGAATGGTCGCATCTGAAATTTTTTATTAATTGCCTGATAATATGAAAAAGCGTGATCACTCGTATGAGGAACGCCCTGCAGGAGACAATGAATTTGACTCTGCCGGGAGGATGGCGGCTTTGCTGCAGGCGGCAAGGCATTATGCTGATGAACACCACAACGGAGCGGGCGTGGCTGCAACGCCGGTGGATGGAGTGTTCATTCTGCGCGAGACCGCGCCTACCGCGTTGCAATTCGCTATCACTAAACCGTTGATCGCAATGGTGCTGCAAGGCAGTAAACGCGTGACCATGGGCAGCGATCGTTTTGATTTTGGTGCGGGTGAATCCTTGCTGATCACCATGGACGTGCCAACCGTGAGTCAGGTTATCAGCGCCAGTGCCGACACCCCTTATTATTCTCTGGTCGTGGAACTGGATGCGGCGGTGATTAGTGAACTGATGGCAAATATGGTCGGGCTGGAGGCGGCAACGGATTTGCCCGTAAGCATTGATCAGATCGAAGAAGATGTGGCAGAAGCCGCTTTGCGCCTGCTGAACATGCTCAGCAGACCGCGCGCGCTCGCCGTGCTGGGCAGCCAGTTGGTGCGGGAGTTACATTACTGGCTATTGTCAGGACGGCACGGCAGCGCGCTGCGCGCCCTCGGCAGCACTGACAGCCATGCGCGGCGGATTGCACGGGCAGTCGCAATCATTCGGGCCAATTATGCACAACCGCTGCGCATGAAAACCCTCGCTGACGCCGCCGGTATGAGCCTCTCGGTATTTCATACGCATTTCCGCCATATCACCACGCTCACCCCGCTGCAATTCCAGAAACAGCTGCGTCTGCTTGAAGCACGACGACTGATGCTGACGGAAGGGACAGCCATCGGTATTGCTGCTAATGCGGTGGGATATGAGAGCGTGACGCAGTTTACCCGTGAATATTCACGGCTGTTTGGTTCACCGCCAGCGCGAAATATTCGGGAAACCCGCGCACTCGAGCGTTCAGTCCTGTCCGGTGAGCCTATGAGGCAATAAATTATTCGAGTCTGTCGCTGCCGGGACATACATCCTGGCGGGTGACATCTGATCACCCGAACGACGCTGACTGCTTTACCCTCAGTCAGCCGTAACGAACAAAAGCTTGCGAAAACGTCCTCCCTGCTGCGCACTTATGCCAGAAACGCCCACAGAAACGGTACGATTCACTTACAGTTTATTCCTAATGCCCTGCGTTGCGCTCTGTGCCACTCTTAACTACGCTCATAACACTTATGATGCTTAATGAGGGACTATATTATGAAAAAGACGATTATTGCGTTATCCGCCATTCTTCTGACTTCTACGGCGTTTGCCGCCACACACGCAACCGATGAAACCGTCGCTGACGCCAAAGCGGGCGCCAATACGGCGAAAGAGAAACTGCATCAGGCGCAGCATCAGGGTGAAGAGCAGCAGCTCAAAGCCAAACATGCTGCCGAAGGTAAAAGCGATAGCCTGACCAGCAAAGCGAGCGAAAACTCGCAGAAAGCCTGGAACAGCACCAAAGAAGGTACTGAAAAAGGTTGGGACGCCACCAAAGAAGGCGCGCAGAAAGGCTGGAATAAAACCAAAGAAGGTGCCAGCGATCTGAAAAAGAAAGTCTCTGAGTAATAGCGCTAACTATTATCCCCAAAAGGCCGCCACGCGGCCTTTTTTGTGCCTGCCAGCAACCGGATTGATACAAAACGCTGCGATCCCGCTCCTGGATTCGGGCAAATTCCTAATCAGTGATTGATTAATAAGCAGGCTGCGCAAATAGTAAGCGAACCGGCCATCGGGTGCCGGCACAAGGAGAAAGCACATGGGATATTACGTACTGAGAAAAAGCGATACAGCATTGTCGCAGAAATACTGGTTTGTGCTTAAAGCCAGCAACGGCGAAACCATCGCCACCAGCGAGATGTACAGCTCTAAACAGGCGGCGGAAAACGGCATCCGCTCGGTGCAGCAGAACGGTGCGTCAACCACCATTCACGATGAGACCTGACCTCCCGCAGCCTGCGCAGTGATGCGCGAAGGTGGGTCATTGACCCTGCAAGCGGCGCAATGTATTACGCGATCAATCGCGCCGCTAAGCATCCCCGGCGAACGGGTACCACGCAGCACCACGGGCCCCTCCCTGAAACGCCACCGACGCTTTGCATCGGCCGGCCTTTGCCCCTACACTTGCCGCATCGCCCTTAACCATTAATTAACTTTATGTCCGATACATTTCAACGCCAGCCGCTGCCCTTGCCGAATGGCCATAATAAAGTGCTGCTGCACTCCTGCTGCGCTCCCTGCTCGGGAGAAGTGATGGAAGCGATGCTGGCATCCGGCATCGATTACACCATCTTCTTCTACAACCCGAACATCCATCCGCTGAAAGAGTACGAGCTGCGCAAAGAGGAGAACATCCGCTTTGCCGAGCAGTTTGGCGTGCCTTTTGTCGATGCCGATTACGACAAAGACAACTGGTTTGAGCGCGCGCGTGGCATGGAGTGGGAGCCGGAGCGCGGCGTGCGCTGCACCATGTGTTTCGACATGCGCTTCGAGCGCACCGCGCTGTACGCGCATGAACACGGCTTCCCGGTGATCACCAGTTCACTCGGCATTTCGCGCTGGAAGAATATGCAGCAAATCAACGACTGCGGTGTACGCGCGGCGGCGCGCTATCCGGATATGCTGTACTGGGAGTTTAACTGGCGTAAAGGTGGCGGTTCGTCGCGCATGATTGAGATCAGCAAGCGCGAGCGCTTCTATCAGCAGGAATATTGCGGCTGCATCTATTCGCTGCGCGATACCAACCGCCACCGCGTAGCAAGCGGTCGCGAACGTATCGAAATCGGCGTGCAGTACTATTCGCCGGATGAGTAAGAAAAAAACCTGCTGGCGCTAACCAGCAGGCTAAGCATTACCAGTTCAGCAGCTGGCCGCGGTAATCCACGTAATGATGGCCGCCACGCCCGCTAAACTGCTGCAGTTGCGTGACCATGCCCTGCGCGCTCTCGGTGACGGTGATATCCGCGCCCTCACCGCCCATATCCGTTTTTACCCAGCCCGGATGCAGTGACAGCAGCGTGCTGCCCTGCTGGTGCATCTGCGTCGCCAGCGTGCGGCTCAGCATATTCAGCGCCGCTTTGCTGGCTGAGTAGAACGGCATCGCCGCGTCACGGTTCTCGTTGAGGCTGGCGAGACGCGACGTGGTCAGGCCCAGCACGCTCTGTTTATCGCGCAGCAGCGGCAGCAGGCTCTCCGCCAGGCGCACCGGCGCCACCGCATTGGTGAAGAACAGCTCGCTGAGCTGCACATCGTCCACGTCGCGCAGCTGTGACGCGTGCGGACCAAGAATCCCGGCGTTAATCAGGATGCAATCAAAGGGTGCGTCGCCGAGCTGCCGGACCAGCGCGTCACGCTGCGCGCCATCGGTGATATCCAGCGCCAGCCACTGCAGCTGCGGATGCTGAAACGAAACCGCCGTGGAACGGTAGGTGGCGGTCACCTGCCAGCCCGCCTGCAGTAGTTGCTGCACCACGGCCAGGCCAATGCCTTTTGACGCCCCAATAATCAATGCTCGCTGTTGTTGGCTCATCTGTCTCTCGCTGGTTGGTGTGCCACGAAAAAGGGCAGGATACCCTGCCCTGTTGTCCTTACCGGAACACTAACGTTAGCACGACGATGACCACCATAATTATCAGCAGGTGGCACACCGTTTTATCCAGGTTGCGTTGCTTCATAGCGCCTCCTGCACTCAGAACCACTGGCCAAAGCGCTTGATGTACAGCGTTTTCATGCCCTGCGCCACCAGGCAGTAGCCGAGCAGCGTGGCCAGCAGCCACGGGAAATAGCTCCATGGCAGCGGCACCAGGCCGACCATCGCGCCGAGCGGCGAGAACGGCAGCAGAATGCCGGCAATCATTACGCAGGCGGTGGTCAGCAGCACCGGCAGCGCCGCGCGGCTCTGGATAAACGGAATTTTGCGCGTGCGCAGCATGTGCACCACCAGCGTCTGCGACAGCAGCCCTTCCACAAACCAGCCGGACTGGAACAGTGACTGCATCGCTGGGGTATTCGCCGCGAACACGTACCACATCAGCGCAAAGGTGGTGATGTCAAAAATTGACGACGTTGGCCCAATCCACAGCATAAAGCGTTTGATGTTGCGCGCGTCCCATTTGCGTGGTTTGCGCAGGAACTCGCGATCCATTTTGTCCCACGGCAGCGCCAGCTGTGACAGATCGTACATCAGGTTCTGAATCAGCAGGTGAATCGCCAGCATCGGCAGGAACGGGATGAACGCGCTCGCCACCAGCACCGAGAACACATTGCCGAAGTTGGAACTGGCGGTCATGTTCAGGTACTTGATGATGTTGCCGAACGTCTCGCGCCCCTTCATCACGCCCTCTTCCAGCACCATTAAATCCTTTTCCAGCAGGATGATGTCAGAAGACTCTTTGGCGATGTCCGCCGCGCTGTCGACCGAGATCCCCACATCGGCGTCACGCAGCGCCGGCGCATCATTGATGCCGTCACCGAGAAAACCCACCGTATGGCCCTGCTGCTGCAGCGCACGCAGAATGCGTGACTTCTGCAGCGGCGTCAGTTTGGCAAACACCGAGCTGCGCGCCGCGGCCTGCGCCAGCTGCTCATCGCTCATCGCGGCAATCGCCTCGCCGGTGAGGATCTCGCCACAGTCGATGCCCACCTGCTGGCAGATGCGCGCCGTCACTACCGGATTATCGCCGGTCAGCACTTTGACCGTTACGCCGTTCTCGTTCAGCGCGGTAATCGCCTTCGCCGCACTCTCCTTCGGCGGATCGAGGAAGGTCAGCAGCCCTTCGATGGTCAGCCCCTGCTCATCCGCGACGCTCAGCGCCTGTTGCAGGCCCGGCTCCGCCAGCACGCGGCTGGCCACCAGCAGCACGCGGAAGCCCTGCTGATTGTACTGATGCGCCAGCGCCAGCAGCTCCGCGCGACGGGTTTCATTGAGCGGCTGAATCAGTTTGCCTTCGCGTTCGGCGCTGGCAATGCTCAGCATCTCCTCGACTGCGCCCTTACAGATCAGCATCTGCTGGTTGAGGCGGCGGTCACGCACCACCACTGAAACGCGCCGACGCACAAAATCAAACGGCAGCTCATCCACTTTGCTGTAGTAGTCGCTCATGTCCGCGCTGATGCGTCCTTTGCCGTAACGCAGGATGGCGCGATCCATCAGGTTAGGCGTGCCGCTCTGGTAATGGCTGTTGAGCCAGCTCAGCATCAGGACGCGCGAGTTCTCTACCCCGGCACAGTCGAGATGGTGCTCGAGGATAATGTTGTCCTGCGTCAGCGTGCCGGTTTTGTCGGTACACAGAATGTCCATGGCGCCGAGGTT
Source organism: Pantoea sp. GM_Pan_4 (assembly GCF_026541005.1). Lineage (NCBI taxonomy): Bacteria > Pseudomonadati > Pseudomonadota > Gammaproteobacteria > Enterobacterales > Erwiniaceae > Pantoea > Pantoea sp. GM_Pan_4. The sequence continues at coordinate 216,507 of NZ_JALNUZ010000006.1, forward strand.
CTGGATCGCGTTCAGGCGTTTGACGATCACTTTACGGCGCGACATGGCAATCGCCCCTTTGGCCAGATTCGAGCTGACAATCATCGGCAGCATTTCCGGCGTCAGTCCCACCGCCACCGCCAGCGCGAACAGCGAAGCATCCAGCCAGTCGCCTTTGGTCAGGCCGTTAATCAGCAGCACCACCGGCACCATTACCAGCATGAAGCGAATCAGCAGCCAGCTGACGCTGTTCACGCCGCGATCGAAAGCGGTTTGTGTGCGGTTACCGACAATCGATTTCGCCAGGCTGCCGAAGTAAGTTTCCCCGCCGGTCGCCACCACCACCGCTTTGGCGCTGCCGCTGGAGACGTTAGTGCCCATCAGGCATACGCTGCCCAGCTCCAGCAGCGATGCATCTTTGTCGCTGGCGCTGGCCTGCTTGCTGGCCACGTGACCGGTGACGTCATATTTCTCCACCGGCAGCGATTCGCCGGTCAGAATCGCCTGGCTGATAAACAGATCGCGCGAGTCGAGCAGCCGCACATCGGCTGGTACCAGATCGCCCGCCGAGAGATAGATGATATCGCCGGGCACCAGGCTGGTGATGTCCACTTCCTGTTTCTGCGGCGCCTGCTGTACCGATTCCCGGCGCAGCACGGTGGCGGTAGTGCGCACCATCGATTTCAGCGCCTGTGCCGCTTTGTTGGTGCGAAACTCCTGCCAGAAGCGCAGCAGACCGCTGAGCGTTACCATCGTCACAATGATGATGACACCGGTCAGATCGGTCTCCTCGCCATGGCGCAGCGGCATCCAGTAGTCGGTGAAAAAGCTCACCAGCGCCAGCGCCAGCAGCACATAGATGAACGGATTATTGAAAGCCTGAATCAGCTGCACCAGCGCCGGTGGCGCTTTATCATGCTCCACCTGATTGCGACCATAAATCTGCAGCCGCGCTTCCGCTTCGCGTTCGACCAGCCCCAGCGCATCGCTGCGCAGGCGCAGCAGCGTTTCGTCGGCGGTAAAAGCGGCTTCGTCTTCAATCAGATAGCGTGTGGTTTTCTGACGTGCCGGACGCACGGTGTCCCAGGCTTTTTTTTCCTGGTTGAGTTTCATGTCAGTCATGATGACACTCCTCGTTTATTTTTTTACGGCAATAACGATCCCTGCGCGCCAGGCGCACAAGTCGAAAACATTAATTGTCACGGCGTGACCGGATTAAATTAAAAATAACCTGTCGGGAATTTCCATATTACCTCCCGGAAATAATGGGCGAAGAAAGTCGCTCGCTGAATAACGAGTGAAATAACATAATCCTGGATAACGCTGCGCGCAGCAGCAGCCTGAAGCGGCTTAACGCGCAGGGAAGCTCAGCACGCTGAAGATCAGCGCGCGTATCGAGGCGGAGGAAAAAGTGCGTTTAAAATCATGTGCATGATGCTATTCCCACGGGCATCAGCCCGCTGTGGTGTCATTATCAGGGAACAATCATCAGAAACAGGTGAGGATTGCTGCCCGCCATGTTGGCAAGCAGCGACAAAAGAATTCGCGCGTCAGCTTGCCTTGTATTGCCATCGATAAGGGTGACTGTCCAACTGAATTCTCCTGCGTGAAGTTGCGGCTATTATAGGAGGGCGAAAAGCGAAGTAAAGTTAATTATTCCGGGGTTCAGGTTGATTTAATTTTCGTTGCGATTTGGTTGATAAAGCGCGCGGGAATAAGGTGCGTCAGATTAATCCGACCGCGTTACGCCCTCTTGCTTATAACTGAAGCGCACCGCTTAGAACCTTACGGCATATGCATAGCCATAAATTGACTATTCTTCACTGTAGCGCTCTCGTAAACTCGCGTTACTTTTTTAAGGCAAGGAAACAACATGAAAAAAATTATTCCCTCACTGCTGGCGCTGTCGCTGGTAGCCGCCTTCTCCGCGCAGGCCGCCACGCCGAAAGATACGCTGGTGATTGCGCAGTCTACGGATGATGCGGACAGCTTTGATCCGGCCCAGGGCTTTGAACTGACCACGGTGCAAGCGTTCACTAACATTTATCAGCGCCTGGTGCAGTCCGATCCGGCCAATCCGACCGATCTTAAGCCAACGCTGGCCACGTCATGGCAGCCGGGCAGTGATAACCGCAGCCTGACGTTTGCGCTGCGCAAAGACGCGAAATTCGCCAGCGGTAACCCGCTGCGCCCGGAAGATGTCATCTTCTCGCTGGGCCGCGTGGTGAAACTCAACCTCGATCCGTCCTTTATTCTGACCCAGCTCGGCTGGAACAAAGACAACGTCGACAGCTTCCTGAAAAAGATCGATGAAGACCACGTACAGATTAGCTGGAGCGCCAACGTCAGCCCGGCCTATGTGCTGAGCCTGCTGTCCGCGCCCGTCTCCTCGATCGTTGATGAAAAAACCGCGCAGGCCAACGCCAAAAACGGTGATTTCGGCCACGCGTGGCTCGGCACCCACTCAGCCGGCAGCGGCCCGTTCCAGATTCGCAAAGTGGTGCTGCATGAAGCGATACTGCTCAGCGCCAACCCGACCTCACCGGCCGGTGCACCGAAGCTGAAAAACATTCTGATCAAAAACGTGCCGGAGCCGGCAGCGCGCCGTCTGCTGCTGGAACAGGGCGATGTCGATATCGCGCGTAACCTCGGTGCTGACCAGATCGCTGCGCTGAAGGGCAAAGCCGGCGTGAAGACCGAAGCGATTCCGATGGCGTCGCTCTACTACATTCAGTTCAACGTCGGTGCCAATCCCGTACTGAAGAACCCGGCGCTGTGGGAAGCGGCACGTTACCTGTTCGACTATAAAGGTATCGCCAATGACCTGCTGAAAGGCCAGTTTGAAGTGCACCAGACCTTCCTGCCGAAGGGTTTCCTCGGTGCGCTGAACGACACGCCTTACAGCTACGATCCAGAGAAAGCCAAAGCGATTCTGCAGAAGGCCGGCCTGACCAACGTCAGCTTTAAGCTCTCCACCAGCAATCAGCCGCCGTACCTTGATATCGCGCAGGCGCTGCAGGGCAGCTTCGCCAAAGGCGGCGTGAAGGTGGAAGTGCAGCCGGGCTTAAGCTCTGAAGTCTCCACCCGCGTGAAGGCGCATCAGTATGAAGCCACGCTCAACGCCTGGGGCGCGGATTATTTCGACCCGAACACCAACGCCGCGTCCTTCGCATACAACCCGGAAGATGGCAGCAAAACCATTGCTTACCGTTCAGACTGGCACATCCCGGAGCTGAGCAAACAGACGCTGGCGGCGACGGCCGAAGCCGACAGCAATAAGCGCGTTGCGCTTTATCAGGCGATGCAGCGCGAAGTGCTGAAGAACTCGCCGTACGTGATTGGCCTGCAGGCGCGTAACCTGATTGCGCTGCGCGACAATCTGCAGGGCTATGTGCAGGGAATCAACCCGGACATGGTGTATTACGCGCAGGTTTCGAAGTAATGGCAGCGTCAGCGTCATCGGCCGGGTTCGCCCGGCCACTCTGGCAGCGCTTCAGCCGTCTCGTCACCAGCCTGCTGTCGTTGCTGGTGACGCTGGTGGGTTTGTTAGCGTTTACTTTCATGCTGTCGCACCTGTCGCCAGTCGACCCGGTGCAGCAAATCGCCGGCGATCACGCCAGCGAAGCCACCTATGCTCAGGTGCGTCACGATCTTGGGCTGGATCAGCCGGTACTGGTACAGTTCTGGCGCTATATCAGCCATCTGGCGCAGGGCAATCTCGGCCTGTCGCACCTGACCAATCAGCCGGTCAGCGCCGACCTGATGCGCACCTTCCCCGCCACGCTTGAGCTGGCGACCTGTTCGATGATTTTCGCTGCGGTCTTCGGCGTGACGCTCGCACTGCTGGCGGCGTGGAAACCGGGCAGCGTCATCGATAATGTGGCGCGCTTTATCTCGCTGCTGGGCTACTCGGTGCCGGTGTTCTGGCTCGGTCTGCTGGGCCTGCTGCTGTTCTACGCCGTGCTGCACTGGTCCGCCGGTCCGGGCCAGCTGGATGATATCTGGATCTATACCCTCGAACCGAAGACCGGCTTTGTACTGATTGATAGCTGGCTCTCCGGCGATGCGGAAATGTTTCGCAACGCGATTGCCCATCTGTGGCTGCCGGTGGTGATTCTCGGCCTGCTGGCGATGGCAGGCATTACGCGCCTGCTGCGCGCGGCGCTGCTGGAAGAGAGCAGCAAAGAGTATGTGGTGCTGGCACGCGCCAAAGGCGCTGGCCGGGCGCGCATTCTGCTGCGTCATATTTTCCCCAACGTGCTGGGCACGCTGATCACCGTTATCGCCCTCTCCTACGCCACACTGCTGGAAGGGTCCGTGCTGACGGAAACCGTATTCGCCTGGCCGGGCGTCGGTCGCTACATGACCAACGCGCTGTTTTCCGCCGATGTTCCGGCGATTCTCGGCGCTACGTTGCTGATTGGCAGCTGCTTTATCCTGCTCAATGCCGTGGCCGACGCCCTCACCTGGTTAACCGATCCGAGAACCCGATGACTCAACAACTTCATGAACTGGAAACCGTGCGCCCGCGCCGGCGCCGGGCGCGTATCACCTCGCTGACCATCGGCCTGACGCTGGTGATCGTGCTGGTGGCCATGGCGCTGCTGGCGCCGCTGCTGGCGCCGTTTGATCCTAACGCGCAGGTGATTGAACAGCGTCTGCTGGCACCGTCGGCGCTGCACTGGTTCGGCACCGACGGCTTCGGGCGCGATTTATTGTCGCGCGTGATCTACGGTGCACGTCCGACGCTGCTGCTGGTGTCGCTGATTCTGGTGCTGACCATCCCGGTTGGCCTGTTAGTAGGTATCACTGCCGGCTACGTCGGCGGCTGGACCGAACGCGTGCTGATGCGCATCACCGATATTTTCCTGTCGCTGCCCAACCTGGTGATTGCGCTGGCGCTGGTGGCAATGCTGGGCCCGGGCCTGATGAACGGCGCACTGGCGCTGGCGCTCACCAGCTGGCCGCCGTTTGCCCGGCAGGCACGCGCGGAAACCCTGGCATTGCGCCGCAGCGATTACCTCGCCGCCGCGCGCATGCAGGGTATTACCGGCCTGCGCCTGATGTTTGGCCACATTCTGCCGCTCTGCCTGCCGACCGCCGTGGTGCGTGCCGCGCTGAGCCTCGGCGGGATTATTCTTTCTGCCGCCGGGCTGGGCTTCCTCGGCATGGGCGTACAGCCGCCAACCGCCGAATGGGGCTCGATGGTAGCAGAAGGCAGTAAAGTGATTTTCGACCAATGGTGGGTGGCGGCAGCGCCCGGCGCAGCCATTCTGTTCGCCAGCCTGGCGTTTAACCTGACAGGCGACGGCCTGCGTGACCGACTGGATACCCGCCATGCCAAATGATCTGTTAATTGATGCGCAGGGGCTGACGATTCGCAGCCACGACGCGCTGCTGGTGGATAACATCAGCTTTACCCTTGGCCGCGAACGCGTGGCGCTGGTCGGTGAATCCGGCTCGGGCAAATCCCTGACCGCGCGTGCGCTGATGGGCCTGCTGTCGCCCGCGCTGCAGCTGCAGGCTGACCGGCTGCGGGTGGCGGGCGCAGACGCCCTGCACCTGCGCGAGCGCGACTGGATTGGCGTGCGCGGCGGCAAAGTGGCGATGGTCATGCAGGACCCGAAATACGCGCTCAACCCGACGCGCACCATTGGCTGGCAGGTTGAAGAGCCGCTGGTGCTGCATCGCAAGCTGAGCCGCGCCGAGCGCAAAGAGAAAGTGTGCGAGATGCTGGACGCGGTGGGCCTGCCCGATCCACGCCAGCTGATGAAGCGCTATCCGCATCAGCTCTCCGGCGGCATGGGCCAGCGCGTGATGCTGGCGATCGCGCTGATTACCGATCCCGCTCTGCTGATTGCCGATGAGCCGACCTCGGCGCTCGATCACGCCATGCGCGATCAGGTGCTGGCGCTGATTCGTCGTCTGGTGGAGCAGCGCAATATGGGCCTGCTGCTGATCAGTCACGATCTGCAACAGGTTTCCGAGCACTGTCAGCGGGTGATGGTGATGTACAAAGGCCGCCTGCTGGACACGCTGCCGGCGGCGCGGCTGTCTGACGCCAGCCATCCTTATACCCGCACGCTGTGGGCCTGCCGTCCGGGTAAAGCGACGCATGGCGAACGCCTGCCGGTGCTGGATCGCGCGGCGCTGGAGAAGATGCATGATTGAATTAGCCAACCTGAGTGTCTCGCACAAACAGGGTTATGAACTGCGCACCGTGGTGCACGATGTGAACCTGCAGGTGGCGGCCGGCGAGTGTTTCGGTCTGGTGGGGCCTTCCGGCTGCGGTAAATCGTCGCTGCTGTGGGTAATGGCCGGACTGAATCCGCACTGGCGCGGCCAGATGACGCTGGCGAATACCGCCGTGCAGCCGGGCAAACCCTTTACCGGCCAGCTGCGGCGCGATGTGCAGATGGTGTTTCAGGATCCCTATGCATCGCTGCATCCGCGCCACCGGCTGCGCCGCACGCTGGCGGAACCGCTTAAGCTGCTGCGACGCGATAACATCGACGATCGCATCAACGCGGGCTTCCGCCATGTCGGGCTGGATCCGGCGCTGGCGGATCGCTATCCGCATCAGCTGTCCGGTGGACAGCGTCAGCGCGTGGCCATCGTGCGCGCCCTGCTGCTGGAGCCAAAGATCCTGCTGCTGGATGAGCCGACGTCAGCGCTGGATATGTCTGTGCAGGCCGAGATCCTGAATCTGCTTAACGATCTCAAACAGAATGATGGCCTGACGATGGTGCTGGTCAGCCACGATCCTGACGTGATCGATCATATGTGCGATCGCGCCGCGCGCATGGCGCAGGGCCGGATTGTTGGTTAGCATGGCATGAGCGCAACGCGGCGCGCTTTATCCCGAAGGTAGATTGCGCCGCTGCCCAACAGCCATTCAGTCATCTAAAGGAACACCGTATGACGGTAAAATTACGTCCGCTGGAGCGGGAAGATCTGCACTTTGTCCATCAGCTGGATAACAATGCCAGCGTGATGCGCTACTGGTTTGAAGAGCCGTACGAAGCGTTTGTGGAGCTTTCTGACCTGTATGATAAGCACATCCACGATCAGACCGAGCGGCGCTTTGTGGTGGAACACGACGGGCAAAAAGCCGGGCTGGTGGAGCTGGTGGAGATCAACCACGTGCATCGCCGGGCGGAGTTTCAGATCATCATCGACCCGGCGCATCAGGGCAAGGGCTTAGCCAGCAGAGCGGCAAAGCTGGCGATGGATTACGGCTTTTCGGTGCTCAATCTCTACAAGCTGTATCTGATTGTCGATCAGGAGAACGAGAAGGCGATTCATATCTACACCAAGCTCGGTTTCGAGGTGGAAGGCGTGCTGAAGCACGAGTTTTTCATCAACGGCGAGTACCGCAACACCATCCGCATGTGCATTTTCCAGCAGCAGTACCTGGCGCAGCATAAATCCGGTAATGCGATGGTGAAGCCTACCGCGCAATAAGTCAGTGCCCGTCATGAAACGGTGCGCCTGAAGGCGCACCCTACGAAAAACGGTGAAACGCACCACGTGAGTGTGGTTCAGGTCTGTAGGGTCGCCATTCATGGCGACCAGGTATCATGACAGCGCGTTATCCGCCGCGCGCGCCGACCACGTTGAGATGCGGCTGCGGGTGTGCTGGCTTCAGGTCATACATGCCGCCATAAAACGGATCGACCACCAGCCAGCCGGGGAAACCGAGCAGCGGAATATTGCCCAGTACGTACCACAGGTTGGCGCTGGCCTCGATGGGCAGCGTCAGCGGCACGTAGCCTGGACTCTCCAGCATCACCTGATAATGTTTCTTACCGAAATAAGTGCCATTGGATTTCGCCAGATCCACCGTCTGCGGCGTATAGCCCTGCGCCACCGCGCGGCCGGTTTCATCCTGCACGGTGAAACGCGCGCCCTGCGGCACAGAGTCAATTTTTACCGGTTGCGTTTCGGTGCCGACAATGGTGGCACAGCCGCTCAGCAGCAGCGCACAGGCGGGAAGAAGATGTCGCAGGTTCATAGCAGGTCCGCTTCAGAATCAGAAAGGACAGTCTAAACTGCCCTCTCTGCCTTTTCACTCGCCTCAATCGCGCTATCAGTGGCGCTTTTCTGCGCTTTATTACGGTTGACAACAGGCGGCAATCGCCGCGATATCCTGCGGCGTGGTGCGACAGCAGCCGCCAATCAGCAGGGCGCCCGCCTGTTGCCACTCGGGGAACTTATCGTGCAGCGTGCAGCCAGACGGCGCCGAGTGCCAGCTTTTGCTGACCGCATCATACTGCTCGCCGGAGTTAGGATAGACCAGCAGCGGCTTGTCCGTCAGCGCCTGTAGCGTTTGCAGCGCCGGCGTCACGCTCTCCAGCGCCACGCAGTTGAGGCCGACAGCGACCACCTGTGGCGCGGCATTGATGACTTCCGCCACCTTGCTCAGCGGCGTACCGTCACTCAGGTGTTGCGCATCGCGCAGCGTGAAAGAGAACCACGCGCTGCTGTGCGGAAACTCCGCCAGCAGGCTAATTAGCGCCTGAATTTCACCAAACGACGGCAGCGTTTCACACGCCAGCAAATCCACGCCCGCCTCCAGCAGCGCCGCCACGCGCGGACGGTGGAAATCTTTCATTTCAGCAGCCGGTAAGGCGTAGTCGCCGCGATATTCCGCGCCGTTGGCCAGATAAGCGCCATAAGGACCGACCGATCCGGCCACCAGCAGCGGTGCCTCGCTGCCAGAAGCAGCACGGTAATCGTCGCGCGCCCGCTGGGCCAGCGTCACGCTCTGGCGAATCAGCGCGCTGGCCTGGCCGCTATCCAGTCCGCGGGCTGCAAAGCCCAGCGGCGTCGCCTGATAGCTGGCGGTGATCGCCACGTTAGCGCCGGCGGCGAAATAGTCATAGTGCACCTGATAAATCAGTTCGGGATTTTCCATCAGCACTTTGGCCGACCACAGCGTATCGGCCAGATTACAGCCGCGCGCTTCCAGCTCTGTCGCCAGCGCGCCATCCAGAATCAGGGTATCAGTGTGGGTCAGGGCCGCAGCGATGGGGTTACGCGACATCATCGGTCTCCTTAGCGTTGAAAGCGTGTTGGCGTTTTTGCGTCAGATAATAAGCAGCGTAGCAGAACAGTACAAAAGGAATGCCGCACCATAGCGCGATGCGCTGTGACGGGTCAAAGGCCAGCCCGATGCACGCCAGCAGACACAGGGTAAATCCGAGGATTGGCACCAGCGGATAGAACGGCGCGCGGTACGCCAGCTGCTGCGGCGCATTGCCCGCCTGCAGATAGCGACGACGGAACATGTAGTGTGAGGCGCAAATGCTGAGCCACACCGCCACCACGGCAAAGCCGGAAATCGCTGACAGCGCCACAAACACCGTATCCGGCGCGATCACGCTGGAAAACAGCGCCAGCAGGCCACCGAGCATACTGACGGTGATGGCCAGCTGCGGAATGCCACGCCGGTTGACCCGGGCAAAGCAGCGCGGCAGCGTGTTTTCATTGGCCAGCGACCACAGCATCCGTCCCGAGGCGTACAGTCCGGAGTTCGCCGCTGACAGGATCGCGGTGAGGATCACGAAGTTGAAAATATCCGCCGCGTACGGGATGCCGATCTTTTCGAACACCAGTACAAACGGACTTTTAACGATGCCCGCCTGATCCATCGGGATCAGCGCGGCCAGCACAAACACCGTGCCGATAAAGAAGATGATCAGGCGCGCCACGGTGGTGCGAATCGCCAGCGGCAGCGCTTTCTGCGGCTGCTCGGTTTCACCCGCCGCAATGCCGATCAGCTCGGTCCCGGAGAAGGCAAAATTCACCGCCACCATGGTCATCAGAATCGGCAGCGTACCGTGCGGCAGCCAGCCGGAAGCGGTCAGGTTATGTAATCCCGGCGCCGCGCTGCCGTCTTTCATCGGGATGAACCCCAGCATCGCCGCCGCGCCCAGCACGATAAAGGCAATGATGGTGATCACTTTAATGATGGAGAACCAGAACTCTCCTTCGGCAAAGAAGCGCGTCGAGACAATATTCAGCAGATAAATGGCGACACAGAACACCAGGCACCACAGCCACACCGGCACCGTCGGGAACCAGTACTGCATGCAGAAACCGGCGGCGGTCAGGCTGGAGCCGAGCGCCACCGTCCAGGTGAGCCAGTAGAGCCAGGCCACGGTGTAACCGGTCGCCGGACTGAGGTAGCGCGCGGCGTAGACGTGAAACGCGCCGGTTTCCGGCATCGCTACCGCCAGCTCGCCAAGACACACCATCACCAGCCATACCACCAGCGCACCAATCAGATAGGCCAGCAGCGTGCCCGCTGCGCCGGTGGTGGAGATGATGTAGCCGGTGTTGAAAAACAGCCCGGTGCCAATCACGCCGCCGAGCGACAGCATCACCAGATGCCGCACCTTCATGCTACGCTTGAAGTTTGCCTGCGAAGGCGTCGGTTCAGTTTGCATTCTTTATATCCATATGGACGTCTAAACTTCTATATGGACACAGAGTTATACGCATCCGCGCGGCAATTTGCAACGTGGGAAAGGTAAGGATTGGGAAAGCGTGTGCGGCCCCGCCGCGACGGGGCACACCAGTCAGGCGCCGAAGACACCCTGCAGATAACGCTCCAGCGCCATGCGCGAGCTAAAACCGTGGGGAATACCGTAGTGCTCCTGCGAATCCCCCATCAGGTAGAGAGGGAACTGCGTGTAGTGGTCGCAGGTTTTCATCTCTGATGCGGGTTCAGCGAAGTGCTGACTTTTTTCTTTCAGGGTGGGATGAATGATCAACGCTGTGCGCCCCATGCGGGCTTCGCGATTCACATAGACATAGTTTTCGCCACGGCGATAACCATAAGTTTTGGGTGTCAGGACGTCCATTTCGAATCCTGCTTTTTCCAGTACGCGCGCTACCTCATCCGGACGTAAATACATGCTTGCTCCTCTCTTCTCACAGCCCCGCAACCTTACATCAGCACGACAGCACAGGACATTCGGAATTTCCCTAAAGCCTGGCACACGGCTGCGTTTAGTCACGTTTCGTCTACACTTAGTATTACGTTTTAAGTCAAAGGGAGCGAAAAATGTTTAATCGAACCAGCAAAAACGATGACATTGATATCAATCAGGATGTAAACGAACTGGCCGATTCGCTGGAAGCCTTACTGAAATCTTACGGCAGCGAAGCCAAAGATGAAGTGGATAGCGCACGCAGCCAGGCGCAGGCCCTGCTGAAACAGACGCGCGCTAAACTTAACGGCAGTGGCAACCGCGTGACTCAGGCCGCGCGCGATGCGGGTTATCAGGTGGATGCCTACGTGCATGACAAACCGTGGTACGGCGTGGGTGTCGGTGCCGCCGTGGGTCTGGTGCTGGGCGCACTGCTGATGTCACGCCGCTAAATCGCTAAAAATCATCAGGAGCCTCGCGTATGCGGGGCTTTTTTTTTGCGCGTCACTCCGCATTAGCGCGCCGATGCGACTGCTGTCAGGCTGGTTAAAATTGCCGCAAAACCCTTTACAAAAATTTTTTCCCTGCGCCAGGGCGCATCATCGCTGGCATTCGCCCTAATCTGACTACTTAAATCACAAAACCCTATATCTGGTGGGCTTGACCACCAATACCACTACATCTAGTATTCAACACATCAGCTCGATACCAGATATCAGCAGGGACGACGTTCGCAGCAAAAGGGTTTTTGCTTCGTATCTCGCAACCTGACCACAACCAGAGGGAAATACGAATCATGCGCATTATTATTTACACTAAAAGCCAGTGTGTCCAGTGTGACGCCACCAAAAATGCCATGGATCGCAGTGGCATCGACTACCAGCTGATTAACCTCGATAGCCAACCGGAAGCCATCGATCAGCTCAAATCGCTCGGCTATCGCCAGGTGCCTGTCGTAATGACGCACAACGACCACTGGAGCGGCTTCCGTCCCGACAAAATCGCCGGCCTGCGCCAGCTCGCTGCCGTCGGGGGATAAAGCGATGTTTCCACTGGTCTATTTTTCCAGCCAGTCGGAAAACACGCACCGGTTTATCACCCGTCTCGGCCTGCCTGCGCGGCGTATTCCGCTCGACGCCACGCAGCGCCTGCACATCGACCAGCCCTACATTTTAGTGGTGCCGAGCTACGGCGGCGGCAGCGCGCGTGGAGCAGTGCCGAAACAGGTGATTCAGTTCCTTAATGATGACGCCAACCGGCGCGGTATTCGCGGTGTGATTGCTGCGGGCAATCGCAACTTTGGCGCGGGCTTCTGCCTGGCCGGCGACATCATTGCGCAGAAATGTCAGGTTCCTTATCTCTACCGCTTTGAGCTGATGGGAACCGCCGACGATATTGCCCATGTTAAAGCGGGAGTGACCCAATTTTGGCAACGACAGACACCCTGAACAGCACACAGCTGGACTACCACGCGCTCAACGCAATGCTGAACCTGTATGACGCCGATGGCCGCATCCAGTTCAGCAAAGATCATGAAGCCACACGCCAGTTCTTCCTGCAGCACGTCCAGCCCAACAGCGTGCCATTCGACTCGCACGGCGAGCGTCTGCGCTATCTGGTGGCCGAAGGCTATTATGAAGCCGGGGTGCTGAACCAGTACGATTTCGCCTTCCTGTGCCAGCTGCACGAAGAGGCTGACGCCTGGGGCTTCCGTTTTCACACCTTCCTCGGTGCGTGGAAGTTTTATACCAGCTACACGCTGAAAACCTTCGACGGCAAACGCTATCTGGAAACCTTTGAGCAGCGCGCCTGTATGGTGGCGCTGACGCTGGCGCGCGGTAATGAAACGCTGGCGCGGGAACTGCTGGCCGAGATGCTGAGCGGTCGCTTCCAGCCGGCTACGCCCACCTTCCTCAACTGCGGTAAACAGCAGCGTGGCGAGCTGGTCTCCTGCTTCCTGCTGCGCATTGAAGACAATATGGAGTCGATTGGCCGCGCGGTGAACTCGGCGCTGCAGCTGTCGAAGCGCGGTGGCGGCGTGGCGTTTCTGCTCTCCAACCTGCGTGAGTCCGGCGCGCCGATCAAGCGCATTGAAAATCAGTCGTCCGGCGTAATTCCGGTGATGAAGATGCTGGAAGATGCGTTCTCCTACGCCAATCAGCTTGGTGCGCGTCAGGGCGCGGGCGCGGTGTGGCTGAATGCGCACCATCCGGATATCCTGCGCTTCCTCGATACCAAACGTGAAAACGCTGACGAGAAGATCCGCATCAAAACGCTGTCGCTCGGCGTGGTGATTCCGGATATCACCTTCCAGCTGGCCAAAGAGAACCGCGATATGGCGCTGTTTTCGCCTTACGACGTTGAGCGTATTTACGGCAAGGCGTTTGCTGATATCAGTATCAGCGAGCACTACGAGGCGATGCTGGCCGACGATCGCATTCGCAAAACCTTCATTAAGCCGCGCGACTTCTTCCAGACGCTGGCGGAAATTCAGTTTGAGTCCGGCTATCCCTACATCATGTATGAGGACAGCGTGAACCGCAGCAACCCGATTGCCGGTCGCATCAACATGAGTAACCTGTGTTCGGAGATCCTGCAGGTTAACAGCGCCAGCGAGTATCACGACGACCTGAGCTATCGCCGCGTCGGCAAAGATATCTCCTGTAACCTCGGCTCCCTGAATATCGCCCACGCCATGGACTCGCGTAATCTGGCGCAAACCGTGGAAGTGGCGGTGCGCGCGCTGACGGCGGTTTCCGAGATGAGTGACATCACCTCCGTGCCGTCGGTGGCGGAAGGCAATCGCCGTTCACACGCTATCGGTCTCGGGCAGATGAACCTGCACGGCTATCTGGCGCGTGAGGGTATGGCTTACGGTTCGCCAGAGGCGCTGGATTTCACCAACCTCTATTTCTACTGCGTGACGTATCACGCCCTGCGCACCTCCAACCTGCTGGCGCAGGAGCGCGGCACGAGCTTTGACGGCTTTGCGCAGTCGCAGTACGCCAGCGGTGCCTATTTCGATAAATATACCCAACACAGCTGGCAGCCGCGCACTGCCCGGGTGGCGCAGATTTTTGCCGATGCCGGCATCGCCCTGCCCGACCAGGCGGACTGGCAGGCGCTGCGTGCGTCGGTGATGCAGCACGGTTTGTATAACCAGAACCTGCAGGCGATTCCGCCGACCGGTTCCATCTCTTACATCAACCACGCCACGTCGAGCATCCACCCGATTGTGTCGCGCATTGAGATCCGTAAAGAGGGCAAAACCGGCCGCGTGTATTACCCGGCTCCGTTTATGACCAATGACAACCTTGAGCTGTATCAGGATGCCTACCAGATTGGTCCCGAAGCGATTATCGATACTTACGCCGAAGCCACCCGGCACGTCGATCAGGGCCTGTCGCTGACGCTGTTTTTCCGCGATGACGTCACGACGCGCGATATTAACAAAGCGCAGATCTACGCCTGGAAGAAAGGCATCAAAACCCTCTATTACATTCGACTGCGTCAGATGGCGCTACAAGGCACGGAGGTACAGGGCTGCGTTTCCTGTGCACTGTGATGATGACTATGCAACTTAAACAGATTCAGGCGATTAACTGGAACCGCATCCAGGACGAGAAAGATCTCGAAGTGTGGAACCGTCTTACCAGCAACTTCTGGCTGCCGGAGAAGGTGCCGCTGTCCAACGATCTGCCGGCATGGCAGTCGCTCGACCCGCAGCAGCAGCAGCTGACGATTCGGGTGTTTACCGGTCTGACGCTGCTCGACACCATTCAGAACGTCATTGGCGCACCGGGGCTGATGGAAGATGCGCTGACGCCGCACGAAGAGGCGGTGCTGTCGAACATCAGCTTTATGGAAGCGGTACATGCGCGCTCTTACAGTTCGATCTTCTCCACGCTGTGTAACACCGCCGACGTGGATGCCGCTTACCGCTGGAGCGAGGAGAATGCCGCCCTGCAGAACAAGGCGAAAATCGTGCTGGATCACTACCGCGCCAGCGATCCGCTGAAGAAGAAAATCGCCAGCGTCTTTCTGGAGTCGTTCCTGTTTTACTCCGGCTTCTGGCTGCCGATGTACTGGTCAAGCCGCGGCAAGCTGACCAACACCGCCGATCTGATTCGGCTGATTATCCGTGATGAAGCGGTACACGGTTATTACATCGGCTATAAGTACCAGAAAGCGCTGGAAACCGTTGACGACGCGCGCCGCGCTGAGCTGCAACAGTTCGCCATCGATTTACTGCTGGCGCTGTATGAAAACGAGGTGGTGTACACCGAAGCGCTGTATGCCGACGTGGGCTGGGCCGAAGAGGTGAAAACCTTCCTGCATTACAATGCCAACAAGGCGCTGATGAACCTGGGTTACGAAGCGCTGTTCCCGGCTGAGCTGACGGCGGTGAATCCGGCGATTCTGTCGGCGCTGTCGCCCAACGCCGATGAAAACCACGATTTCTTTTCGGGTTCCGGTTCATCCTATGTGATGGGCAAAGCGGTTGAAACCGAAGACGAGGACTGGAATTTTTAGTCGCGTGCGGTGCGCGGTAAAGGGTGCGCATTTGCACTGTAAGCGGTGCGCATCAATGCGCACCCTACGGTTGGGTTAATCATGCCCTACGGCAGTTATGTTGATGCATCAGTAGGGTCGGCATTTATGCCGAACGGAACCCGCCCCAGCGGTTAGGTTGATGATACATCCACAGGGTCGGCATTCATGCCGACCAGGTTAATTTCATGCCGATTCCACCACGATCTGATCATTCATTTTCCTCTCCTGCATTCCCGCCGTCCCCCCGAAATAACGTTAATTCCGCGCGTGATTATTTTACTTATTTAGCGCCATTCATCGCCGGAATATTTCGCCTGACTAAGCGTGATTTATCCGCCTTCCGGCAATAATTCTGGCCGAAACCGGTTTAATTTCACAAAAAATTCAGAAAAAATTTATCCCGTCTCATCCCTTGCAGGCACTGGAATTAGCCACTGTCGCGCCATACGTGTCACACCAGATATTTCCGTTAAGGGTTGTCAGATAATCTCACTATGCTACGGTATAGGCGCTTAAATTTACGCAGGGTACAACAAGAAATAGTCAGACATTTAACCAGGAATTTCATTACTGCATGGCAATTAAACTCGAAGTAAAGAATTTATATAAGGTATTTGGCGATCATCCCGAAAAGGCATTTAAGCTGATTGAAAAAGGCGAGAGTAAAGAGAGTATTCTGGCGAAAACCGGCCTCTCACTCGGCGTCAAAAATGCCAGTCTGGCCATTGAAGAAGGCGAGATCTTTGTCATTATGGGGCTGTCCGGCTCCGGCAAGTCCACTATGGTTCGCCTTCTCAATCGTCTGATCGAGCCGACACGCGGCCAGGTGATTATTGATGGCGTCGATATTGCCAAAATATCCGACGCAGAATTGCGTGATGTGCGCAGAAATAAAATCAGCATGGTATTCCAGTCATTCGCACTGATGCCGCACATGACGGTGCTAAATAATACGGCCTTTGGCATGGAATTAGCTGGCGTGGCGCTGCAGGAACGGCAGGAAAAAGCGCTCGACGCGCTGCGTCAGGTTGGACTGGAAAATTATGCTCACGCCTGGCCTGATGAACTCTCCGGCGGAATGCGTCAGCGTGTTGGATTAGCCCGCGCACTGGCGATTAATCCGGATATATTGCTAATGGACGAAGCCTTTTCCGCACTTGATCCATTAATTCGCACGGAAATGCAGGATGAACTGGTAAAACTGCAGGCGAAACATCAGCGCACCATCGTGTTTATTTCCCACGATCTGGATGAAGCGATGCGTATTGGCGACCGCATCGCCATCATGCAGGGCGGCGAAGTGGTGCAGGTCGGCACGCCGGATGAAATCCTCAATAATCCGGCCAACGATTATGTGCGCACCTTCTTCCGCGGCGTGGATATCAGTCACGTCTTCAGCGCCAAAGATATCGCCCGCCGCAGCGCCGGCGCGCTGATTCGTAAGGCCGCCGGTTTCGGTCCGCGTTCGGCGATCAAACTGCTGCAGGATGAAGACCGCGAATATGGCTACGTGCTGGAGAAACAGAAATTCATCGGCGTCGTCTCCACTGACTCGCTGAAAGCGGCACTCGCCGCCGGTGAAGGGCTGGATAACGCGCTGCTCGACGCACCGCTGGCGGTTCCTGCCGATACCTCGCTTAACGATTTGCTCTCTCATGTCGCGCAGGCGCCCTGTGCGGTGCCGGTGATCGGCGAAGATCAGCAGTACGTCGGTATCATTTCCAAAAGCACGCTGTTACGCGCTTTAGATCGTGAAGGAGCCCAGCCATGAGTGCACAAAACGCCAATCCATGGGAAAGCGCCAGCCAGACCAGCGCACCACCCGCCACCAGCAACGCCGCCGCAGCCAGCAGCGATCCGTGGTCCGCGACAGGCAGCAGCACACCGGCTGACAGCAGCGCCAGCGCCGCCGATGCCTGGGGCAACGCCGCCGGCAGTACATCGGATGCTGCCAGCAGTGGTGGACACGATGCCGTCAGCAGCGCCGCCAGCAGCAGCGACTGGCTGAGCAGCGCACCGGCCGCGGCACCGGAGCACTTCAGCCTGCTGGATCCGTTCCACACCACGCTGATTCCGCTGGATCGCTGGGTCACCGAAGGCATCGACTGGGTAGTTACCCACTTCCGCCCGCTGTTTCAGGGCATTCGCGTGCCGGTGGATTATATCCTCAGCGCCTTCCAGCAACTGCTGATGGGTCTGCCTGCGCCAGTGGCGATCGTCGTGTTTGCGCTGATTGCCTGGCAGATTGCCAGCCCGGCGATGGGCCTCGCCACGCTGATATCGCTGGTGCTGATTGGCATGATCGGTGCCTGGTCCCAGGCGATGGTGACGCTGGCGCTGGTGCTCACCGCCCTGCTGTTCTGCGTACTGATTGGCCTGCCGCTTGGCATCTGGCTGGCGCGCAGTGAGCGCGCGGCGCGCATCGTGCGGCCCCTGCTGGATGCGATGCAAACCACGCCGGCGTTCGTCTATCTGGTGCCCATCGTCATGCTGTTTGGTATCGGCAACGTGCCGGGCGTGGTGGTGACGATTATCTTTGCCCTGCCGCCGGTGGTGCGTCTCACCATACTCGGTATTAAGCAGGTGCCGGCTGACCTGATCGAAGCCAGTGAATCTTTCGGTGCCAGCCCGCGCCAGATGCTGTTCAAGGTCCAGCTGCCGCTGGCGATGCCGACCATTATGGCTGGCGTCAATCAGACGCTGATGCTGGCGCTGTCGATGGTGGTCATCGCCTCGATGATTGCCGTTGGCGGTCTGGGCCAGATGGTGCTGCGCGGTATTGGCCGTCTCGATATGGGGCTCGCCAGCGTGGGCGGCGTCGGTATCGTGATCCTCGCCATCATTCTCGACCGCCTGACGCAGTCGGTAGGTCGCGACAGCCGCAGCCGTGGCAGCCGCCACTGGTACAGCAGCGGGCCGCTGGGTTTGTTGCTGCGTCCATTCAGTAAAAAAGCCTGATTTCTTTGGGCGGCCCGCTGCGGTCGCCCGTCTCCGACGTCACACGTAAAATAAGGAATGACTATGCGCAAGACAGCTCTATTCGCCGCCGTCCTGACCACGGTTGCCGCGACGCACGTGTCCGCCGCCGACCTTCCGGGCAAAGGCATTACCGTTAAACCGGCTCAGAGTACCATTTCCGAAGAGACCTTCCAGACGCTGCTGGTGAGCCGCGCGCTGGAGAAGCTGGGCTACACCGTTGAGAAGCCGAGTGAAGTGGATTACAACGTGGCTTACACCACCATTGCCGGCGGTGATGCCACGTTTATCGCTACCAACTGGCAACCGCTGCATGACGACATGTACAAAGCCGCCGGCGGTGATAATAAATTTTATCGCCAGGGCACCTACGTCAGCGGTGCCGCGCAGGGTTATCTGATCGACAAGAAAACCGCCGATCAGTACCACATCACCAATATTGAGCAGCTGAAGGATCCAAAGCTGGCCAGACTGTTTGATACCAATGGCGATGGCAAAGCAGACCTGACCGGCTGTACGCCTGGCTGGGGCTGTGAAGCGGTGATTAACCATCAGATCGAGGCCTACAAACTGAGCGATACCGTGGTACACAACCAGGGTAACTACTCGGCGATGATTGCCGACACCATTACGCGCTTCAAACAGGGTAAACCGATTCTCTATTACACCTGGACGCCATACTGGGTCAGCGACGTGCTGAAGCCAGGCAAAGATGTGGTGTGGTTACAGGTACCGTTCTCCTCACTGCCAGGCGCGCAGAGCAAAGTGGATACCAGACTGGCCAACGGCGCCAACTATGGCTTCCCGGTGAACACCATGCATATCGTGGCCAACAAAGCCTGGGCGGAGAAGAATCCGGCGGCGGCAAAACTGTTTGCTGAAATGAAGCTGCCGATTGGCGACATCAATGCCGAGAACGCCGCGATGCATGCCGGTCACGCCTCAGAAGCGGACATCAACGGCCACGTTGACGGCTGGATCAAAGCTCATCAGGCGGAATTTGATAAATGGGTCAGCGACGCCATGGCGGCGGCGAAATAAGCCCACACGGCACCTCGTCTCAGCCACGTGGTGCCGCCATTTTCCGCCCTCCCGCCCCGTCAGTAAGCGAAGCGTGCGCTATAGCGCACTGGTACGTCCTGTTAATTAACACAACATTGAAATAATTTTTTGGGTTACTATTACCCACATATGATTATTTACCCGCTTTTCCCACCAGCTATGTCTCCTTTCCGCCGCCCGCATCGGGTCTGTCGCGCCAGGATGAGTCTGCGTTATCGGTGGCATTCACCCTGCCACAGGCCGGTTATACCGCAGATGACGAACGGAATTCATCACGCCGCTGATGCTGCCGCGTTACCCGGACTAACCGGTGCCTTGTCGATTAACCCATTGATTTACTCCAGCAAAGCCGGCCGGGAAAAGTGTTTAGAAAACGTAAAGATCAATGCAAAGTGGTGAGCGATACTGTTCATTAATGATTGGCTTTGTTATGGTTAGCCACACAGTTATTCACCTAAGTTATTTTTACTCGCGAAATTATTCAATCCACTGAAGGTTTCGCTTAGCGAATTGATGACGATGGCGGCTTTGTCTGCAAAGCGGCTGGTCAGGGCGCAAAGCCCAGGGTTATGGACCGACCTGGAACGCCAGGTGCTGACAGTGTGACGGTGCAAACAATCACAGGCGGAAAATATGACTACGCTTAATCTGTCACCCTCATTATTATATTTGTTGCAACTAAGAGGTTTTTAATGGAAAGCTCGTTTACTCCCATTGAGCAGATGCTAAACATCCGTGCTAATCGCCACAAAGATTTTCCGCTGCAGGAGATCATCCTGACCCGTCTGTGCATGCACATGCAGGGTAAGCTGCTGGATAATCGCAACAAAATGTTGAAGGCGCAGGGAATTAACGAAACTTTATTCATGGCGCTGATTACGCTGGACGCGCAGGAAAACCAGAGCATTCAGCCTTCTGAGCTGAGCTCGGCGCTGGGTTCTTCCCGCACCAACGCGACGCGCATCGCTGATGAACTGGAAAAGCGCGGCTGGATCGAGCGTCGTGAGAGCGACAACGATCGCCGTTGCCTGCACCTGCACCTGACGGAAAAAGGTAACGAATTCTTACGTCAGCTGCTGCCACCACAGCATCAGAGCCTGCAGTATCTGTGGTCTTCGCTGACCGATACCGAGCAGGAGCAGCTGGAAGCCATCACGCGTAAGTTACTTAACCGTCTCGATAAAATGGACGAAGATCAGGTTATCGCTTCCCTGTCGCGTTAATAGCAAGAACTGCGACACAATCACCCACCGAAATCGCTATTTTAATCCCCTTTTATCCGGCCAGCGTTGCAAACGCTGGCTTTTTCGACTCGGGCGACCGTGTTGATGGATCAACACATCCCGACTAAATGGCAAACGTGGAGAACGACATGAGTGCGACAGCGGAAGCTCAAAGCCCGCAACAGCCCGCGAACAAAAAGAAGAAGCGCAAAGGTGCGCTGATCCTGCTGGCTATCGTGTTTATCGTGATTGGTGTGGGTTATCTGGCTTACTGGTATCTGGTGCTGCGCCACTTCCAGGAAACCGATGACGCCTACGTGGCAGGCAACCAGGTGCAGGTGATGGCCCAGGTTTCCGGCAGCGTGAATAAAGTGTGGTTCGAGGATACGGATCGGGTGAAAAAAGGCGACATTCTGGTGTCGCTGGATAAAACCGATGCGCAGCAGGCATTCGAGAAAGCGCAGACCGCGCTGGCCACCAGCGTGCGCCAGACGCACCAGCTGATGATCAACGGCAAACAGTATCAGGCCAGCATCAAGCTGCAACAGACCGCGCTGGATCAGGCCGAATCCGACCTGAAACGTCGTGAGCCGCTCGGTGCCGCCAATCTGATTGGTCGCGAAGAGCTGCAGCACGCGCGTGATGCCGTGGCCACGGCGAAAGCCCAGCTGGACGTGGCGATTCAGCAGTACAACGCGAACCAGGCGATGATCCTGAATACCGATCTCGAAAACCAGCCGGCGGTAAAACAGAGCGCTGCTGAGCTGCGCGATGCCTGGCTGGCGCTGCAGCGCACCGACATCCGCAGCCCGATGGACGGCTATGTCTCGCGTCGCAGCGTGCAGGTCGGTTCACAGATCTCCACCAGCACACCACTGCTGGCGGTAGTGCCGGCCACCAACCTGTGGGTTGACGCCAACTTTAAAGAGACGCAGCTGGCAGGCGTGCGCATCGGTCAGCCTGCCACGGTCATCAGTGATATCTACGGCGATGATGTGGAGTATCACGGCAAAGTGGTTGGTCTGGATATGGGCACCGGTAGCGCCTTCTCGCTGCTGCCAGCGCAGAACGCCACCGGTAACTGGATCAAAGTGGTACAGCGCCTGCCGGTGCGTATCGAACTCGATCCGCAGCAAGTGGCGCAACATCCGCTGCGTATCGGCCTGTCCACGCTGGTGAAAGTAGATACCCAGAACAAAGATGGCGCCGCGCTGGCCAGCAATGTCCGCACCCAGGCCGCGTATGAAAGTAACGCGCTGGCAATCGACCTTGCGCCGGTTAACCAGCTGATCGCTGACATTGTCCGTGCCAACGCGCAATAACCTCGCGGGAGGCTGTTATGGCACAAAAGCCGCTTGAAGGTGCGCCGTTAGTTCTGATGACCATCGCCCTGTCGCTGGCGACGTTCATGCAGGTACTCGACTCCACCATCGCTAACGTGGCGATCCCGACCATCGCCGGTAACCTCGGGGCGTCCAACTCGCAGGGCACCTGGGTGATCACCTCGTTCGGGGTGGCGAATGCCATCTCGATCCCGATCACCGGCTGGCTGGCAAAACGCGTCGGTGAAGTGAAACTATTCACCTGGTCGACCATCCTGTTCGCGCTGGCCTCATGGGCGTGCGGCATGTCCGAAAGCCTGGAGATGCTGATCTTCTTCCGCGTGATTCAGGGCGTGGTGGCCGGTCCGCTGATTCCGCTGTCGCAAAGTTTGCTGCTGAACAACTACCCGCCGGCCAAGCGCAGCGTGGCGCTGTCGCTGTGGGCGATGACGGTGATCGTTGCGCCGATCTGCGGTCCGATTCTCGGTGGCTGGATCAGCGACAACTATCACTGGGGCTGGATCTTCTTCATCAACGTGCCGATTGGCGTGGTGGTGGTGATGCTCACGCTGCAAACCCTGCGCGGGCGCGAAACCAAAACTGAGATCCGCCCGATCGATATGGTCGGTCTGGTGCTGCTGGTGGTGGGGATTGGTTCTCTGCAGGTGATGCTTGATCGCGGTAAAGAACTCGACTGGTTTGGCTCAACCGAAATCATCGTGCTGACGGTGGTCGCGGTGGTGTCGCTGGCCGTGCTGCTGGTGTGGGAGCTGACCGACGATCACCCGATTGTCGATTTGTCGCTATTTAAGAAGCGAAATTTCACCATCGGCTGTCTGTCGATTAGTCTGGCTTACATGCTGTACTTCGGCTCGATCGTCCTGCTGCCGCAGTTGCTCCAGGAGGTATACGGCTATACCGCCACCTGGGCTGGACTGGCATCGGCGCCGGTGGGGATCATTCCGGTGATTCTGTCGCCGATCATTGGCCGCTTCGCCCATAAGCTGGACATGCGGCGGCTGGTAACCTTTAGTTTTATCATGTATGCGGTGTGCTTCTACTGGCGTGCGTATACGTTTGAGCCGGGGATGGATTTTGGTGCCTCCGCGTGGCCGCAGTTTATCCAGGGGTTCGCGGTGGCCTGCTTCTTTATGCCGCTGACCACCATTACGCTGTCCGGCTTGCCGCCAGAGCGTATGGCGGCGGCCTCCAGCCTGTCGAACTTTGTGCGTACGCTGGCGGGTTCAATCGGAACGTCAATCACCACCACCATGTGGACAGACCGCGAATCGATGCACCACAGCTACCTGTCGGAATCGGTTAATCCATTCAATCCGAATTCGCAGCAAATGTATGACCAGCTGCAAAGCATGGGCATGACGCAGCAGCAGGCGTCGGCTTATATCGCACAGCAAATTACTAATCAGGGCCTGATTATCTCGGCTAACGAGATCTTCTGGGCATCGGCGGGGGTGTTTTTGGTCCTGCTGGTTCTGGTGTGGTTTGCCCGTCCGCCGTTTGGCGCAGGCGGTGGCGGCGGTGGCGCGCACTGAGTGACAGAAACAAAAACGGGCCACAGCGGCCCGTTTTTTTATTTATGCGTTCTGACGCCACCACTCGGCGAGCAGGATGCCGGTCGCGACCGAAACGTTGAGGCTTTCAACATTGCCGGTACCGCCAATCGACAGGCTGATATCGCCCTGCTGGAATGCGCTGTCTGACAGACCTTCACGCTCCTGACCCAGCACCAGTACCATTTTGGCTGGCAGCGCCGCCTGCGCCAGCGGCGTACCGGCGTGGCTGGATGTGGTCACGATGGTGTAACCGGCTTTGCGGAACGCTTCCAGACCCGCAGCAAAGCTTTCACCGCTGATCGCCTGAACGTGCTCTGCACCACCTTCAGCCGTGCGAACTGCGGCACCCGACTCCAGCAGCGAGGCATCATTGACCAGCAAACCTTTGACGCCAAAGTGCGCGCAGCTGCGCATGATACCGCCAAGGTTGTGCGGGTTGCTGACATCTTCCAGCGCCAGTACGCAGTCTTTGCTCTGCGCCTGCTGCAGCCATTCCGCCACCGGCATGCCCATGCGCTTCTTAATAATGAAGCACACGCCGCCGTGGTGTTCAGTCCCGGACGCTTTCGCCAGCTCGGCGTCGTCCACCACGTGATAGGCTTTGCGGTTTGCTGCCAGCCAGCGCAGGGTTTCGCGGAAGCGCGGCGTGACGCTTTGCACGAACCAGGCACGGACGATGCTTTCGGGACGGCTCTGGAACAGCGCCTGACAGGCGTTTTCGCCGTACACGCGCGTCTCTTCCTGACGCTGACGGCGAATCAGTTCCGGGTCGATAACCGGCTTGCTGCTGGCCGCTTCGTCACCCGCATCCGCTTCAGCGGCGACAGGCGGACGTGACACGGTGCGCCACGGTGAATCACTGAAGCCGCGATCGTCCCGATCGCTGCGACGCCCGCGCGCGCTATCGTCACGCGGATCGCGCGAACGGCCAGCATCATCACGTGGACCACGCGAACGCCCGGCATCATCGCCACGGGCGGTGCGCGGACGACCGCTCTCTTCATTATTACGGGTGCTGCGAGGACCAGAGCGACGATTCTCTTCCTGGCGCGCAGCAGGACGGCCGCCTTTGCCGGTACGGGGATTTGGCTTCTGACCGCCCTCCTCATCACGTACGTACATCACTTTTACCTTGCCGCTTTTGCCTTTAAATTCGTCGTTCATCTGTTCCTCCAGCATTGAGAGCGCGAAGATTACCTGATGTGTCGGCGCTTAGCTATCAACTATTGAACCTATTGCTTAATCCAGATTGAGCATAGCATTCAACCTTTTCATAATGTTCACCAATCCTAAGATTTACAGGTCCGGTTTGAGGTGACGATGAATACTGTATGTGCCTCCTGTCAGGCAACTAACCGCGTTCCAGAAGAACGTCTGGCCGACGGAGCCAAATGCGGTCGCTGCGGCGATGCGCTGTTTAGCGGTGAAGTGGTGAATGCCACGGCGGCCACGCTGGATAAATACCTGCAGGACGATCTGCCGGTCGTGGTCGACTTCTGGGCGCCATGGTGCGGCCCGTGCGTGAACTTCGCGCCGGTGTTTAAAGACGTCGCCGACGAGCGGCGCGGCAAAGTGCGCTTCGTGAAAGTGAACACTGAGGCGGAACCTGCGCTCAGCACGCGTTTTCGCATTCGCAGCATCCCAACCATTATGCTGTTCAAAAACGGTGAGATGGTGGACATGCTGAACGGTGCGATGCCGAAAGCGCCGTTCAACGAATGGCTCGACGAATCACTCTAATCCTCCAGGGCCAGCCACGTGCTGGCCTTGTTTTTGCCCTTCTATTACACTGGCGTTTTTCCCTGTCCGCGATGCTATGTCTGAAAATGCCGTCCTGCGCCTGCGTGCGCAGCGTTTAGCGCGTGCCACGCGCCCGTTTCTCGCCCGAGGCAACCGCGTGCTGCGCTGTCAGCGCTGCCTGCTGCCGCATAAAAACTGTCTGTGCGCGACCCTGCAGCCGCAACAGGCGCGCAGCCGGTTTTGCCTGGTGATGTTTGATACTGAACCAATGAAACCCAGTAATACCGGCCGGCTGATTGCCGACATTCTGCCGGAAACCCAGGCCTTTGGCTGGTCGCGCACCGAGCCCGACGCCGCGCTGCTGGCGGCGGTGCAGACGGCCGATTATCAGCCGATGGTGGTGTTTCCCGGTGCCTATGCCGATGCCGATCGCCAGGTGCTGACCACGCCGCCCACCGGCGGCAAGCCACCGCTGTTTATCATGCTCGACGGCACCTGGACCGAAGCGCGCAAAATGTTCCGCAAAAGTCCGTGGCTGGATAGCTTTACGGTGATGTCACTGAATGTGGCGACACCGTCGCGCTACACGCTGCGCGAAGCCCACGCGCCTGGCCAGCACTGCACCGCCGAAGTGGCCGCCGCGCTGCTGGAACAGGCAGGTGATGTCCCGGCGGCGCAGGCGTTGCAGCAGCACTTTGAACGCTTTCGTCAGGCCTATCTGGCCGGCAAACCCCACCATCCGATACACGCACAAACAGACAATTTCTGAAGCTGGCTCGCAGCCTGACATCGACAAATCGGCAACCGGCGTAAAAGCGTTTACAATCATGCCAATCCCGAGAGCAGGAGCGAATGATGAGCCAACGTGGACTGGAAGCGCTGTTACGACCGAAATCAATTGCGGTGCTGGGTGCGTCGATAAAACCGGGCCGCGCTGGCTATCTGATGATGCGCAACCTGCTGGCGGGCGGCTTTGGCGGTCCGGTGTTGCCGGTCACGCCCAAATACAAGGCGGTCAGTGGCGTTCTGGCCTGGCCGGACGTGGCCAGCCTGCCCTTCGCCCCCGACCTGGCGATTATCTGCACCCACGCCAGACGCAACCTGGAACTGTTACAGCAGCTGGGAGAAAAAGGCTGTAAAGCCTGCATTATTCTCTCCGCGCCGGCCAGCCAGCTGGAGGCACTGAAAGCCTGTGCCAGCCAGTGGCAGATGCGCCTGCTGGGCCCCAACAGTCTGGGCCTGTTAGCCCCCTGGCAGGGGCTGAATGCCAGCTTCTCACCGGTACCGATTGCGAAAGGACGCATCGCCTTTATTTCGCAATCGGCGGCGGTTTCCAACACCATTCTCGACTGGGCGCAACAGCGCAACCTGGGCTTTTCGTGGTTTATCGCCCTGGGCGACAGCCTGGATATTGATGTCGACGACCTGCTGGATTTTCTTGCACGCGATGGCAAAACCAGCGCCATTTTGCTCTACCTGGAACACCTGAGCGACGCCCGGCGCTTCGTTTCTGCCTCGCGTAGCGCAGCGCGTAATAAACCGATTCTGGTGATCAAAAGCGGTCGCAGCCATCAGGCACAGGCGATGATCGGCACCGCCAGCGGACTGGATGCCGCCTGGGATGCCGCCATTCAGCGCGCCGGTCTGCTGCGCGTGCAGGACACGCATGAGCTGTTTTCCGCCGTGGAGTCGCTCAGCCACATGCGCCCGCTGCGCGGTGAGCGCCTGATGATTATCAGCAACGGCGCCGCCCCGGCAGCGCTGGCGCTGGATGAACTCTATGCGCGTAACGGCAAGCTGGCGACGCTGGATGAGCCCACGCTGCAGGCGCTGGCGGCCCTGCTGCCGGAGGGCATCGGGCGCGGTAATCCGCTGGATTTGAAAGATCATGCGACGCCCGCGCTGTATGTAGCCTGCGTAACACAGCTGCTCGACAGCCATGAACTGGATGCGCTGATGATTATTCATTCACCCAGCGCCGTCTCTCCGGCCAGTGAAACCGCCGCGCAGATTATTGCGGCGGTGGCCGCGCATCCGCGGGGTAAGCAGGTGACGCTGCTGACCAACTGGTGCGGCGAACACTCTTCGCAGGAAGCCCGCCGCGCATTCACCCAGGCCGGCATTCCGACCTGGCGCACGCCAGAAGGTACGGTGACGGCATTCATGCACCAGGTTGAGTATCGGCGTAACCAGAAACAGCTACGCGAAACGCCAGCGCTGCCGCTGGGCCTGACGCAAAACAGCGCCGAGGCACATCAGCTGCTACAACAGGCACTGGATAGCGGCATTACCACGCTGGATACGCACGAGGTGCAGCCCATACTGCAGGCTTACGGGCTGGCGACGCTGCCAACCTGGATCGCCAGCGACAGCCAGTCTGCCGCTAAGATTGCCGACCAGATTGGTTATCCGGTGGCGCTCAAGCTGCGCTCGCCGGATATTGCGCATAAGTCGGATGTACAGGGCGTGATGCTCTATCTGCGCAGCGCGGCAGAAGTTGAACAGGCAGCAGACGCCATCTTCGATCGCGTGCGTGAAACGCATCCGCAGGCGCGCATTGACGGCCTACTGGTGCAAAGTATGGCGAACCGCGCCGGTGCACAGGAGTTGCGGGTGGTGGTTGAGCATGACCCGCTGTTTGGCCCAATCATCATGCTGGGCGAAGGCGGTGTGGAGTGGCAGCCGGACAAGCAGGCCGCCGTAGCGTTGCCGCCGCTGAATATGACGCTGGCGCGCTATCTGGTGATTCAGGCACTGAAGAGCGGCAAAGTGCGCAGCCGCAGTGCACTGCGACCGCTGGACATCACCGGTTTGAGTCAGCTGCTGGTGCAGGTATCAAACCTGGTGGTCGACTGTCCGGAGATTCAGCGGCTGGATATTCATCCGCTGCTGGCATCCGCCAATACCTTTACCTTGCTGGACGTGACGCTGCAGCTGGCTCCGTTTCATGGCGACAGTGAGGCGCGGCTGGCGATTCGTCCCTATCCGCACCATCTGGAAGAGCAGGTGCAGCTTAAAGATGGCCAGCGCTGCCTGTTTCGCCCGATTCTGCCGGAGGATGAACCGCAGCTACGTGCCTTCATCGCCCAGGTCACCAAAGAAGACCTTTACTATCGCTACTTCAGTGAGATCAATGAGTTTACCCACGACGATTTGGCGAACATGACGCAGATCGATTACGACCGGGAGATGGCGATTGTCGCAGTACGCCAGCATAACGGTGCCGATGAGATTATCGGCGTGACGCGCGCGATCTCCGATGCTGACAATATCGACGCAGAATTTTCGGTATTGGTGCGTTCTGACCTGAAGGGTCTGGGCATGGGCCGGCGGCTGCTGGAAAAGATGATCCGCTATACGCGCGATCACGGCCTGCAACAATTGAACGGTATCACCATGCCGCACAATACCGGCATGATTACCTTAGCGCGAAAACTCAATTTTCGTGTGAATATTCAAATGGATGATGGCATTGTCAGTCTGAATTTACCGCTGGCTGACACCGGCGACCTGGCTGTAGAGAAAGGTAAAAATCCTCCTTAACCGGCCGGTTGATGTTATTATTTACCGTTAGGATCATGATTTGATGGCAAAAGGCCATACAATGAACAGAGAAGAAGTGCACTGTGATGTTGTCTAAATTCAAACGCAATAAACACCAACAACACCTCGCACAGCTGCCTAAACTGTCACAGTCCGTGTCGGATGTGACCACGCTTTACTCGCCCGCCGAGTTTCGTGAAACCCTGCTGACGAAAATCGCTATGGCAGAAAAACGCATCTGCATCGCCGCGCTGTATCTGGAAAATGATGACGGCGGACGCAGTATCATGCAGGCGCTGTATGCAGCGCGTCAGGCGCGCCCGGAACTGGATGTCAGCATTCTGGTGGACTGGCATCGTGCGCAGCGCGGCCGTATCGGTGCCGCGCGCGGCCTGACGAACGCCGACTGGTATTGCGAAATGGCGGCGCAGCATCCCGATATCGCGATTCCGGTGTATGGCATTCCGGTGAACACCCGTGAAGCGCTCGGTGTGCTGCATCTGAAAGGCTTTATCATTGACGATACGCTGCTCTACAGCGGTGCCAGCCTGAACGATGTTTATCTGCATCAGCATGACAAATACCGTTATGACCGTTATCAGCTGATCCGTAATCCGCAGCTGGCGGACACCATGTTTCAGTGGATTGGTGAGAATCTCACACATTCTGAGGCCGTTAACCGTCTCGACCAGGCCGAACGTCCCTCCAGCCCGGAAATTAAGAATGAAACCCGCCAGTTTCGCCAGGAGCTGCGCAGCTTCAATTATCAGTTTACCGGTGACGCTGGCAACGAATCACTGGCCGTCACGCCGCTGGTCGGGCTGGGTAAACGTAGCCTGCTGAACAAAACCATCTTCCATTTAATGCCCTGCGCCGAGCGTAAGCTCACGCTGTGCACGCCGTACTTTAACCTGCCGGCCATTCTGGTGCGCAATCTGATCCAGCTGCTGCGTCAGGGCAAAGAGGTTGAGATCATCGTCGGCGATAAAACCGCCAACGATTTCTACATTCCGCCACACGAGCCGTTCAAGATTATCGGTGCGCTGCCCTATCTGTATGAAATCAACCTGCGTCGCTTCCTCAGCCGGTTGCAGTATTACGTCAATAACGGCCAGCTGACGGTACGTTTGTGGAAAGATGGCGACAACAGTTATCACCTGAAAGGCATCTGGGTTGATGACGAATGGATGATGATCACCGGTAATAACCTCAATCCGCGCGCCTGGCGACTCGATCTGGAAAATGCGGTGCTGATTCACGATCCGCTCAACCAGCTGGCAGAGCAGCGCGATAAGGAACTGGCGCTGATCCGTCAGCACACCACGGTGGTGAAACATTTCCGCGAGCTGGAGAGCATCTCTGATTATCCGGCAAAGGTGCGTAAGCTGATTCGCCGTCTGCGTCGCATCCGTATCGACCGCCTTATTAGCCGTCTGCTGTAGCCGATGCGTGCGCTCATCCTCTGTGCGGTATTACTGTGTAGCGGATGTGCGCATGTGGCGCAGGACAGCTGGACCGGCCAGGATAAGGCACAACACTTTTTCTCCTCTGCCGCTCTGGCTGCCGCGGGCAGCGAGATCTCTCAGCATCAACATCAGGGCCACGGGCAGAATCTGCGCTTCGGCCTGCTCTTTTCGCTGAGCTTCGGCGTAGCCAAAGAAGCCTGGGACAGCCGCCATGTCGGGAGCGGCTGGAGCTGGAAAGATCTTAGCTGGGATGTCGCCGGTGCGGCCAGCGGCATTGCCCTGTGGAACCTGAGCCAGTAATCACAGCGCAATCCCCTTGCCTTTGCGGTGCAGCATCAGTGATACCAGAAATGCCAGCGCGCCCATTGCCGAGACATACCAGAAGAAGGTGGTTTCGATGCCGTGCTTCTTCAGTAACAGCGCCACGTACTCGGCCGAACCGCCAAAGATAGCGTTAGCTACCGCATAGGAAAGCCCCACGCCCAGTGCACGCACTTCCGGCGGGAACATCTCCGCTTTAAGGATGCCGCTGATGGCGGTGTAGAAACTGGTAATAATCAGCGCCAGCATCACCAGCACGAACGCCAGCCCGCTACTTTGCACATTCTGCAGCAACATCAAAATCGGCACGGTACAGATAGCCGCGCCAGCGCCGAAGATCATCATTGATGCCCGCCGGCCAATCTTATCTGACAGCGCGCCCACAATTGGCTGAATCAGCATGAATACCAGCAACGCGCCGGTCATCAACGCACTGGCGCTGCGCGCATCCATACCCGCCGTGTTCACCAGATATTTCTGCATGTAGGTTGTGAAGGTATAGAAGCTCAGCGATCCGCCGGCGGTAAAGCCAAGCACCATCAGGAAGGCGCGCGAATGGTTACGCAGCAGGCCAAGGATGCTGCCGGCATCGCGATGTTCCCGGTGCTTTTTCTCGGAGGTTTCATTCAGTGAGCGACGCAACCACAGAGCGACCACGGCCAGAACCGCGCCAAGAAAGAACGGGATACGCCAGCCCCAGCTGCGCAGCGCTTCATCACTGAGGATTTGTTGCAGCACCACGACCGTCAGCACGGCTAACAGCTGACCGCCAATCAGTGTGACGTACTGGAACGACGCGTAGAAGCCTTTGCGCCCTTCCAGTGCCACCTCACTCATGTAGGTAGCGCTGGTACCATATTCACCGCCCACCGATAAGCCCTGAAACATGCGCGCCAGCAGTAAAATCACCGGTGCCGCAATGCCTATTTTGCCATAGCCGGGTAAACAGGCGATGACCAGAGAACCAAAACACATCATGCATACCGAGATAAGCATCGAACTTTTTCGGCCGTGACGGTCCGCGATGTAGCCGAATAGCCAGCCACCGATGGGACGCATTAAGAAGCCCGCCGCAAACACGCCGGCCGTTTGCAGCAGCTGGGTAGTGGTGTCGCCGGCCGGGAAAAATACATGAGCAAAATAGAGCGAGAAGAACGAGTAGACGTAGAAATCAAACCATTCGACCAGATTGCCGGACGACGCGCCGACAATGGCCCAGATGCGTTGTTTACTGACGGCTGCCGCTTCCGGCTGGGCCGATTTTTGTTGTAAGTCGGTCATCTTTTACCTCATTTCCTTGCGAAGAACATCGCTAAAGCAATGAGTAAAGCAGCTGTAGGCCGTACGGGGGAATCAGAGCCCGTTCAGGATGACAAAATGTGACAGAGCTGGAGTTTTAGGGAGAGATTTTGCAAGGGGTGAAGTGGATTTGGCGATCGCCAGACGTAAAAAAGCCCCGGACTCTCGTCCGGGGCTTCCTTACTGGT